>NZ_JBXANP010000019.1:0-95988 GCF_058801745.1 Rugamonas sp. GW822-FHT03B10 | reverse complement strand
AACGGCTTCAAGTACGACAGCGTGCAGTTCGGCCTGAACGGCGCCTCCTACTTCGGCCGCCTGTGGGTCAAGTTCTAAAACCAATGGGGACGTAACACATTCGCCAATTGTGTTACGTCCCCGATTGTGGACGGACAGCCAGCGCCAACGGCGTTCCGCGCAGCGATGCGCGGGACGCCGTTTTCACTTGGGCGAATGGTAACATCTGCTTACATCTTCCTAACTCAAGGCAACGCCGGGCCGTCATACACTCGGCGCATGCCGGGGTCGCGTGCCACCCCGGCCCCCTGGAATACCTGGAGTGCCCATGCGCAGATCCCTGCTACCGTTGTTGTTATCACTGCTGCCGATGCTGGCCTGCGGCTATGCCTACGCCGCCCTGGGCGGCGCCCCTTCCCATTTCGGCGCCACGCCGGCCCGGCTCACGGCGCGCAGCCTGGCCGCCGCCACGGCCGGAACCGCGGCCGCGTGGACGGTGAGCACCACCACGCTCGACAGCGGCACCGTGGTGCGCGAATACGTGAACCCGGCCGGCGCCGTGTTCGCCGTCAGCTGGAACGGCCCCTTCCTGCCCGACCTGCGCACGCTGCTGGGCCAGCACTTCGGCACCATGACGGGCGCCGCCGCCCAGCGGCCCAAGGCCGGCCACTCGCAACTGGCCGTCGAGCGGCCCGACGTGGTGATCATCTCCAACGGCCACATGCGCGCCTTCAGCGGCCGCGCGTGGATACCGGGCGAACTGCCCGCCGGCTTCAGCCCCGACAACATCGAATAAGGACGCGCGATGACGACACCACCGAAGCCGGCGGCCAAGCCATTCCTCCCGCAGTCCTCCCCCACCTTGTCGACTTTGCCCACGTTGTCCATCCTGCGCACCTGGCGCGCGCGCACCGCCAGCGCACTGGCCGCCGCCGGCTGCGCCCTGGCGCTGGCCGCCTGCGGCGGCGGGGGCGGCGGCGCGAGCACCGTCCAGAACACAGCCACGCCAACGCCCACGCCGGCCACGCAGGCCGTGGTCAGCATCAGCGCCTCGCCCAGCACCGTCACGCTGGGCCAGGTGGTCAGCGTGACGTGGAGCGCCACCAACGCCACCAGCAGCGACTGCACCGCCGCGGGCGCATGGAGCGGCACCCTGCCCACCAGCGGCACGGACGCCGTCACGCCATCGGCCGTGGGCACGGCCAGCTACACCATCACCTGCAGCGGCGTGTCCAACACCACCAAGGTGACGGTCAACCCGGCGCCGCTGCAACCGACGGTGAGCCTGGCCCTCACGCCGGCCAGCCTGACCAGCGGCCAGAGCGCGCAACTGAACTGGTCCTCCACCAACACCACGGCCTGCACGGCCGGCGGCGCCTGGAGCGGCAGCAAGGCCACCAGCGGCGCCGTGGCCGTGGCGCCGACGGCGGCCGGCAGCTATCAATACACGCTCAGTTGCAGCGGCGACGGCGGCAGCGCCACCGGCAGCGCCACGCTCACGGTGGCCGCCACGTCCGGCGGCAACAACAGCACCGCGCTGCTGATCGATAACGGCCCGCCCGGCGCCGGCGGCGCCATCAACATCCCCTACGTGAACGTGACCGTGTGCCGTCCCGGCACCAGCGTGTGCCAGACCATCGACCACGTGCTGGTCGACACCGGCTCCTACGGCCTGCGCCTGCTGGCGCCGCTCGACCCCGCGCTGGCCCTGCCGCAGGTGACGACGGCGTCCGGCGCCAACGCGGGCGAATGCAGCAAATTCGTCAGCGGTTACACCTGGGGCGCCGTGCGCCAGGCCGACGTCAGGCTGGGCGACGAGACGGCGTCCGCCATCTCGATCCAGGTGATCGGCGACGGCGCGGCCAGCTTCGCCGCCGTGCCCGCCGATTGCAGCAGCGGCGGCAACAACCTGGGCACGCTGTCGGCGCTGGGCGCCAAGGGCATCCTGGGCGTGGGCCTGTTCAAGCAGGACTGCGGCGCGGCCTGCACCCGTTCCACGGCTGGCGGCATGTACTACGCGTGCACGACGGCCGGCTGCACGGCCAGCACCATGGCGCTGGCGCGCCAGGTGAGCAACCCGGTGGCCGCGTTCGCCGCCAACAACAACGGCGTACTGCTGGTGCTGCCGGCCGTGGCCGCGAACGGCGCCACCTCGATCAACGGCACGCTGGTCTTCGGCGTGGGCACCCAGGCCAACAACGCCATCGGCGGCGAGAGCGTCTACCGCGCCGACAGCAGCACGGGCGACTTCACCACCACCTACAAGGGCAAGACCTACAGCGCCAGCTTCATCGACAGCGGCTCGAACGCCTACTTCTTCGCCGACACCAGCATCCCCGCCTGCGCCAACAGCAGCGGCTTCTACTGCCCGCTGGGCACCCTGAGCCTGACGGCCACCAACGCCTCGTACGACGGCAGCAACGCCGGCGCCGTCAGCTTCATGGTGGTCAACATGGACGACCTCAGCGCCAGCATCACGGCCGCCCCGATCGGCGGCACGGTCGACAACCGCGCCAGCGTCTCGATCAGCAACGGCTTCGACTGGGGCCTGCCGTTCTTCTACGGCCGCCGCGTGTTCGTCGTGTTCGAAGGCAGCAGCGCCACGGCCGGCAACGGACCGTACTGGGCCTACTGACGGCTTCGCAAAAAACCGGGGTCAGGTCATGCTGCCGCGCAATTGCGCAACAGCATGACCTGACCCCGGTTTTTCTTTGCGACCGTTGGACGCCGGGGCGCTGGGAGTAACACCGATCGCGCCGGTCCGCGTTCGCCAATGGCGAGGTCGAACGATGCCCCGCAGCGCTGGATAAGGCTGCGGACATATGTCCGTTTCCCCTCTTGGCCGTGAGAGGCGAACATGCCAGGCGCATTGTTAAATCGCACCAACGAGCAGCCCCCGCGAGCCATGGCGCGGCGCACCGGATTGTGTCTTGCAAGTGGGTCGTGCCGTTGTCATCACCTTGTCATTTCGGCTAGTTACAGTCGCCACCTTTCTTTCCCTGCGAGGTAACGATGAAAACGAATCTGGTCCTGTTGGCTGCCCTGACCGCAGCCGGTCTGGTGGCATGCGGCGGCTCCTCGGCGCCGGACAACACCGCCACCTCCCCCGCCGGCCCCACCGTGCCGGCCATCCCGGACGGCACCACCGTCACGCTGGCGCTGCTGGAGACGACCGACCTGCACGCGAACGTGATGAGCTACAACTACTACGCGCTGGCCGACGACACCAGCCTGGGTCTGGAGCGCACTTCCACCCTGGTGCAGGCGGCGCGCGCGGAAAACCCCAACAACGTGCTGCTCGACGACGGCGACGTGATCCAGGGCACGCTGCTGGCCGACCTGCAGGCCGTGGCCAAGCCCGTGGCCTGCGCCGACACGCTGGCCATCCACAAGGCCATGAACGCCCTCAAGTATGACGGCGGCGGCATGGGCAACCACGAATTCAACTACGGCCTGCCGTTCCTGAGCCAGATCACCAACACCGACTTCGGCATCCCCGGCGTGAGCAAGCCGGCCGGCACCTGCGGCGCCCCCACCTTCCCGCTGGTGCTGACCAACGTGACGGGCGTGACCAGCCAGAAGCCGATCCTGCCGCCGTACGCGCTGCTGCCGCGCGACTTCGCGGCCGTGGCGCCGGACGGCAGCAAGCTGACCGTCAAACTGAACATCGGCATCATGAGCTTCGTGCCGCCGCAGATCCTGGAGTGGGACCAGAAGAACCTGGCCGGCAAGGTCGCCGTGACGGGCGTGCAGGAAGCGGCCAAGCAGTACGTGCCCGAACTGCGCAGCAAAGGCGCCGACCTGGTGGTGGCGCTGTCGCACGGTGGCCTCGACACCAGCGCCTACAGCCCGAAAATGGAGAACGGCAGCTACCACCTGAGCACCACCGGCATCGACGCGCTGATGATCGGCCACTCGCACCTGGTCTTCCCCAAGGCTAAAGAGCCGGGCGCGCCGGCGCTGGACCCCTCGTTCGCCGCCATTCCCGCCAGCGCCAACGTGGACGCCGTCAACGGCTTCGTGAACGGCGTGCCGACCGTGATGGCGCAGAGCTGGGGCCGGCGCCTGGGCATCATCAAGATGACGCTGGCCCGCCAGGGCGGCAAGTGGGTGGTGCAGCCGGCCAGGACGACGGTGGAATCGCGCGGCTTCAAATACACCGACGGCACCACGCTGGTGAAAGCCGATCCGGCCATCGCGCCGCTGGTGGCCACCGAACACGCGGCCACCATCGCCTACGCCAAGCAGCCGCTGGGCGTGTCGACCGACTTCGAAATGTCGGCCTACTTCGCGCTGGCCGGCGACGTGAGCGCGATCCAGCTGGTGAACCAGGCGCAGATCGACTACGTGAAGAAGTTCATCGCCGCCAGCACCGACGCCACCATCGCAAGCTACAAGAACATCCCCGTGATCTCGTGCAGCGCGCCGTTCAAGGCCGGCCGCAACGGCGCCTCCGACTTCACGGACGTGGCGCCAGGCGCCAGCGCGGCCGCGCCGGTGGGCCTGCAAGTGCGCAATCCGGGCGACCTTTACCTGTACAGCAATAACAACCTGCAGGCCGTGAAGATCAAGGGTTCCGACCTGAAGGCCTGGCTGGAGACGGCCGCCAAGCAGTTCGGCCAGATCGACCCGGCCAAGGCGACCGAGCAGGATCTGGTGCCGAGCTATGGCACCATCTACAACTACGACGTGTTCTACGCCGAGAACAACGCCCTCACCTACCAGATCGACGTGACCAAGCCGGCGGGCAGCCGCATCGTCAACCTCACCTACCTGGGCAAGGCGGTGGCCGATGGCGACGACTTCATCGTGGCCACCAACGACTACCGCGCCGGCGGCGGCGGCAACGTGCCCGGCATCGACGGTAGCAAGACCATCATCAAGTCGCCGGACGCGAACCAGGCCGTGGTCAGCAACTACCTGATGGCGCAGGGCCAGACCGGCGGCAAGGTCACGCTGGCCAACAACGGCAGCGCGCGCAGCTGGAGCTTCGTCAAGGTGGCCACGGCCGGTCCCGTGATCCTGCGTTCGGCGCCCGGCCATCTGGCGCTGGCGCAGAGCAGCGGCATCAAGAACATCGTGGCCGAAGGTGGGCTGGATGCGAACGGCTTCGCCAAGTATCAGGTGGACTTGAGCAAATAAGCGCGCCAGGTGATCGCGCGCACAGGGTCGGGCCCTCGGGTCTGACCCTTTTTCATCGACACGGATGGAGCCCACTATGCAAACTCAAACCCACAAGCAAACCAGGGTCAGACCCAAGGGTCAGACCCTTTCCGCGCTGACGCTGGCGCTGGCGCTGTCGGCGTGCCAGCTGAGCAAACCCGTGCCGGCGCCGGCGCAGATCGAGAGCGTGTCGATGCGCGCCGCCCAGCAAGGCGATGTGGTGGCCGAGAGCCGCTTGCGCGACTGGGCGCAGCGGCAGGCGCCGGTGGCCCAGCGCGAGCTCGGGTTGCTCTATCTGACCCGCCCGGCCCAACGCGCCGAGGCGCAACGCCTGTTCATGCAAGCGGCCCGCGCGGGCGACGCGGAAGCGGCGTTCCAGTTGGCCCAGATGCTGCGCAACGGCGCGCCCGGCGTCGCCGCCGCGCCGGATCAGGCCATCCCCTGGTATCGGCAAGCGGCGCAGCAGAAGCACGCCAGGGCGGCGCTGATGCTCGGTATGCTGTTCAATAACGGGGAAGGCGTGGGCGCGGATCGCGCGCAGGGCGCACGTTGGCTGAGCGTGGCCAGCGATTTGGGCAACGCGCACGCCATGTTCCTGCTGTCGAACGCGTACCGCGAAGGCAGCGGCGTCGAGCGCGATGAAGCGCACGCGCGCCAGCTGTTGGAGGAAGCGGCCGAGCACGAATACCCGCCCGCGATCCAGGAGCTGGCGATGACCGTGCAAACGGGCGACGCGCTCAGCGACAAGGACGAACTGCGCGCCGCGCACTTGCTCAAGGAAGCGACCGAGCATCGGCACAACAACTGGAACCGCTTCTGAGGTCCGCCGTTCGGCCCGCGCGGCTCACGGCGGCGGGCCCGGTCGCCGATGCCTGGCGGGGCCGGCCCGCAGCCTAACGCCCGGGTTCCACATACCCCGCGAAGTTCTGCATGATCAATAGCGCGACTTGTTGCTCATCTGTGATAGTCGCTTCCGACTCGGCATTAAACACAACAGTAACGGTCACATTCATGTCCGTCGTTTCGAACTGCACCGAGGCCGTGCGCCCACCCAACGAGAGTTCCAGCCGGTTATAGGGAATGACCCGTGTAAATGTCCCGTCGAAATTTGAACCGGAGCCACCGTCCGTCGTCTCCCTGCGCAGATGGAAATCGCCGCCCTCGCGCAAATCGACCGTACATTCGGTCGTATGCGAATCGCCTGGCCCCATGTTCCACTGCATGATCTCGCCCGGTGTCGTGAAAGCGCGCCAGACCGTGTCGATAGTAGCGGTGATAACAACCGATACGGTGATTGTGGTATCCATTTCGCACCCCTTAATTATTATTCATTAAACAATGATTAAGGCACTGTACCGGACTTTTGGGGTGTGAAAATACACACTTTGTAACACCCGTGCTTGCCAGACCTGTTCACGGCCTCAGCCCGTCAACTGCGCCAGCTCCCGCGTCATGTTCTCGATCGCCCGCTCGTTGTACTGGTCGGCGAAATAGGCGTTGCCGAACAAGCGTCCCGCCTCGGCCTTGCGCCGCAGGTGGGCCAGCGCGCCGCCGCGCTGTTCGCGGTATTTCGCCTCCGTCAGATGCAGGTATTCCTGCCGGATGGCGCGTGCATAGTTCTGGTACACCTCCTCGTCCTGCCCGAGGATGGCCAGATCGACGCTGAGCATGATGTCCTTCAGACGGTGCTCGATGGCCGCTTCCTGGAAGTGGTCGGTGGCCCGTATCAGTTCGGCCGCATCGCCCATGTCGTGACACAGGCTGCTGCCCAGCCACAGCTGCACGCTGGCCTCCTCGTTCGACACGTCGCCGTGCACGGCGCCATATTCGGCGTCGTGGAACCAGAACGCTTGCTTGATGATGTCCACGTCGCGCGGGTCGGGCTGGGTGTTGGCGGCCCACACGCGGATCTCGCACAGGCCGTGCACCAGGTGGTCGAGGTTGTGGTAGTGGCGCGTCGGACCGCCATAGGCCGTGCTGCCCGTCAGCCGCACAAACCATGCGTCGGCGTGGGCGATCGATGGCGCATCGGCGTGCGCGTAGTCCCACAGGGTTTCCCACTCCTTGCGCAGCCAGCTCAACACCCAGGCGTGGTAGGCCGGGCCGGGGACGAATTTTTTCATGATCCAGTTCCAGCCTATCGGCCCCTCCAGCGCCTTGACGAAGCTGGAACTGACGGAGCCGAGGTCGCGCGGCGGCATCACGAAGATGGTCTTGGCGCCCTGCAGCACGTCGACGTTGGTTTGCTGGATCAGGTTTTCGTAGTCGAAATCGGCGGTGGTGCGGATGCCGCGGATCAGGCAGTCGGCGCCGTGCTTCTTGGCCGCGCGCGCCGTGTAGTCGCCCTTGACGATCACCACCTGCACGTTGTCCCAGCCCTGCTCGGCGCAACTGAGGGCGATGATGCTCTTGCGCTCCTCGGCGGAGAACTTGGGCTTCTTGGCCGGATTCTCGGACAGGAACACCAGCACCTCGTCCGCCAGCGAACGCGCTTCGCCGATCACCCACATGTGGCCGTTGGTGATCGGGTCCAGGGTCCCGGAAAATCCGATTTTCTTCATTCGCCGCTCCGCCGCGTGTCGCGTGTCAAAAGCGACATTCTAGCCGGAGCGGTGACTCAACTCGGAGGAAATTCTATCCGCACCCGCAAGCCGCCCAGGCGCTCGGATTGTTCCAGCGCCAGCGTGGCGCCGTGCCGTTCGGCGATGGCCTTGATGATGGCCAGCCCCAGGCCGCTGCCGCCGGCGCTGGCGCCGGGCACGCGGTAGAAGCGGTCGAACACCCGCTCGCGTTCCTCGGGCGAGATGCCGGGACCACTGTCGTCCACGCACAACGTGACGGCGCCGTTGGCCGCGCGCCGCAGCTCCACGTCCACGGTGCCGCCGGCCGGCGTGTATTTGATGGCGTTGTCGACCAGGTTGCGCAGCAGGATCACCAGCGCGTCCGGATGGCCGGCCACCGTGGCCTGGTCCGCATGGTGCAGGCCCAGGTCGATCTGGCGCGCCTGCGCCAGACCGGCCAGGTCGCCCAGCGTGCGGCGCGCCAGTTCCGTCAGGTCCAGCGGCGCCAGCTTGCTGTCGTCGGCCTCCTGGCGCGCCAGCACCAGCAGTTGCTCGACCAGGCGCGTGGCCCGTTCGATGCCGGCCGTCAGCCGGCCCACGGCCACGGCGCGGGCGCCGTCGTCGGCGGCCCGCTCCAGGCTCAACACCTGCAATTTGAGCGCGGCCAGCGGCGAGCGCAGTTCGTGCGCGGCGTCGGCCACGAAATGCTGCTGGGCGTCGAACGCCGTCTTCACGCGGCCGAACAGCAGGTTCAGTTCCTGCACCAGCGGCCGCACCTCGTCCGGCAGGTCGGCGTCGGACACGGGCGACAGATCGTCGGCCCGGCGCGCGGCCACTTGCCGCCGCACCCGCGCCACCGGCGCCAGCGAACCGCTCACCACCCACCACACCACCAGCATCAGCATCGGCGCCATGACGGCGATCGGGCCCACCGTGCGCAGCGCCAGCGTGCCGGCCATGCGCTGGCGCACGGCCATGTCCTGCGCCACCTGCACCGTCTGGTTGCTGGTGGCGACCGAGAAGATGCGGTAGGTGGTACCGTTGGCGCGCACGTTGGAGAAGCCCAGCACGGCGCGCTGCGGCAGCTCGGCGTGCGACCGGGAGCGGAACAGCTGCACGCCGTCCGGGGTCCACACCTGCACCACCAGGTCGTCGTTGTCCGATTCCGGGTCGGTCGCGCCGACGCTGTTGGCCAAGGGCGCGCTCGACCGCAGCGACAACGCCATCTGCTGCATGTGGTAGTCGAAGATCTGGTCGGCGTCGTACAGCGCGCTGCGGTAGGCGATCATGGCCTGGGCCACGGCCGCCATGGTGATGGCCGCCAGCAGGAACCACAGCAGGCGGCCGCGCAGCGAGTGCGTGACGGGGACGCGCGGCACTTTCACCTTCGGCACTTTCACCTTCATTCCTTGGGCACCATGTAACCGAGGCCGCGCACGTTCTGTATCAGTTCGCTGCCCAGTTTTTTGCGCAAGCCGTGGATGTAGACTTCCACGGCGTTGCTGTTGACCTCATCCTTCCAGCTGTACAGCTTTTCCTCCAGCTGGTGGCGCGACAGCACGATGCCGGGGCGGGCGATCAGCGCTTCCAGCACGGCCCATTCGCGGGCCGACAGGTTGACCAGTTTGCCCTCCACCGTCACCTCGCGCGTTTGCGGGTTGACCGTCACGCCCTTGTGCTCGAACACCGGTTCGGCGCGGCCGGCCGAGCGGCGCAGCAGCGCGCGGATGCGGGCCAGCAGCTCGTCCAGGTCGTAGGGCTTGAGCACGTAGTCGTCGGCGCCCGCGTCCAGGCCGGCGATGCGCTGCTCCTTGGCGTCGCGCGCCGTGGCCACCAGCACCGGCGTCAGCTCCTTGCGCGCGCGCATCGAGCGCAGCACCTCCAGGCCGTCCTTGCGCGGCAGGCCCAGGTCCAGCAGCACCAGGTCGTAGGTCTGGGTTTGCAGGGCCGTGTCGGCCATGTCGCCGTCCTTGACCCAGTCGACGGCGTAGTGCTCGGCCCGCAACAGGTCGAGCACCACTTCGCCGATCATCGTGTCGTCTTCCACCAGCAGAAGTCGCATGTTTGTCCTTTCTGTTTTTGTTGTCGCCCTCCGCCGGTGGCGTGATCAACCAAGCCGCACGGGAATGAAGATCTTCTCATCCCCGCGCTGGATCAGCAAGGCCACCGACTTGTCGGACTTGGCCACCACCTCGCGCACCTGCTCGATGCTGTTGACGGGCCGGCCGTTCACCGACAGCAGCACGTCGCCCGGCTGCACGCCGGCGTTGGCGGCCGCGCCGGCGGCGTCCTCGATCACGAGGCCGCCGGCCAGGCCCGCTTCACGCTTCTCCTGCGGCTCCAGCGGACGCAGGGCCAGGCCCAGTTTCAGCTTGGCGCTGGCGCCATGGGCCGGCTGGTCGGCGTCGGCCGTCTTGTCGGCCGCGTTGGCCAGGGTGGCCGTCAAGTCCACCGCCTTGCCCTGGCGCCAGACCTGCAACGTCACCTTGTCGCCCGGCGTGGCCAGGCCCACCACGGCCGGCAGGTCGCCGGAGCTGACCACGGTCTGGCCATTGAGCTTGCGGATCACGTCGCCCGGCTTGATGCCGGCCTTCTCGGCCGCGCTGCCGCGCTCCACGTTCGACACCAGCGCCCCTTCCGGCGTGGGCAGGCCGAACGAGTCGGCGAAGCCCTGGTTCACTTCCTGCACCGTCACGCCCAGCTTGGCGTGCACCACCTTGCCGGTGGCCACGATCTGGTCCTTGACCTTGTTGGCCACGTCGATCGGGATCGCGAACGACAGGCCCTGGTAGCCGCCCGTCTGGCTGTAGATCTGCGAGTTGATGCCGACCACTTCGCCGCGCGTGTTGAACAGCGGGCCGCCCGAGTTGCCGGGGTTGACGGCCACGTCGGTCTGGATGAACGGCACGTTGCCATCGGGCAGCGAGCGGCCCTTGGCGCTGACCACGCCGGCCGTCACCGTGCTCTCCAGGCCGTACGGCGAGCCGATGGCCAGCACCCATTCGCCCACCTTCAGGTCGTTGGCCTTGGCCAGCGGCACCACGGGCAGGTTCTTGGCGTCGATCTTCAGCACGGCCACGTCGGTCTTGGGATCGGAGCCGAGCACCTTGGCGCGGAACTCGCGGCGGTCGGTCAGCTTGACGCTCACTTCGCTGGCGTCGCGCACCACGTGGGCGTTGGTGAGGATCACGCCGTCCGGGCTGATGATGAAGCCGGAACCCACGCCGTGGGTCGGCACTTCGCGCATGCCGCGCTGCTGGCCCTGGAAGCGGCGGAAGAACTCGAAGAACGGGTCGTCGCCGAACGGGTCGCCACGACGGCTGGCCTGGTCGCCCATGTCCACGGCCGTCTTGGTGCTGCCGGTGACGCTGATGTTGACCACGGCCGGCCCGTTGTGGGCGGCGATCACGCTGAAGTCGGGCAGCGTCATCACGGGCGCCGCCACCGGGGCGGGGGTGGCGGCCGGTGCCACGGTCAGGCCGGGCGCGCCGGCGGCCACGGCATTGTTTTGATGCACGACGATCGCACCTCCCGCGGCCAGCACGCCTGCGGCGGCCACTGCCAGGGTAAGACGTTTGACGGTCATCGATCCGAACAGATTAGTTTTAGACATCGCGGTACTCCTGCATTGAATGAGGTTGTTGACGTATCCAATATGGAGCACAAGACTTAGGCACCGCTTAACCTTGGGCATCGTCCGTTGCGCCCGTGCAGGCGGGCGACGGCCACAAACGGCGCCGGCCGGACGAGCCGGCCAGGGTCTTGCTGCGGATTGTGTCGCGGGGCGCGCGCGGGCGGGCACGGCGGGCCGTGTCCCGGTCCGCGCTGCGCTGCCCCGCGCTACCTTAGGCGGCCTGGCGCTGCTGTTCCAGCGCGGTCACGTTGTCGCCGCCGATGACGATCTTGCGCGGCTTGTGCGCCTCGGGCACTTCACGCACCAGTTCGATGGTCAGCATGCCGTTCTCGAACGCGGCGCCGGTCACCTTGACGTGGTTGGCCAGCTGGAAACGCTGCTCGAAATCGCGCGCCGCGATGCCGCGGTGCAGATAGGTGCGCTCGGCGCCGTCGCGCTGCTTGCGGCCCACGATGTGCAGGGTGTCGCGTTCGGCCGTGATGTCGATCTCGGCGCGGTCGAAGCCGGCCAGGGCCATCACGATGCGGTACTTGTCCTCCGACACCAGCTCGATGTTGTAGGGTGGATAGCTGGGCTGGCTGTCGCCGCGCTGCGCGTCGTTGAGCAACTGGGCCAGACGGTCGAAGCCAATGGCGGAACGATACAGGGGGGTCAGGTCGAAAGTACGCATGGTGGATATCCTTTTCAAGTCAAGCGATATAAGGGAGGCGGTCCCCTGCTGGGCAACCGCTGAGTCCCATATACGGCGTGCGGCGGCGGTTTCAAGATCTTGAAAAACAGCCCCGCCATCCCCAGACGGCAAAAAAATTTTAACTTTTTTTGCCCCGACTACCGGCCAACATTATTGCGTGATTGTTCTGTTTCCCCCGTGCTACACTCGCCAGCTTTCCGACATTGCCACCGCCTCAACCATGACCGCGACCACGACAACATCCCCGTCCCGTCTGCCCCGCCTGCGCGCCACCGCGCTGCTGGCGGCCCTGCTGGCCACCGGCGCCGGCGCCCACGCCGACACCACGGCGGCGCGCGCCGACACCATCGCGGCGCCCGCCGACCAGCCCTACCCGGGCACCATCGTCCTGAAGGTGGACGCCAGCAACACGGCCCAGCAGATCTTCCGCATCCATGAAAGCATCCCCGTCCAATCCGGCAAGCTGACGCTGCTCTATCCGCAGTGGGTGCCGGGCAATCACGGTCCCAGCGGCCCGCTCAACCAGTTCGCCGGGCTCAAGCTGACGGTCGATGGCAAGCCGCTGGACTGGGTGCGCGACACCGTGAACGTGTACGCCTTCCATGTCGAGGTGCCGGCCGGCGCCACCACGCTGGAGGCGGAATACCAGTACCTGACGCCGGTGGAAGCCAACCAGGGCCGCACCACCATGACCGCCGACATCCTCGGCGTGCAGTGGCACGCGATGGTGCTGTATCCGGCCGGCCACCGCACGCGCGCCATCACGGTCCAGCCCAACCTGACACTGCCGGCCGGCTGGCAGTACGGCACGGCGCTGGAGACGGACCGGCGCACCGGCGACGCGGTCGCCTTCAAGCCGCTGGACCTCGAGAAGCTGGTCGACTCGCCCCTGTTCGCGGGCCGCTATTTCCGCCGCTTCGATCTGGCGCCGGGCGCCAAGGTCCCCGTGCACCTGGACGTGGTGGCCGACACGGCCGAGGCGCTGGACGCGAAGCCGGAACAGATCGCGCTGCACCGCGCCATGGTCACGCAGGCCATCAAGCTGTTCGATTCGCAGCATTACGCGCACTACGATTTCCTGTTCGCCCTGAGCGACGAGTTCGGCGGCATCGGCCGTGAACACCACCAGTCCAGCGAGAACGGCCTGAAGACCGGCTATTTCACGGACTGGGCCAAGTACGAAGGCGAGCGCGGCCTGCTGCCGCATGAATTCACGCACTCGTGGAACGGCAAGTTCCGCCGGCCGGCCGGCCAGGATGTGCCCGACTTCAACACGCCGCTGCAAAACGGACTGCTGTGGGTCTACGAGGGCCAGACCCAGTACTGGGGCCAGGTGCTGTCGGCCCGCTCCGGCCTGATCAAGCCCGAACACATGCGCGACCTGTTCGCCGCCATGGCCGCCCGCTACGACATGGTGCAGGGCCGCAGCTGGCGCGCCGTGCAGGACACGACGAACGACCCCATCATCAATGCCCGCCGTCCGCAGCCGTGGAACAACTGGCAGCGCGCCGAGGACTACTACTCGGAGGGCGCCCTGATCTGGCTCGACGTGGACACCAAGATCCGGGAAATGTCCGATGAACACCGCTCGCTGAACGACTTCGCGCGGCGCTTCTTCGGCGTCGACGACGGCGTCAGCGTGGCCAGGCACTACACCTTCGAGGACGTGGTGCAGGCGCTAAACGCGGTGCAGCCCTACGACTGGGCCGGCTTCCTGCGCACGCGCCTCGACGGCCACGGCCCCGGCGCCCCGCTCGACGGCCTGGCCCGCGCCGGCTGGAAACTGGTGTACACGGACAAGCCGACCGAGTTCCTGAAGACGCAGGAAGATTTGAGCAAATGGGCCAACTTCCAGTATTCGCTCGGCTTCTCGGTGAGCCCGGAAGGCAGGATAGAGGCGCTGCGCTGGGAAGGTCCGGCCTTCCGCGCCGGCCTGTCTGGCAACACCACGCTGCTGGCCGTCAATGGCCGCGCCTACAAGGCCGAGCTGCTACGGGCCGCCATCACCGCCGCCAAGGACGGCAAGCAGCCGATCGAACTGCTGGTCAAGAAGGGCAATCTGTACCACACCATCGCGCTCGACTACCGCGACGGCCTCAAGTATCCACGGCTGGAACGCATCTCCGGCACGCCGGACCGGCTGAGCGCCATTTTGCAACCGCTGAAGTAGGTGTATGCTAGCAATATGAACAAAGACACCGACATCCAGCTCAGCGGCCCGTTCAAGGCCACCGACGGCTCCGGCCGTGCCCACGACATCAAGGCGATCCGCATCTTCGACGAAGGTTACGGCGCCATCGACGTGTACGTCGATTTCGCCGCTTCCATCGCCGGCCTGCACAAGGACAAGACCCTGATCGCGGCCATCGTGGCCCAATTGCGCACCACCGGCTACAAGGGCCCGGTGCTGACGCCGGGCGACCCCGTGCTGCAGGAAAACAAACTGATGGTGCTCGAAGCGCCCGACGAATTCAACGCCTACGCGGCCGGCAAGGGCTGGAAGGACCTGGCCGAGGAATTCGACGACGACGAGTAAGCCCGCCATACGCCATCCGGGACCAGGGGCGCCCCCGCAGGTAAGCTTGACGTCAGTATTGGTCACTAAAGTTGAGCTACTGTAGCGAGGAGTACGCGATGTTCCTGTTTCGTCCTTTGATCGTCCTGGCCGCCCTTGGCGCCAGCGGCGCCGCGCTCGCCGAGGTCAGCTGCGACGATCCCGTCGCCGACTGGAAACCGCGCGAGCAACTGCAGCGCGAGGCCGAACAGCGCGGCTGGACCGTCCAGCGCATCAAAATCGACGACGGCTGCTACGAGCTGCGGGGAACCGACCGCCACGGGAACAAGCTCAAGGCCAAGTTCTCACCCGCCTCGCTGCGCATCCGCAGCCTGGCGGTGGAATTCGGGCCGACTGGCGAGACTACCGATTATCCGGGCCTGGAACCGCACGGCCCCATCCGCCGGCGCGCAGGCCCGGCCTCCCATGAGGAAACCCGATGAAATACACGACAGCTTACGCCTGCCTGGCAGGTGCTTTGGCGTTGCCCGGCCTGGCCCAGGCGCGCCCGGTGGTGCTGAACGCACAGCTCAAAAACTATGCCGGCAACGGCGCCTACCTGGCCGTCTACGTCACCGACGCGGCCGGCAAGTACAAGAAAACCCTGTGGGTGGCGGGAAAAAAATCGAAATACTACAAGCATCTGGGCGACTGGGCGCGCGGCAGCGGCCTGAGCGCGGCTGAATTCGACGGCGTCACCGGCGCCAGCGTGGGCAGCGGCAAGGCGCTCAAGGTGACGGTCGAGCTGGCCGACACGCTGATCGACGCCGGCTATGAAATCCGGATCGACAGCGCGGTCGAGGATGGCCGCGACCAGCCCGCCGACGCGCGCGCGCCGCTGACCAAACAGGGCGCCGGCAAGCCGGTCAGGGGACGCGGTTACGTCCAGTCCTTCAGCTACGACATGTAACCATCCTGCCCATGCTGCGACTGCTGCACTCGGTCCCCGGCCTGATCAGCGCACTGCTGGTCATGCTGATCGGGATGACGGGCGCGGTGCTGTCGCTCGATCCCGCGCTCGACCGGCTCGGCACCAGCGTGCCGGCCGGCGTCAGCGTGGCCGAACTGGCGCAGCGCGTCACGCGCCAGTATCCGGGCGTGGAGCAGATCCAGCGCACGCCGTCCGGTTCGATCATCGTCTACTACAGCGGCGCGGACGGCGCCTCGGGCGTGGACCGGGTCGATCCGGTCAGCGGCAAGCGCATCGCCGCCTACACGCCCCCGGCCTTCTCGCGCTGGGTCAAGGAACTGCACCGCTCCCTGTTCCTCGACACGGCCGGCAGCGCGGCGACCGGCATCACGGCGCTGGCGATGCTGGTCCTGTCGGTCTCCGGCATCGCGCTGCTGGTCAAGCGGGTCGGCGGCTGGCGCCGGCTGGCGCTGCCGCTGCACGGCAACCGCAGCCAGCGCTGGCATGCCCAGGTGGCGCGCCTGGCCGTCGCCGGCCTGCTGCTGTCGGCGCTGACGGGCAGCTACATGTCGGCGGCCACCTTCGCCCTCGTCTCCGACGGCACCCAGGACGAACCCGATTTCCCCACCGCCACCGCCGGCGGCACGCCGCTGCCCGCCGCCCGCCTGCCGGCCCTGCAGGCCGCGCGGCTGGCCGACCTGCGCGAACTCGACTTCCCGCTGGCCGGCGACCCCGCCGCCTTCTACACGCTGCGCACGGTCCAGGGCGACGCCTATGTCGACCAGGCCACCGGCGCGGTGCTCGTCTATCGCGCCCACAGCCGCGTGCGGGAAACCTACGAACTGATCTACCAGCTGCACACGGGCGAAGGCTTGTGGTGGCTGGGCTTGCTGCTCGGCCTCAGCGCCCTCGGCGCGCCGTGGCTGGCCGCGACCGGCGCCATCGTCTGGTGGCAGCGGCAGCGCGCCAAGCCGCGCATCGCCGGCAACAGCGCCGCGCAGTCGGCCCAGACCGTCATCCTGGTCGGCAGCGAGAACAACAGCACGTGGGGTTTCGCGCGGGTGCTGCACGACGCCCTGCGGGCCACCGGCCAGCGCGTGCACACCGCGCCCATGAACCAGTTCTCGTCCCGCCACGGCGGCGCGCGCCAGCTGCTGATCCTGACGGCCACCTATGGCGACGGCGAGGCGCCCGCCTCGGCCCGGCAGTTCCTGGCCCATGTGGCGGACGTGGCGCCCAATCCGGCCACCAAATTCGCCGTGCTCGGTTTCGGCGACCGCCAGTTCCCCAAGTTCTGCCAGTTCGCGCAGGATGTGGACGCGGCCATGGCGGCGCGCGGCTGGACCCGGGTGCAGGAACTGGCCCGCATCGACCGCCAGTCGAGCCAGGAATTCGCCCGCTGGGGCGTCGGCCTCGGCGCCGCGCTCGGCCAGCCGCTGGCGCTCGAACACGCGCCCGTCCATCCGCCCACCCATACGCTGCAACTGCATGAGCGCATCGACTACGGCCCGGAAGAACCGGACCCGACCGTCGTGCTGCGCTTTGTCGCGGCCCCGCCGGCGCCGGACGCGCCCTGGCTGACGCGCCTGCTGGCGCGGCAACGGCTGCCGCACTTCGAAGCGGGCGACCTGGCCGGCATCATTCCGCCCGGCAGCCCGATGCCGCGCTTCTATTCGCTGGCGAGCGGCGCCGGCAACGGGGTGCTCGAAATCTGCGTGCGCAAGCAGCCGGCCGGCGTGTGCTCGACCTATCTGCACGGCTTGCGGCCCGGCGACCGGGTCGCGCTGTTCATCCAGCCCAATCCGCAGTTCCGTCCGGCCTCGGGCAAGGCGCCGGTGATCCTGATCGGCGCCGGCACCGGCATCGGTCCGCTCGCCGGCTTCATCCGCAACAACACGGGCAAGCACCCGATGTACCTGTACTGGGGCGGCCGCAATCCGACCACCGATTTCCTGTACGAACCGGAACTGCGCAACTACCTGGCCGACCGCCGCCTGACGCAATTGCACACGGCCTTTTCGCGGGTGGAAAACGGGGAGCGGGTGCAGAACCGCCTGGTGGAGGACGCCGACAACATGCGCCAGCTGATCGGCAACCAGGGCCAGGTGCTGGTGTGCGGCAGCCGGGCCATGGCCGGCAGCGTGCGCCAGGCGCTGGACGATATCCTCGCCCCGCTCAAGCTGAACGTGCAGGCCTTGCGGGACGAGGGACGCTACCGTGAAGACGTGTTCTGAGCCTGGGGCGCCGGCGCTGCGGCGCTACAGCCTCCATGGCGCCACCATGGGCACGCGCTACAGCGCCGTGTTCTATGCCAGCCCGGCGCTGGCGGCGGACGCCGTGGGCGCCAGCCTGTTCGCCGCCGTCGATCAGGTCGACCGGCAGATGTCGGGCTGGGACCCGGCTTCCGACCTGTGCCGCCTGAACGCGGCGCCCGTCGATCGCTGGACCGCCATTCCGGAACAGCTGGCGCAGGTGCTGGCGGCGGGCCTGCTGGTCGAGCGGCTGTCGCATGGCGCCTTCGACATGGCGGTGGGCCAGTTGGTGGAGGACTGGGGCTTCGGCCCCGCGCAACAACCACCATCGCCGCGGCGCGCGGCGCAGCATGGCGCGGCCTACCACGCGGCCAGCGCGGCACTTGAGCTCGACCAGGCGGGCCGGCGCGTGCGCAAGCTGGCGCCGGTCACGCTGGACCTGTCGGGCATCGCCAAGGGGTATGGCGTGGATCAGCTCGCGCACTGCCTCGACGGCTGGGGCATAGAGCGCTACCTGGTCGGCATCGATGGCGAAATGCGGGCGCGCTCGGAAAAGCCCGATGGCGGCGCATGGACCGTGGCCGTGGAGAAGCCGACCTACGGCACGCGCGAAGTGGGCGGCGTGATGGAGTTGCACGACACGGCGATCGCCACCTCCGGCGATTACCGGCGCTGGGTCGATGTGGCTGGCACGCGCTATGCCCACACCATGCATCCGGGCTTGCGCCAGCCGGTGCTCAACCGGCTGGCGGCCGTCAGCGTGCTGGCGCCGAGCTGCATGCTGGCCGACGCCTGGGCCACGGCGCTGATGGTGCTGGGCCAGGTCGACGGCGTGGCGCTGGCCAGGGAGCGCGGCATGGATGCGCTGTTCGTGCTGCGCGACGGCGACCGGCTGGACGAGATCCTCGTCGCCGAAGGACGGGCGCTCGGCTAGCGGCGCGGCCCTTGCGGCCGACGCGGCCGACAGCTAACCAAACAAGCCGTGCAGGTACCAGCGCGGCTCGGCCTGTCCGTCCGCGCTGGCCAGGCGCTCGCGGTAGACCCAGTAATGCGCATGGTCCTGGCCCTCGGCGATGAAATAATCGCGGGTCTGGGTCTGGCTCCACCAGCCCGCTTCGATGCGCTCGCCACCCGACATCATTTTCAGCGGTGAACCGTAGAACGGCCGGTGGTCGCGCATCAGCAGCGCGACCGGCTTGGCCAGCAGCCAGGCCGGCCGGGGCAGGCTGGGCATGTCGGGCGGCAGCTGGGCGCGGGCGTCGGCCGGACGTATCTTTTCCTGCACGCTGACCCACTGGTTGGCCAGCTCCGGCCGGTAGTCGGCCAGCGGCGCGGCCTGCAGCACATTGTCCGGCCCCAGCCGCGCCACCAGCAATTCGAACAAGCGCTGCCGGTCTTCCTTGCTGCCGCCCGGTTCGGGAAACAACGATGCGCTGGGCGCGATCATGGGCCGCACTTGCGGCGCCTCCAGGCACAGGCCGATCACAGGCGCCTCCAGCACCAGCTTGCCCAGCCGCTCCTTGAGCAGGCGCAGCAGGTGCTCGGCGCGCCAGGTGGGCTCGGCCAGCACGATCTCCAGCACCGTGGGCGGCCGCGCCACCCTGCCCCGCTCATGCTCGAGCGCCAGGCTCACGCGTTCGACGGCGAACTGGCGCGCGCACAGCCAGCCCGTCATCTGCAGCAGCAGCCGGTGCGCGCCGAACAGCAGCGCTTCCGCATGCTCGACCCGGTCGAACAATTCCACCTTGGCGCGGAAACTGTCGGGCGCGGCCAGCCATTCGAACAACTCGGCCGCCTGCCCGTGCGCGCCATCGAGCATGTCGAGCAGGGCCCGGCCGCAGCGGCGCTGCAGGCCGGGACGGGGCAGGCGGCGCAAATCGCCCACGGTCAGGCAGGCGATGCCCTCAAGCCAGCTCAGGTAGGGCCGCGCGGGCGGCAGCAGGCTGCACGGCAGGCGCGCCAGGCGCCGTTCCAGCGTCGCCATCTTGACGCTGCGCCCGCCGCCGCCGCGGGCCAGCAGCCAGGCGCCGCGCGCCGTGGGCGCGCAGCCCAGCGCGGCCGTGAACCCCAGCGCCTGCAAACTGGCCAGCACTTGCCGGCACAAGGCGCGCACGCCGCCGAACAGGCGCAGGCTGGCGCCCACATCCATCAACAGCGTCGCCTCCTCGCCCTCGGCCACCTGGGGCGTGAATTGCAGCAGCGCCAGCGCCACGGCCTGCAAGGCCTCGGCCTCCAGCGCGGGCGCGCGCTGGTGCAGCTGGGCCTGCGGCGCCAGCATCAGCGCCCCGCCGCGCCGCATGCCCGGCCGCACGCCGGCCGCCTGCGCCTGCGGCGAGGCGACCAGCACGCGCTCCTGTTCCAGCACCACGCTGCCCTGGTCAACCGACCAGCGCGGGCAGAACACTTCGAGCGGGAGCCGGGGCAGGTAGAGGCCGATCCAGAGACGCATGGCGCTGCAACAAAGAAGGAGTGAGGGGCAGGAACAGCGGCGCATCGCGCTGCGGTCCCCGGCGCTTGACGAAGCCCAGCTCGATGCCGCCGGCCGCCGGCCGCAGCGACAGGCGCAACGGCGCCGGCGACGCATCCTGCGCGGCCGCCAGCGGACGCAGCATGCAGAACAGGGTGTCGCCGCTCTGGGCCGCCAGGTGCAGCCGGCGCAGCGTCTCGCCGCGCGCGTGGGTCTGCCACAGCAACAACGCGCCGCAGCAGCCGCTGCGCAACACCTGTTCCGCCGCCCACAGGGCGTCGCCGCTTTTGGCGCCGCTGCGTATCCAGATCAGCTGCGACGGCGGCACCCCCAGCGCGGCCAGCGCCAGCGCCTGCGGCACGTGGGGCGGTTGCAGCAGCACGATGGAACGCTGGCCCAGGCTGGCCAGGGCCGGCCGCAGCAAACGCAACTCGCCGCTGCCGGGCTGCTGCACCAGCAAATCGATCAGCGTGCCCAGCGGCCAGCCGCCGCCCGGCAACTGGGCCGACAGGGCGGCGAAGCCCGTATCGACGCAGCGGGTGCTGCTGTGCGCCAGTTGCGAAGCGAGCCATAACGACGGATGCACGGCTTCGGGCGCGGCAATGGGAGCGGAACGGGACATGGGATGCGAGGTAAAATACTGTATAAATACACAGTACTATTTGCGCCCCGTTTTGGCAAGGACTATCTGCGGCCGGGTGCGCTTCGGGTCGCGCTTTAACACTGGAAACCTTGCCCATGCTGTAACATGCTGGCGATACACGCAACCATCCCATCCGCCATGAATACCATGCAACTGATCGGCGCCGCCCTGTTCGCTCTGGCGCTGCTGCACACCTTCGCCGCCAAGTCGTTCGAAGTGCTGGCCCACCGCCACCCGCGCCACGCCGGCCTGTTCCACCTGCTGGGCGAAGTGGAAGTGGTGTTCGGCTTCTGGGCCTTCGTGCTGGTGCTGGCCATGGCCCTGCTGCAGGGCGGCGAGGCCGCCATCGAATATGCCGAGACACGCCAGTACACGGAACCGCTGTTCGTGTTCGTGGTGATGGTGGTGGCCGCCTCGCGGCCCGTGCTCGACAGCGTGCAGCGCGCGTTGCGCCTGCTGGCCCGGCTGGTGCCGCTGCGCGCGGAACTGGCGCTGGTCTGGTTCGGCCTGGCGCTGGTGCCGCTGACCGGCTCGCTGATCACGGAACCAGCCGCCATGACGCTGGCCGCGCTGATGCTGGCGCCGCTCGTGTTCCGCCAGGACATGCCGGAATGGCTGAAGTACGCCGCGCTGGGCGTGTTGTTCGTCAACGTCTCGATCGGCGGCACGCTGACGGCCTATGCCGCCCCGCCCGTGCTGATGGTGGCCACCACCTGGCAATGGGACAGCGCCCACATGGCCAGCCACTTCGGCTGGAAGGCCGCCGTGGCCGTGCTGTGCAACGCCAGCGTCGTCACCTTCCTGCTGCGCGGCCACGTGCGCGCGATCGCCCCGCCATCCGGCGCGGCCGACGCGCCGGTGCCGCTGGCCGTGGCCGCCATCCACCTGGCCTTCCTGGCCGCCGTGGTCGTGCTCGGCCATCATCCGGTCCTGTTCCTCGGCGTGTTCCTGCTGTTCCTCGGTTTCACGCAGGCGTATGAACGCTACCAGCAACCGCTGATCGTCAAGGAGGGCTTGCTGGTGGGCTTTTTCCTGGCGGGGCTGGTGGTGCTGGGCGGCATGCAGCAATGGTGGTTGCAACCGATCGTCTCCAGCCTGCCGCCGGTGGCCCTGTTCTTCAGCGCGCTCGGTCTGACGGCCATCACCGACAACGCGGCCCTCACCTATCTCGGCTCGCTGATCGACGGCATCTCCGCCCAGTCGCAATACATGCTGGTGGCCGGCGCCGTGGCCGGCGGCGGCCTGACCGTGATCGCCAACGCGCCCAATCCGGCCGGGGTGTCGTTGCTGCGGCGCGGCTTCCAGGACGCCTCGATCGGCGCCATGGGCCTGCTGCTGGGTGCGTTGCCGCCGACGGCGGTGGCGGTGCTGGCCTTCCTGCTGTGATCACCGACCCGCGCACCGTTGACACGCATCAAGCCCGCCCCCGTCTGCTATTCTTCGCCTGTCTGAACGCCGGCCGTTCGCACGACCGATGGCACCGGCGTTTGGCGACTAACCAATGCGAAAAGGAGACCATCATGAGCTATCTGGACCGTGATATTTTCGGTATCTACAAGCACTCGGACAAGAGCGGCCCCGGCCCTCGCCTGATGGGTGCGGACACGCTGATCGGTGAGGACGTGTACAACCAGAACGATGAGGATCTGGGCGACATCAAGGAAATCATGCTCGACATGCAGACCGGCGAAGTGGCCTATGCCGTGCTGTCGTTTGGCGGCATCGCCGGCATCGGCGAGAAGCTGTTCGCCGTGCCATGGGAACGGCTGTCGCTCGACACCGTCAACAAGCGCTTCGTGCTGGACGTGGACAAGGAAGCGCTGAAGAACGCGCCCGGCTTCGACAAGGATGACTGGCCCGACATGACCATGGACGACTGGGCCAACCAGGTGCACTCGTTCTACGGCACGGGGCCGGGCACCAGCCATCACTGATCCCCGCGCCGCTGCACGCATGCCGCGCTCATGGTGCGCTCATGCGTGCGGCGTCAGCGCTGCATGGACTCCCACACTTTCTGCAAGCGCTTGACCGACACCGGCATCGGCGTGCGCAATTCCTGCGCGAACAACGACACGCGCAATTCCTCCAGCATCCAGCGGAACTCGACCAGCTTCGGGTCGGTGTTCTTGCCGGCATGGCGGTCCTTGCTGGCGCGCAGATACGGCGTGGCGGCCTGCTGCCATTCCGCCATCAGCTTGGCGTCGCGCGCCGGATCGGCGCGCAGCTTTTCGATGCGCACGTTGATGGCCTTCAGGTAGCGGGGGAAATGCGCGAGCTGGCTGTACTCGTTGTCGGCCAGGAAGCGCTTGTGGACCAGGCCCTGCAGCTGACCTTGCATGTCGGCCGCCGCCTGCTGCTGCAAGCCCTGCAAGCGCTTGGGCAAGCCGTGGAATTCGGTCAGCACCTGCGCCAGCAGGCGGGCGATCTCGTTCACCAGCAGCACCAGGCGTGACTTGCCCTCGTCCTTGCGCTTGGCGAACGACGCCGCGTCGATGGGCAATGGATCCTGCAGGCAGGCGATGTCGAGCGCCTTGTTGATGATCTCGTCGCGCAACTCCTCCTGCGTGCCCATGGCCATGTATTGCATGCCCATCTGCTGCAGGCCGGGGATGCTTTTCTCGATGAACTTGATCTGGTCCTTGAGCTGCAGCGCGAACAGGCGGCGCAAGCCCACGCGATGGGTGCGCGCCGCCACGGTCGGATCGTCGAACACTTCCAGGTCGCAATGCGTGCGCTTGTCGACGAGCGCGGGGAAGCCGATCAAGGTCAGCTTGCCCTGCGCGATTTCCAGCAGTTCCGGCAATTCGCCGAAGGTCCAGCTGGTGAGGCCGGTGAGCGTGATGCCGTTGGTGGCGGCCCCCTGTCCGCCGCTGGCCGCGTCCGCCGCGCCGGTGGATGCGCCGCCCTTGCCCTGGGCGCCCTTGCCCGACGCGGCCGCGCCGCCATGCGTCTGCCTGCCAGCGCCAGCCGTACCCGCACCAGCTCCTGCGGCAGACGCGGCGCTGCCCGTGCCCAGCGCCCGCATGCTCACGCCCTGCGTGCCCGACACTTCGGCCATCTTCTGGAAGCTCTCGCGCGCCTGGGCGCCGAACTCCGCCTGCAAGGTGGCCAGGTTGCGCCCCATCTCCAGCTGGCGGCCATGCTCGTCGATCACCTTGAAATTCATGAAGTGGTGGGCCGGTAGCGTTTCCGGCTTGAAGTCCGTGGTCAGCACGGAAATCGTGATCTGCGCGCGGATGTCGGCGATGATGGCGTCGATCAGGTCGCCGCGCCCGAAGGTGCCGGCCTCCTGCACGCGTTCGCAGAACTTGGCCGCGTAATCGGGCAGCGGCACGCAATGGCGGCGCAGCTTTTGCGGCAGCGACTTCAGCAGCAGGTGCACTTTTTCCTTCAGCATGCCCGGCACCAGCCACTCGCAACGCTCGCGCGGCAACTGGTTGAGCGCGTACAGCGGCACGGCCATGGTCACGCCGTCGCGCACGCTGCCCGGCTCGAAGTGATAGGTCAGCTGCATCTCCAGCCCCGTCACCGCCATCGTTTTCGGGAACAGGTCGGTCGTCACGCCGGCCGCCTCGTGGCGCATCAGCTCGTCGCGATTCAGATACAGCAGCTTGGGTTCGGCCGCCGTGGCGTCCTTGTGCCATTTCTCGAAGCCGGCGCCGTTGACCACCTCGGCCGGGATCAGCTTGTCGTAGAACGCGGCGATCAGCTCATCGTCCACCAGCACGTCGAGCCGGCGCGACTTGTGTTCCAGGTTCTCGATTTCCTTGACCAGCTTGTGGTTGTGCGCGAAGAACGGCGCGCGCGTGTCGTAGTCGCCGCCCACCAGCGCGTCGCGGATGAAGATCTCGCGCGCCTCGGCCGGGTTGAACAGGCCGTAGTTGATGCGGCGCTGGCTGTACACGACCAGCCCGTACAGCGTGGCGCGCTCGGACGCCGTCACCTGCGCGGAACGCTTTTCCCAGCGCGGCTCGCCCCACGATTTTTTCAGCAGGTGGCCGCCCACCTTCTCCAGCCATTCGGGCTGGATCTGCGCCACGCAGCGCGCGTACAGGCGCGTGGTGTCGACCAGCTCGGCGGCCATGATCCACTTGCCCGGCTTTTTCAGCAGCGAGGAACCGGGCCAGATATGGAACTTGATGCCACGCGCGCCCAGGAAGCCGGCGCCCGGCTCGTCCTCGGACTTGAAGCCGATGTTGCCCAGCAGGCCGGTCAGCAGGGCCAGGTGCAGATTCTCGTAGGTGGCCGGGGTGTCGTTCAGACGCCAGCCCTGCTCCTTGACGATGGTCAGCAGTTGCGAGTGCACGTCGCGCCATTCGCGCAGGCGCAGCTGGGACAGGAAGTTGCTGCGGCAATTGTCCTGCAACTGGCGGTTGGTCTTCTTGTGCTCGATGGCCGATTCGAACCATTTCCAGATCTTGATGTAGCTGAGGAATTCGGACTTCTCGTCGGCGAACTTCTTGTGCGCCTCGTCGGCCGCCTGCTGGTGTTCGAGCGGCCGGTCGCGCGGGTCCTGCACTGACAGGGCCGAGGCCACGATCAGCACTTCGTTCAGGCACACGTTGTCGAGCGCGGCCAGGATCATGCGGCCCACGCGCGGGTCCAGCGGCAGCTTGGCCAGCTTGCGGCCCAGCGGCGTCAGCTGGTTGTACTCGTCCACCGCGCCCAGCTCCTGCAGCAACTGGTAACCGTCGGCGATGGCGCGCGCCAGCGGCGGCTCGATGAAGGGGAAGGTCTCCACGTCCGCCAGGTGCAGCGACTTCATGCGCAGGATGACGGAGGCCAGCGACGAGCGCAAAATCTCCGGTTCCGTGAACTTGGGGCGCTGCAGGAAATCCTGCTCCTCGTACAGGCGGATGCACACGCCGTCGGCCACGCGGCCGCAACGGCCGGCGCGCTGGTTGGCGGCCGACTGGGCGATCGGTTCGATCTGCAACTGCTCGACCTTGTTGCGGTAGCTGTAGCGCTTCACGCGCGCCAGGCCGGCGTCCACCACGTAGCGGATGCCGGGCACGGTCAGCGAGGTCTCGGCCACGTTGGTGGCCAGCACGATGCGGCGCGCGTTGGTCAGCTTGAACACGCGCTCCTGCTCCTCGGCCGACAGGCGGGCGAACAGCGGCAGGATTTCCACGTGCGGCGGATGGTGCTTGCGCAGCGCCTCGGCCGCGTCGCGGATTTCACGCTCGCCGGGCAGGAACACCAGCACGTCGCCGGAACCGATGCGGCACAGCTCGTCCACACCGTCGACCACGGCATCCATCAGGTCGCGCTTGTCGCGTGCGTTGTCTTTGGCCGGCGCGCCCTTGGCCGCCGGCTTGGGCGCGTCGCCCGTCACCAGGTCACGCTCGACCGGGCGGTAGCGCACCTCCACCTGGTACAAGCGGCCCGACACTTCGATCACCGGCGCCGGCTTTTCGGGCGAACCGAAATGGCGCGCGAAACGCTCGGCGTCGATGGTGGCCGAGGTGATGATCACCTTCAGGTCCGGCCGGCGCGGCAGCAACTGCTTCAGGTAGCCGAGCAGGAAGTCGATGTTGAGGCTGCGTTCGTGCGCCTCGTCGATGATGATGGTGTCGTAGCCCTTGAGCAGCGGGTCGGTCTGGGTTTCGGCCAGCAGGATACCGTCCGTCATCAGTTTGACGGAGGCGCCCCGGTTCAGCGTGTCGGCGAAGCGCACCTTGAAGCCCACGTGCTCGCCCAGCGGCGAGCCCAGTTCCTGGGCGATGCGCTTGGCGGTGGACGAGGCGGCGATCCGGCGCGGCTGGGTGTGGCCGATCAAGCCGTTCTGGCCCCGGCCCAGTTGCAGGCAAATCTTGGGCAGCTGGGTGGTCTTGCCCGAGCCCGTCTCGCCGGACACGATGATGACCTGGTTGTTCCGCAACGCCTCGGCGATCTCGTGGCGGCGGCCCGACACCGGCAAGTCCTCCGGGAAGGTGATAGTCGGCAGCGGATTGCGGAACGCCGCCTCGGCCGCCCTGGCCGCCTGTTCCTCCGGCGTCAGGCGCGGCCGCGCCCCGTCCCTGCGCGGCCGACCGTCCTGCTGGGCCTGCGCGCGCGGCTGCCCCGCCCCCTCACGGCGCGGCTGTCCTTGCGGACGGGCCGTTCCTTCCTGACGCGGCTGCTCTTGCGGACGGGCCGTCCCCTCCTGGCGTGGCTGCCCTTGCGGACGGGCTGTCCCCTCCTGGCGTGGCTGCCCTTGCGGACGGGCTGTCCCCTCCTGGCGTGGCTGCCCTTGCGGACGAGCGCCGCCCTCCTGGCGCGGTTGCCCTTGCGGGCGAGCCGTCCCCTCTTGGCGCGGCTGCCCTTGCGGACGTGCCGTCCCCTCCTGACGCGCCGGTCCTTGCGCCGCCGCCCCGTCGCCGCGCCGCTCCCCTTGCGGACGCGGCTGCCCCTGCTGCGGCTGGTGGCGGGGGGCTGGCCGGTGGCGCGGCTGGGCGGTTTGCTGGCTGTTGGGTGTAACTGGGGGCTTGTTGCTGGCTTCTGACATTGTTTTTTACATGGTTTTGGCGCGGGACGTCGCGCAGCGAATTATAATGCGCCAAATGGAAAATCCTACCCAATTCGTCCACTGGCTGCGCTCGGTCGCGCCGTACATCCACGCCTTTCGTGGCAAGACCTTCGTGGTCGCCTTCCCCGGGGAGCTGGTGGCCGCCGGCGCCCTGCAGGTGCTGGCGCACGATCTGTCGCTGCTGCACGCGCTCGACATCAACGTCACCGTCGTCTACGGCTCGCGCCCGCAGGTGGCCGAGCAACTGGCCCTGCGCAACGTGGAAGGCCGCTTCCACAACGGCGTGCGCATCACCGACCCGGCCGCCATGGAGTGCGCCAAGGAGGCCGCCGGCGAGCTGCGCCTGGACATCGAGGCCGCCTTCAGCCAGGGCTTGCCGAACACGCCGATGGCGCACGCGGCCATCCGCATCATCTCGGGCAACTTCATCACGGCCCGCCCGCTGGGCGTGATCGACGGGGTCGACCTGGAGATGACGGGCATCACCCGCAAGGTCGACGCCGAAACCATCCATTCCATCCTCGGCTCGGACGGCCTGGTGCTGCTGTCGCCGCTGGGCTTCTCGCCCACCGGCGAGGCGTTCAACCTGACCATGGAGGACGTGGCCTGCAGCGCCGCCATCGCCCTGCACGCCGACAAGCTGATCTTCATCACGGAAACGGAGATGATGACCGACGCCGGCGGCGCGGAGATCCGCGAACTGTCGTCGCACCAGGCCCAGGCCGTGCTGCAGGCCGGTTTCCTGCCCGACGCCACCGCGTTCTACCTCAAGCACTGCGTGAAGGCCTGCGAGAACGGCGTCGAGCGCTCGCACATCGTGCCGTTCGCGATGGACGGCTCGGCCCTGCTGGAACTGTTCACCCACGACGGCGTGGGCACCATGATCAGCCACGAGAACCTGGAAAGCCTGCGCCAGGCCACCATCGAGGACGTGGGCGGCATCATCAAACTGATCGAGCCGCTGGAGGCGGACGGCACGCTGGTCAAGCGCGGGCGCGAACTGATCGAGCGCGAAATCGACTACTTCTCCGTCATCGAGCACGACGGCGTGATCTTCGGCTGCGCCGCGCTGTACCCGTTCCCGGAACAAAAGATGGCCGAAATGGCATGCCTGACCGTCAACCCCGAGGTGCAGGCCCAGGGCGACGGCGAGCGCATCCTCAAGCACATGGAGAACCGCGCGCGCGCCATCGGCCTGACCAAGCTGTTCGTGCTCACCACCCGCACCTCGCACTGGTTCCAGAAGCGCGGCTTCGTGCCGGCCACCGTGGACGCGCTGCCCAAGGACCGCCAGCGCATGTATAACTGGCAGCGCAAATCCCAGGTGCTGATTAAGTCTTTATAATCCTTATTTTCCTTACCGCTTTAGGAGTAACTCAGATGGCCCGCACCGTGCATTGCATCAAACTCAACAAAGAAGCCGAAGGGCTGGATTTCCCGCCCTATCCTGGCGAGTTGGGCAAGAAGATCTATGAATCCGTCTCGAAGGAAGCCTGGGCCGCCTGGCTCAAGCACCAGACCATGCTGGTCAACGAGAACCGCCTGAACCTGGCCGACCAGCGCGCGCGCAAATACCTGGCCACGCAGATGGAAAAGCATTTCTTCGGCGACGGCGCCGACGCGGCCCAGGGGTACGTCCCGCCGACGGAGTAAGACCAACGCCGGCCGGCCCCGCGCGCGGGACCGGCCCGCATCACATGGCCCGGCACTGGCGCAGTTCGCAGCGGGCCATGAACACCGTGCCATTATCGCAAGCCATGCGATAAACCTCGACCGGCCCCGGCGCGCTGACGCGCCCGGCGCCCAGGCCGCCCATGCAGCCGCGCTGGCGCGCCAGCCGTTCCACGGTGGTCGACGACACGCCGGCCTGGAACGGCACTTTCTCGATTTCCACCCCGTCGAAGCGCACCAGCGGCGTGCCATCGGCCGCCACCGTGCGCGGCGCCGGCTGCCGCGCGGCCTCGACGGCGGCCGCGGCCGCCGCGTCCTCGCGCGCGCGCGACGGCAGCCAGGAACAGCCGCCCAACAACAAACTGCTCAGCAAGGCGCACGACGACAGCAGGACTGGCGAAACTGACGATGGTTTCATGGATGGGCCAGTCAATGCATCAGAACGCCAGCTTGCGCACGCCTTCGGGCGTGCCCAGCAGGCAGACGTTGGCGCCACGGGCGGCGAACAGGCCGTTGGCCACCACGCCGACGATCTGGTTGATCTGCTGCTCCAGCGTCAGCGGGTCGGCGATGGACAGCCCCACCACGTCGATGATCTCGCAGCAGTTGTCGGTGATGAAAGCCTGGTCGGAGCCGGCCTGCAGGCGCAGGCGCGGCTCGCCGCCCAGCGTGGCCAGGCGGCGCATGACGGCCGCGCGCGCCATCGGCAGCACTTCCACCGGCAGCGGGAACTTGCCCAGCACCTCGACCAGCTTGGAGCCGTCGGCGATGCACACGAACTGGCGCGACACGGAGGCCACGATCTTCTCGCGCGTCAGGGCCGCGCCGCCGCCCTTGATCATGGCGCCGGCGGCCGTGATCTCGTCGGCGCCGTCGACGTAGACGGAAATCTCGGGCACATGGTTCAGGTCGTACACGGCGATGCCATGGCCGGCCAGGCGCGAGGCCGTCGCTTCCGACGACGCCACGGCGCCCTTGATGCGGTGCTTGATCTTGGCCAGCTCGTCGATGAAGAAATTGGCCGTGGAGCCGGTGCCCACACCGATGATTTCGCCGTCGACCACGTAGTCGATGGCGGCGCGGGCGACCGCCTGTTTCAGTTCGTCTTGAGTCATGATTGCTTCTAAGTGGGTAGGAAAATGGCGCTATTTTAACGGATCGCCCGCCGCCGGCCCGCTTTTGCCGCAAAAATTGCGCTTGAACAATCCGACGCGCCGCCACTGTCGCACACTTGCACACGTTGCCCGCGTGCTTGGCCTGTGGCGGGCGCGATTGTGCGAGAATGGACCATGCCCGTCACATTCAGGAATCGTCATGGAGCAACGCAAAACCGTACTGATCGTCGATGACAGCCGCGTCTCGCGCATGATGGCGCGCCAGTACATCGCGGCCCTGCACCCGCACTGGGCGATCGAGGAGGCGGCCAGCGGCGAGGAGGCGCTGGCGCGCGCGCCCGCGCTGGCGCCCGACTTGATTTTGATGGACGTCAACATGCCCGGCATGGGCGGCGTGGCCGCCGCCGAACAGCTGCGCCAGCAGTTCCCCGGCACGGCCATCTCGCTGCTGACGGCCAACGTGCAAAGCGCCACGCGCGAGCGGGCGGCCCAGATCGGTGTCGGCTTCATGGAAAAACCGATCACCGAGGCCCGCATCGCCCAGCTGGTCGCCGTGCTGGAAGCCTGAGCGCCATGTTCAACCTGAGCGAACTGGAAAACGACGCGCTGGTCGAAATCTTCAACATCGGCGTCGGACAGGCGGCCTCGGCCATGAGCGCCATCGTCAACGAGGAAGTGCGCATGTCGGTGCCCTCGATCCGCTTCATGCAGCGCACGGCGGCGGCCCGCCTGCTGGGTGGCCAGGACGTGCCGGCCGAGCGCATCTGCGGCGTCAGCCAGCATTACGCGGGCGCGTTCGACACCGAAGCGATCCTCATGTTCCCCGAGGACAAGAGCCTGGAGATCGTGCGCCTGATGGTGGGCGAGGCCGTGCCGCTCAAGGAATTGACGGAGATGGAGCAGGAAGCGCTGTGCGAGATCGGCAACATCATCCTCAACGCCTGCGTCGGCACGCTGGCCAACATCTTCCAGCGCGAGCTGCACGGCACCCTGCCCGAATACCACGTGGGCACCAGCGACGAGATCCTGACGGCCTCGGGCAGCGTGGCCGACACCATCGTGCTGATGCTGCACATCGATTTCGTGCTGGAAAAGCACCAGATCCACGGCTACGTCGCCTTCATCCTCGACATCACCGCCCTGCATGACCTGAAGGAACAGATCAACCTCTACATCGCGCGCGCGATGGGCCAGGCTTGACGCCATGGACACGGACGGCGCGCGCCTGATGCTGCTGCAACAAGTGCTGGGCAACCTGAACGTGGGCGCCATCGTGCTCGACGGCGAACGCCGCATCGTGCTGTGGAACAACTGGATGGCGCGCCGCACGGGCCGCAGCGCCGACAGCGTGGCCGGCTGTGACTTGCTGGCCGTGTTCCCCGAACTGCGCGGGCAGCGCGTGGACGCGGCCGTGGCCCAGGCGCTGCACGACAATTTCCCCTCGCTGCTGTCGCAAAGCCTGAACAAGGCCCCGTTCCCCCTGTACGCGAGCGCGGCGGCGGCCGCGCGCGGCGAGCGCGTGCAGCAGGCGGTGGAGGTGACGCCGATCGCCGTGGCCGGCGCGGCCCGCCACTGCCTGATCCAGATCAACGACGTCAGCCTGGCCGTGGGCCGGGAAAAACTGCTGCGCGAGCAAACCATGGTGCTGCGCTCGCAAACCTTCTCCGACGGCCTGACGGGCATCGCCAACCGCCGCCATTTCGACGTGGCGATCGAGAAGGAGCACCGGCGCGCGCGGCGCGGCGGGATACCGCTGTCGCTGCTGATGATCGACATCGACAACTTCAAGGCCTACAACGACCACTACGGCCATCCGCAGGGCGACCAGTGCCTGATCCAGGTGGCCGCCGCGCTGGCGGCCATGCTCAAGCGGCCGTGCGACCTGGTGGCGCGCTACGGCGGCGAGGAATTCGCCGCCATCCTGCCCGACACCGACGCCGAGCAGGCGTGGCAGATGGCCGAAGCGATCCGGCTGCGCGCCATCGAGCTGGCCATCCCTCACCTGCCGGACGGCGAGGGGCAGCTGGTCACGGTCAGCATCGGCATCGCCACCCGCCACGCCGACAGCACGGCCGACGCCGCCGCCCTGATCAACGCCGCCGACCGCGCCCTGTACCAGGCCAAGCGCGACGGCCGCAACCGCGTGGCGGCGCAGGCGCTGGCTTAGCCCTCCTCCGGGGGCAGCGCCGTCAACCATGGAAGGCATCGAGCGGCAGCGTCACGGTGAAAACGGTGCCCTTGCCCAGCTCACTGTAGACGGCGATGCGGCCATCGAGCACGCCGTGCACCAGGTTGTAGACGATGTTCAGCCCCAGCCCCGAGCCGCCCTTGCCCAGCTTGGTCGTGAAGAACGGATCGTAGATGCGCCCCAGGTGCTCGGGCGCGATGCCGGCGCCGTCGTCGCGCACCTCCAGTTCGACCCAGCCGTCGTCGCGCGCGCGGGCGCGCACGGCCACGCATCCGCCGTGGGCGCCGTCGAAGCCGTGGATGACGGCGTTGTTGACCAGGTTCGTCACCACCTGCCCCACCGCGCCCGGATAGCTGCGCATGCGGATGCCGGGCGGGACCTCATGCGTGATGGCGACCCCGCAGTTCTTCAGCGACGGCCACAGGGTCAGCAGGATTTCCGTGACCACCTCGTCGAGCAGGAACTCGCGGCCCTGTGAACTGGCGCGGTCCACCGCCACCTGCTTGAAGCTGGCCACCAGGTCCACCGCGCGGTTCAGGTTGCGCAGCATGATGTCGGCGGCCTGGTGCACCTCCGCCAGATGCGCCTCCAGCGCCGACTTGCGCAGGCCGCCCGCCATCTCGCCCTCGAACAGGCGCACATGGTCGGCCAGCGAACTGGCCGCCAGCAAGCCGTTGCCGATCGGCGTGTTCAGTTCGTGCGCCACGCCCGCCACCAGCGAGCCCAGCGCCGCCAGCTTCTCGCTGCGCACCAGGTCGTCCTGCGTCATCTTCAGCGATTCGAGCGACTGCTCCAGTTCCGCATTGGTCTCCTGCAGCGCGAAGGTGCGTTCCTCCAGCCGGTCGCGCATGACCTTCATCGCATACAGCAGGCTGGCGCGGTCGCGCGGCGCGAGGGCGATGTCGACGTCCATGTGGCCGGCGGCGATCTGGCGCGCGATGGCGGTCGCGTAATCGGGCTCGCCGCCCAGTTGCCGCAGCAGCGAGCGCGTGATGCCGAAGGTGATGACGACACTGAGCGCCGCCGCGAAGGCGCTCAGCGCCAGCATGACGACGCGGGCCCGCTGGTAGGACGAGCCGATCTCGCGCCTGGCCTGCTCCATCAGCGCGCTCTCGTGCTGCTGCAACTTGCCCAGCGCGCGGAAGTAGTCGGTCTGGTAGGGGTCCAGATCGACCAGCAGCAGGTTCTTGGCCTCGCCGTGCCGCCCGTCGGCCAGCAGCGCGATGAATTCCTCCTGGTTGAAGGTGTAGGCAGAGCGGATAATCTCGATCTCTTGCAGGATCTCCTTGCCCGCCCCGTCCCGCACGTTCGCATTGAGCTGGTTCATCAACGCCGTCACGCGCACCTTGGCGCGCGCGATGTCGTCGAGCTGCCCCTTGATCTGATCGGGCTCGGTCATGATGAGCGTGTTGCGCATGGCGCGCGCGACCTCGCCCAATTCACCGATGACCTCATTGACCAGCAGTGTGTTCGGGTATTTGTCGCGCAGCGCCTCGTCCGTCGTGCGGCTCAACGCGCCCAGCCTGGCGATGCCCACCAGTGTCATCGCGATCAGCAGCACGATGACGAAGCCGTAGCCGAACGCCAGGCGCTGGCCGATCTTCAGGTGCGGGAGGCGCATGGCCACAGTGGTTTCAGCCTACCTGGCATCGATGCCGAACACCGTCTTGTTCGCAACGGGCATCAGCTGCCCGATGTTCCTGCTGGTGGCCACCAGGATGGGCACCATGATCTGCTTGGGCGGCACCTTGCCATGCAGGCTCTCGACCAGCGCCTCCGCCGACTTCACCCCCATCAGGTAAGGCTGCTGCATGCCGCACGCCACCAGCGGCCCGGTCCTGAGCAGCTCCGCCACCTCCGGCATGGCGTCGAACGAACCCACCAGCACCTCGTTCTGTCTTTTCGCGGCCTTGATGGCGTGCAGCGCGCCCATCGTGGGCTGGTCGGTTTCGACGAAGATGCTGCGCAGCCGGGGCGTGGCCGCCAGCAGGCTCTTGACGAAACCACTGGTCTCGTCGGCCGAGTAAGTCTGCATCTGGCGCAGGCCCCCTTCGTGCGTGATGCCGGCATCCTTCATCGCGTCGCGGAAGCCGTTGGAGCGGTCCTGGCCATTCTTGCGCGCCAGCGAAATGGTCACCAGCGCGTAGGGATCGCCCTGCCAGCCCTTTTCCTTGAGCGCGGCCGCCACCGCCGTGCCCACCTCGTAGGCGCCACGGTAGTTGTCGGACTTGATGTAGGAGACGTACTGGCCGCTGTTGGTGCCGATATCGGCGATCACCACCGGCACGCCGGCCTTGCGCGCCAGCTCCAGCGTGTCGGGCGCGGTCTGGCTGTCGACGGGCGAGATCACGATGCCGGCCACGCCACGCGCGATGGCCTCGCGCGCATGCTGCAACTGGGTCTGCGGATTGAGCTGGCTGTCCAGCACGCGGTAGGTGTAGCCGTTGGCCAGCGCGACCGATTCCACCCCCTTGCCCATCGTGCCCCAGAACGGCAAGTCCAGCTTGGCCGTGATGTACACGATCTCCTTGCCAGCCGCGGCAGCCTGGCCGCCCCCGAACAAGGCGCTGAACGCCATGGCGCACGCCACGCCATGCCGCAGGAACGAGCGACGCTTCATCTTGGCTCTCTCATGGGTAGTGACAACAGGATGGATTTCACGGCACCTCTCCCCGGCGAAGAAAGTTCACGTGTGCAAGTACTGTTTTACTCCCGGCATGGGTGGCCGTCAAACAAAACTTGGAATGTGTGCATGGCTGTCAACAAAGAATGCACCATATAAAAAATCAAAAAAAAACGACGCACGCGGCGTCGTTTTCCTGAGCGATCCCGGTAAGGTCAGCGCAGGCTGCTGGCCGCCTTGGCCAGGTCCGTGATGCGGTCCCAGTTGCCGGCGGCGATGGCGTCCTTCGGCGTCAACCACGAGCCGCCCACGCAGGCCACGTTCTTCAGCGCCAGGAACTGCGACGCCGTCTCCTGCGAGATGCCGCCCGTGGGGCAGAACGTCACGTCCGGCAGCGGGCCGCCGATGGCGCTCAGCATGCCCACGCCGCCGGCCGGCACGGCCGGGAACAGCTTCAACTGCTGGAAGCCGTGCTCGCGCGCGGCCATCACTTCGGACGGCGTCATCACGCCCGGCAGCAGCGGCAGGCCGCTGCTCTTGGCGGCCGCGATCAGGGCCGGCGTGAGGCCGGGCGAGACGCCGAACACGGCGCCGGCGTCGCGCGCGGCGGCGAATTCCTCGGGCTGGGTCAGCGTGCCCACGCCGACGATGGCGCCTTCCACGGCCGACATGGCGCGGATCGCGCCCAGGCCATGCTTGGTGCGCAGCGTCACTTCCAGCACACGGATGCCGCCGGCCACCAGCGCGCGCGCCAGCGGGACGGCATGTTCAGGATCGTCGATCGCGATCACGGGGATCACGGCCGAGGTACGCATAATATCGAGCAGAGTCATGGTCATGGCTTAGGCTTCTTTCTTCATCGAGAAATCTTCATCGGAACCGGGCACGGTGTTGCCCACCGGGTCGGCGTCATGCAGGCCGACCGTGGTCGGGATCGGCGACGGCAGCCCGAACGTGGTGGCGCCCTGCTCGGCCGCGCTCACGCTGGCGCGGAACATGGAGAACAATTCGCGCCCCATGCCCACGGCGTTGGGCGACAGGTCGGCCGTGGCCAGCGCGCGCGCGCACCACTCGTCCGACGGCACCAGCGCCTCCAGCGCGCCGGTGGCCGCGTCGAGGCGGATCATGTCGCCGTCGCGCACCAGGCCCAGCGGACCGCCGGCCAGGATCTCCGGCGACACGTGGATCGCGGCCGGCACCTTGCCCGACGCGCCCGACATGCGGCCATCCGTCACCAGCGCCACGCGGCGGCCGGCGTCCTGCAGGTTGGCCAGCGCCGGGGTCAGCGCGTGCAGTTCCGGCATGCCGTTGGCGCGCGGGCCCTGGAAGCGCAGCACGGCCACGAAGTCGCGATCGAGCTTGCCGGCCTTGTAGGCGGCCATGAACTCCTCCTGCGAGTTGAACACCAGCGCCGGCGCTTCCACCGAGCGGTGCTGCGGCTTGACGGCAGACACCTTCATCACGGCGCGGCCCAGGTTACCCTTGACCAGCACCATGCCGCCGTCGGCCGAGAATGGCGCGCTGGCCTTGCGCAGCACGCCCTCGTCGCCCGATTCCAGCGGCGACGCCTGCCACACCACGCCCTGGCCGTCCTCCGACAGGAACGGCTCGCCGCAGTGCGCGCGCAGGCCCTTGCCCAGGATGGTGGTGACGTCGTCGTGCAGCAGGCCGGCGTCCAGCAGTTCGCGGATCACGAAGCCGGTGCCGCCGGCCGCGTGGAAGTGGTTCACGTCGGCCTCGCCGTTCGGGTAGATGCGCGTCAGCAGCGGCACGGCGGCCGACAGTTCATTGAAGTCGTCCCAGTCGATCACGATGCCGGCCGCCTTGGCGATGGCCACCAGGTGCAGCGTGTGGTTGGTCGAGCCGCCCGTGGCCAGCAGGCCGACGATGGCGTTGACGATGCACTTCTCGTCGACGATGTGGCCGACCGGCAGATAGTTGTCGCTCTGGGCCGTGATCTGGGCCGCGCGCTTGGCGGCGGCCGCCGTCAGCGCGTCGCGCAGCGGGGTGCCGGGGGTGATGAAGGCGGCGCCCGGCAGGTGCAGGCCCATCACCTCCATCAGCATCTGGTTGCTGTTGGCCGTGCCGTAGAAGGTGCAGGTGCCGGCGCCATGGTAGGACTTGGCCTCGCCTTCCAGCAGTTCCTCGCGGGTGGCCTTGCCTTGCGCGTACAGCTGGCGCACCTTGGCCTTGTCGGAGTTGGACAGGCCGCTCGTCATCGGGCCGGCCGGCACGAACACGGCCGGCAGATGGCCGAAGTGCAGCGCGCCGATCAGCAGGCCCGGCACGATCTTGTCGCACACGCCCAGGTACAGGGCCGAGTCGAACATATTGTGCGACAGCGCCACGGCCGTGCCCATGGCGATGGCGTCGCGCGAGAACAGCGACAGTTCCATGCCGGGCTGGCCCTGGGTCACGCCATCGCACATGGCCGGCACGCCGCCGGCGAACTGCGCCACCGCGCCCACTTCGCGCACGGCCTCCTTGATGATGCGGGGGAAGCTCTCGAACGGCTGGTGCGCCGACAGCATGTCGTTGTAGGCCGAGACGATGGCCACGGAAGGCTTCTTCACTTCCTTCAGCACCAGCTTGTCGTTGGCCGGGAAGGCGGCGAAGCCGTGCGCCAGGTTGGTGCACGACAGCGCGCCGCGCTGCACGCCCTTGACGCGGGCCGCCTCCAGGTGGGCCAGGTAGGCGCCGCGCGAAGGTTTGCTGCGCGCGATAATCCGCGCCGTTACGGTTTCAAGTACAGGATGCACCGCCATGATCGTTCCTTATGAATGAAGAATTCGGTGAAATTTTACTACAAAAATTCCGACATTCCGATCTTTTATCGCATCTTTTTTGTCACAGCCATGCAAAAACAGCCCGATCCGGCCTAAGGGACGGGTGAAGGAAACCCATGCCGCGTAAGGCCGCGCACGAAAGTGTAGTGAATTTACCTGTTTTTCATGTATTATTAGCCATCCGAACCGCAAGCCACCGCTGTCCGGTGCGCTTTTCGCCCCCAGCCACATTACGACGCCAACCGACGCCAACTATTATGCGCCTGCCCTCCCTCTCCGCCACGGCCAGCTTCCAGGCCCTCGAATCCCATGCCGCCACGGCCCGCCAGTGGACGTTGCGCGACCTGTTCGCCCAGGATGCCCAGCGCTTTCCCAAGCTGACCGTGGACGCGGCCGGCCTGTTCCTCGACTATTCCAAGAACCGGCTGGACGCCACCACCATGGAGCTGCTGCTGGACCTGGCGCGCGAGCGCGGCGTGGAGCGCCAGCGCGACGCCATGTTCGCGGGCGAGAAGATCAATCTTACCGAGCAACGGGCCGTGCTGCACACGGCCTTGCGTATGCCGCGCGGCAATAAACTGGTGGTCGACGGCCAGGACGTGGCGCACGACGTGCACGCGGTGCTGGACCGCATCAAGGATTTCACCGACCGCGTGCGCAGCGGCGCCTGGACCGGCCACACCGGCAAGGCCATCACGGACGTGGTCAACATCGGCATCGGCGGCTCCGACCTCGGTCCGAAGATGGTGTGCCTGGCGCTGCGCTCGTACGCGCACCCGCGCCTGAAGATGCACTTCGTCTCCAACGTGGACGGCCACGACATGGACGCCGTGCTGGAACAGGTCAATCCCGAGACGACGCTGTTCATCGTCGCCTCCAAAACCTTCGTGACCGCCGAGACCATGCTCAACGCGCAGACCGCGCGCCGCTGGTTCCTGCGCGGCGCCGGCGAGGACGCGCTGGCGCGCCATTTCGTGGCCGTATCCACCAACACGGAGGCGATCAAGGCGTTCGGCATCGACCCGGCCAACATGTTCCCGTTCTGGGACTGGGTGGGCGGCCGTTATTCCGTGTGGTCGTCGATCGGCCTGGCCGTGGCGCTGTCGGTGGGCTTTGGCTACTTCAGCGACTTCCTGGCCGGCGCGCACGCGCTGGACGAGCATTTCCAAACCGCGCCGCTGGCCGAGAACATGCCGGTGCTGCTGGCCCTGGTGGGCTTCTGGAACCGCCAGTTCCTCGGCTGCAGCTCGCTGTCGATCGCGCCCTACCACCAGGACCTGAGCCGCTTCCCGGCCTACCTGCAGCAGCTCGACATGGAAAGCAACGGCAAGCGCGTCACGCGCGACGGCGCCGACGTGGGCGTGCCCACCTGCCCGGTGGTGTGGGGCGAATGCGGCACCAACGCCCAACACGCCTACTTCCAGCTGCTGCACCAGGGCACGGATGTGACGCCGATCGACTTCATCGCCGCGCTGCGCCCCACCCACGACCTGGCGGGCCACCACGACGCGCTGCTGGCCAACTGCTTCGCCCAGTCGGAAGCGTTCATGACGGGCAAGACGGCCGACGAGGTGCGGGCCGACCTGCGCGCGCAACATCTCAGCGCCGAGCAGATCGAGGCGCTGGTGCCGCACAAGACCTTCCCCGGCAACCGCCCCAGCAACACCATCCTCATGGACCAGCTCACGCCGCCGCTACTGGGCGCGCTGATCGCGCTGTACGAGCACAAGACCTTCGTGCAGGGCGTGCTGTGGAACGTGAACAGCTTCGACCAATGGGGCGTGGAACTGGGCAAGGTGCTGGCAAAGAACATCCACGCGGAGCTGACGGGCGAGATCGCGCCCGAGCGCCACGACAGCTCGACCAACGGCCTGATTATCATGGCCAAGGCCGCGCAGCACCTGTAAATCCGAAAACCGGGGTCTGACCCCATACACCGGGGTCAATCCGAAAACCGGGGTCTGACCCCATACACCGGGGTCAGACCCCTAGCCTCCTTCGAGCAATGTTATGAGCAAATACGAGATCATCCCCGCCTTCGACGCCGTCATGCAGGTCGGCGAATGCCCGCTGTGGCATCCCGGGGAACAGGCCCTGTACTGGGTCGATATCGAGGGTTTCGCCGTGCACCGGCTGGTGCCGGCCACCGGCGCGCACCGCAAGTGGCCGATGGCGAGCGAGCCGTCGGCGCTGGCGCGCAACGAGAACGGCGGCCTGATCGTCGCGCTGCGCCGCGGCTTCGTCCACCTGAACACGGACAGCGGCGAGCTGACCGACATCGCGCCGGCGCCCTACGACACGGCCACCACCCGCTTCAACGACGGCCGCGCCGACGCGGCGGGCCGCTTCTGGGTCGGCACCATCTATGAGCCGCGCGACCGCCAGGCGGCCGAGATGTACGTGCTCGAACAGGGCGAGGTGCGCAAGGTCTGGTCGGGCGGCATGACCGTCTCGAACGGCCTCGGATTCAGTCCCGACCAGCACACCATGTATCACAGCGACACGACGGCGCACCGCATCACCCGCTACGCCTACGACCTGGCCAGCGGCAGCGTGTCCGAGCCGCGCACGCTGATGCAGTTCTCGACCGACCGCACGCACAACTACGGCGGCCGCCCGGACGGCGCGGCCGTCGACAGCGACGGCAACTACTGGTGCGCCATGTTCGAAGGGGCGCGCGTGCTCAAGCTGTCCCCGGACGGCGTAATCCTCGACGAAATCGCGCTGCCCGCCCGCTGCCCCACGATGGTGGCGTTCGGCGGCGACGACCTGCGCACGCTGTACATCACCAGCGCCAGCTACAAGCGCCCGGCCGGCGAGGCGGAACAATATCCGCACACGGGCCGCGTCCTGTCGGTACGGGTGGATGTGGCGGGGCGGGTTGAACCGGCTTACATCGAATAGCAAACCAGGGTCTGCCCCGAGGGTCGGACCCTGAGCCTGCACACATTGTAGTAAAATTTCTTGCGTTGCCGCTTTTCATGTAGTAAATTTACATTGAGGCAGCATCCTTCCGGCACCACCACTTTTGCGATCACACACACATTATGGCTCTTACCGATTTTGACCTGGTTCTGTTTGGCGGCAGCGGCGATCTGGCAATGCGCAAACTGCTGCCCGCGATGTACGCGCGCGACGTCGCCAACGACTTGCCGCCTACGGCGCGCATCATCTGCGTGGGACGCCAGGACTACGGCCAGGACGCGTTCCTGCACACGGTGGAAACCACGTCGCGCCCGCACATCAAATCGCCGGCCGTGACGGCCGACGCGTGGGCGCGCTTCACGGCGCGCATCGTCTACGTCTCGCTGAGCGCCACCGACGTGGACAGCTACGGCCCGCTGATCAACGCGCTGCGCCCCGACCCGGTGACCCGCGTCTACTACCTGGCCACGCCGCCGCACCTGTTCTCGCAAATCTGCGACAACCTGGCCGCCAACGGCCTGGTCACGGCCAACTCGCGCGTGGTGCTGGAGAAGCCGCTGGGCCGCGACCTGGCCTCGGCCAAGCAGATCAACGCCGAAGTGGGCAAGGTGTTCGCCGAATCGCAGATCTACCGTATCGACCACTACCTGGGCAAGGAAACCGTGCAGAACCTGCTGGCGCTGCGCTTCGGTAACATCCTGTTCGAGCAGCTGTGGCGCCGCGAATGGATCTCGGACGTGCAGATCACCATCGCCGAGAAACTGGGCGTGGGCAACCGCATGGGTTACTACGACACCTCGGGCGCGCTGCGCGACATGCTGCAGAACCACCTGCTGCAACTGCTGTGCATCGTGGCCATGGAGCCGCCGACCTCGATCGCGCCGGACGCCGTGCGCGACGCCAAGCTGCAGGTGCTGCGCTCGCTGAAGAAATTCACCCCCACCACGCTGGCGCAGAACATCGTGCGCGGCCAGTACCGCGCCGGCCACGTGGACGGCAAGGCCGTGCCGAGCTACCGCGACGAACCGGATGCGCCCGAGCAGTCGCGCACCGAGACCTTCGTCGCCATGAAGGCGGAGATCGACACCTGGCGCTGGGCCGGCGTGCCGTTCTACCTGCGCACCGGCAAACGCATGGCCGACTCGCTGGCCGAGATCGTGGTGCGCTTCAAGCACATCCCGCATTCGATCTTCAACCAGCCCACGTCGAGCTTCCAGCCCAATTCGCTGGTGATCCGCCTGCAGCCCGATGAAGGCCTGCGCATGAACCTGATGGCCAAGACGCCGGGCGACGGCATGCGCCTGAAACCGGTCGAACTGGAACTGGACTTCCGCGAATCGTTCAAATCGCCCCGCATGGACGCCTACGAGCGCCTGCTGCTGGACGTGCTGCGCGGCCAGCTGACCCTGTTCATGCGCGGCGACGAACTGGAAGCGGCGTGGGAGTGGGTCGAACCCATCCTCAACAACTGGGAGCAGGACGACTCCATGCCGATTCCGTACGCCTCCGGCACCTGGGGCCCGGCCGCCGCCTCCGCCCTGATCGGCCGCGACGGCCTGCAGTGGCGCGAAGAAGCGCTTCCCGAAGACTAATTTGGAAGCGCAAGGAGTCTGGCCATGCATGGCCAGACCGTTACGCAGGCGCGGTGCGGTGCACCGCGAAACCCCTGCTTCACCCTTGCCAGAAGATTGAAAGAAGAATGCTGCTCGATTCCATCCGCACCCAGCTCGATTCGCTGTCCAAGTCCGAGCGCAAGGTGGCGCTGGCCGTGCTGGAACAGCCGGCGCAGACGGTCAACCAGAACATCACGGCGCTGGCCCGGAGCGCCCAGGTGTCCGAGCCGACCGTGGTGCGGTTCTGCCGCACGCTGGGCTACGACGGCTGGCATGAGTTCAAGCTCAAGCTGGCCCAGGGCCTGGCGCTGGCCCTGCCCGGCCTGAACGAACAGCCGGCGCAGGACGATCTGGCGGCCGACCTGGTCAACAAGATCTGCAGCCGCTCCATCAACACGCTGCTGGACCTGCGCAACAACCTCGACCCGGAGGCGATCCAGAAGGCGCTCGACATCCTGTCCAAGGCCAACAAGATCGAGTTCTACGGCCAGGGCACGTCCGGCATCGTGGCGGCGGACGCGCAGCACAAGTTCTTCCGCTCCGGCGTGCCGACCGTGGCCTACGCCGACCCGGCCATCCACGCCATCGCCGCCGCCCTGCTGCGCACCGGCGACGCGGTGGTGGCCATCTCGCAGCGTGGCAACAGCCCGCCGCTGGTGCGCTCGGCCAAGCTGGCGCGCCGTGGCGGCGCCGACGTGATCGTGATGGCGCCCTCGGGCACCCCGCTGGCCGAGGAGGCGACGGTGCTGATCCCGATCGACCTGATCTTCAACACCGACCCGTACACGCCGATTTCGGCGCGGCTGGCCTACCTGGTGGTGATCGACGTGCTGGCGGTGGGACTGGCGCTGCAGCGCGGCCCGGAATTCCGCAAGAAGATGCAGAACGCCCAGAAGGCGCTGCAGGAATTCGATTTGCAGTTCGATTCCTTCATCGGCTGACGCGCTTTAAGTAGCTGTACGATGACGCCAATAGCCAGGACGGCGGGAGCGATGGGCGACCGCTATCACCAAGATGCTATCGGGTTCATCGCGATAAATAATCGAAAATGAAAAATGCTTGACCACCATCCGGCGCGCCGGCCCCACCGACGCGCCCGAAATTGGAAGGCTAAGGCACGAGCAACCGCCGCCTCAACTGCCGCGACAAACCGGATCCCCGTCCCCGCTCGCACGGTGTTGTAATAAGCCACCTCAGCGAGAAATTCTTCCCTCGCTTGCGGCAGAAACCGGGCGCGTTTCATCTGGTCAGCAAACGCGCTTCCGCAAAGACCGACTCGGCCGCAAACGCATTTAGCTCACCGCGTTCAAACGCGGCAAGACGGTTGCCTATTTCCTCATTCCAAGCCGCTTCAACTTCGGCTATCGGCGCCGCTTGCAGCGACTGCAACAACACATCTGCAAGCCGCACACGCTCATCAGCCGGTAGCGCAACAGCTATTTTCTCCAGTTCGGAAAGCAAGATGTTCATCATGGAGCCTCCAACAGTGGACCTCCATTCTACGTCACGCTTCGTTTTCTCCGCTTGGAACGATGACATAATGCGCAATTCCCGTCCATTCAGGAAGTTGCCCATGTCGATAGCCCAAACCCCGCCCGCCCCCTACTACGCAGTCATCTTCACGTCGCTGCGCACCGACGGCGACAACGGCTACGGCAAGATGGCCGACGCCATGGCGGCGGCGGCGGCGCGCCAGCCTGGCTTCCTCGGCGTCGAATCGGCGCGCGAAACAGTCGGCATCACGGTCTCGTACTGGGACAGCCTGGAATCGATCGCCGCCTGGAAGCGCGACACGGCGCACCAGGCCGCGCAGCAGCGCGGCCGCGAGGCGTGGTACAGCGCGTACAAGACCCGCATTTGCCGCGTCGAGCGCGATTACGATTTTTCCGCTTTGTGATCCGATAGCCCGTCCGTCGATCGCGTCCCGCCCTCCCGCTCACTCGAACAGCGGCGCGATCGCCAGCGGCGTGTCGCGCGTGACCAGCTGGCCCTGCTCCGGCAAGGTGGCGAAGCGGTAAATGAAGAGGTGGAAATTGGGCACCACATCGCCAGGGAAGGCCGCGCCCTCCCTGGTCGGCAGCGGTAACTGTCCACGGTCGGGCTTGCGGAAGCGCACCTCCGCTTGCGCATCGCCGCGTCCGTAGGCGAACTGCACCCCGACGCAACGCTTGCCGCCAGCCCAGCTTTCGCCCGAATAGCGCAGGTAGGCCAGCAACTGGTCGCAGGCGGCGCGCAAATCGGCCGCCTCATAAACGCCATCCGGCCGGCTGACGATGGAAACCCACGACGTCGCCTCCAGCTGGCCGGGCTTGCGGTTAAAGACCAGTTCCGCGTTGTCGTCGAAGGCGGCCTTGGAGAATGGGAACACTGCCTGTCCCAGGCCGTCGAGCGGCAGGTTCAGATCCCCGTTCTTGCTGCGCAGCGTGAGGCGCAGCCCGTCCATGGCGACGTTCTTGTCGCGCGGGCGCAGGCGCAACAAATTCTGTAAAAAGTGCTTCGGCTTGCCGTATTTCTCGAACCAGATCATCTGGCGATACAGGTCGCGGTATGCGGCCCAATCCGACTCGCCTTCGCCGGCCCGCACCGGCGCCGTCGCTTGCAGCAGCAGGACGGCGAGGAGCAGAAGGCGGAGGAGCGGCCCCATTGCTAAAAGCGGTAGCCCACGCCGGTCGAGAAACTGAGGAAATCGCGGCGGCTGACGATGGGGCTGCCGGCCGCCGGCGCACCGAGGCGGCTGGCCGTGAGATGCGTGCTCATGATCCAGCTCTTACCGAGGCTCCAGTTCCAGCTGGCCGTGGCGCGCATGCTCATCACGCCCCCCACCGGCCGGTAGCTGCGTGGCGCATTGGCCGTGCCATCGGCCCACACCCCGTACTGCTCGCGCATCACGCCGCCATTGGCCGCGCTCACGCCAAGCGACAGCGCCACCGTGTGATGCGGCGCGATCTCGGGCAGTACATGCTGCAGGCTCAGGTAGCCGGACAGCCCGCGCGCGCTGCTGTCGTACTGCAGGCCGCTGCGCGCGATGGTGCGGTTGTCCAGGTAGTAGTTGAAAAAACCGCCCACGTCCAGCGTGCCGCTGATGTCGCGCGTGCCGGCCAATGCCCGGCTGTCGCCGGGATGGCGCTCCTCGCTGCGGGTGAGGTAGGGTCCGTACTCGATGCCTGGCGTCGCGGACATATGCTTGCCCAGCGTGACGCCGTTGTCGATGAACACGCCGTTGCTCCACAAGACCTGCATGAGCAGCACCGCGCGCACCGTTCTCTCGGTGCCCGGCGTGACGGCCGAGCTGGTGCTGACGCCGACGCCCACATACATGTCGCTGCTGCCGTCGGGCAGCAAGGCGCCCGGATTCTGGGCCAGCGCCGGCAGCGCCGCGCCCAGCAACAGCAGCAGCGGCAACAGCGGCGACAGCAGGGGGCGCGGGCGCAATAGGTTCATCAACAAACTCCGTCTCCAATCAAATCAAGGAGGCGCCCAGCCAAGCCGCCTCCTCCAGTTACACCGCCTTAGCGGCCTTAAAAACCGTAGCGCAGCCCCAGCGAAAAACGGTTGGCGTTGTAGGTCAAGCCTTCATCGCGCACCTTGCCCAGGTTCTCCAGCTCCAGCTGCACCGACAGGTTCTGCGTGATCGCATAGGCCGCGCCGACGCTGGCGTACAAGCTGTTCTTGTGGATGGTGCGGCTGACCTGGTCGGTCTGCAACTCCGGCCCCGACAGCGCCGACTTCACGTTGACCCTGGCCACACCCAGCTTGCCGATCAGCGACCAGTCGGCGCTGAGCGCCATCGTCCCCGACGCGGCCACGTACGCCGACGTCAGCTTCTCGCTCACGTTGACCTGGGTGCCGGCCGGCGCATCGAACTTGATCGCGCCGGCCGCCCCCTGGTAGCCCGCCTCCACACCCCATGCCGGCGTGATGCGGTAGCCGCCGAACAGCTTGAGCGGGGTCTCGCCCTTGTTGCTGTCGATATGGGTGGCCTTGCCATCGATCACAGCATCGAGCTTGCCCGAATACGCGGGGCTGACGGCCACGCCAAGGTAGAAGTCCTCGGCCTGGGCTTGCGCGCAGGCGGCGACGGCGACAACGGCGGCAGCGGTGGTCAGGGCGGTGCAGAAGAATTTTTTCATGGTTCCAGTCCGGTTGAGGTAAGAGCCCGCATCGTAGCCCCGCCACCGACGGAAATCCGCCTGCCCGTGTGCCGCAATTGTCGTCAATTTGTCGCGGCTATTTGTATAAAAAATGTACTGATATGTACAAACTTGCCAAATTACCCATCCGGCGCGTTCGCTCCTTTACAATACCGGCAAAACTGGAGGCCCGATGCTGCGTGTGATGCTGGTGGAGGACGACGCCCGACTGGCCGGGTTGGTCAAGGAATATCTCGATGCGTATGAATTCACGGTCGACGTGGTCGGCCGCGGCGACCAGGCGCTGGCCCGCTTCCAGGCCACCCGGCCCGAGCTGGTGGTGCTGGATCTGACCCTGCCCGGCATGGACGGCATGGTGGTGTGCCGCCAGCTGCGCCAGCACAGCGATGTGCCGATCCTGATCCTGACGGCGCGCGAGGACATGTTCGACGAGGTCTCGGGCCTGGAGCAAGGCGCCGACGACTACGTCAACAAGCCGATCCAGCCGCGCGTGCTGCTGGCCCGCCTGCGCGCCCTGCTGCGGCGCGGCGAGCGTCCGCTGGCCGGCGCCGGGGACGAGGCGGAATTCCGCGCCGGCGCGTTGCGCATCGCGCGCGCCGACCGCACCGTCTGGTGGCGCGGCGTGGAAGTGCCGATGCACGGCGTCGAATTCAAGCTGCTGACCATCCTGGCCGATTCGGCCGGCAAGGTCTTGTCGCGCAACGACATCCTGATCAAGCTGCGCGGCATCGAGTTCGATGGCCTGGACCGCAGCATCGACAACTGCGTCTCGCGCCTGCGCCGCAAGTTCGACGACGCCGACGCCGAGCGCATCAAGACCGTCTGGGGCGAGGGCTATCTGTTCAGCCCATCGGCCTGGGAATAGCGCGTGAACCGCATCTTCCGGCGCTTCGTGGTGCTGGTGATGCTGGCCATCACCCTGGCCACCGTCGTCATCTACCTCACCTTCCGCCAACTGTTCGGCGACCCGCTCGAACAGCTGGCGCAACGGCAGGCGGCCGGCCAGATCTTCCTGCTGGAACAATACATCGACCGCGCCCCCGCCGACGAATGGCTGGCGCGGCTCAACAAGGTGCGCGAAGTGTCGGGCGCCGAGATCGAGCTGATTCCCCTGCGGGCCGCGCTGGCGCGGCTACCCGGGCGCAAGCGCGCCGCGCTGCTGGACGGCGCCATCGTCATCGACGTCGGCGACAAGGCACTATACCGGCGCGTGGACCGCGATGGCCAGCGCTACATCGACAGCGACCACGACGTGATCCTGGCGCGCAAGCTGCCGATCGACATCGGCCAGGCGCTGGGCATGGAGGCGATCCGCTTCGTCATCGTCGCCCTGTGCCTGCTGGTGCCGATCGCCTGGTGGTCGCGCGCGCATTGGCGCACCTTGCAGCAGTTGTCGCGCACGGCCGACGCGTTCGGTGCCGGCCAGCTCGACGCGCGCGCCACGCCGCCGGCCGGCTCCAGCGTGGCGCCGCTGGCGGGCCGCTTCAACGACATGGCCGCACGCATCGGCCAGCTGCTGGAAGCGCGCAAGCACTTACTGCACGCCGTGTCGCACGAGTTGCGCACGCCGATCGCGCGGCTGGCCTTCGGTCTGGAGCTGCTGCGCAAGGACGCCGCCAATCCGGCGCTGGCGCCGCGGCTGGCGGAACTGGAGGCGGATGTGGACGAACTGAACGCGCTGGTCAACGAATTACTCAGCCTCACGCGGCTCGACCATCAATCGGCGCCCGTGCGCCAGCCATACGCGCTCGACGCGCTGCTGCGCGATTGCCTGGACGACGCGGCGGCCGCCCAGCCGGCGCGCCGGTTCGACAGCGCGATCGCCGCCGGCATCGGCCCGGTCAACGCCGACCGGCGCCTGCTGGCGCGCGCGCTGGCCAACCTGCTGGGCAACGCCGCCAAATACGCGCAGAGCCGGGTCGTGCTGTCAGCCCAACGGGCAGGCCCGGACGCGGTCCACATCGCCGTCGAGGACGATGGTCCCGGCATCCCGCCGGACGCGCGAGAACGGGTGTTCGAGCCGTTCCACCGGCTCGAACGCGAGCAGGACCACGCCGTTGGCGGCTATGGTCTCGGCCTGGCCATCGCCCGCAAGGCCGTCGAGCTTCATGGGGGTACGCTGTCGGTCGACCGTTCCACCCTGGGCGGCGCACGCTTCCTGCTCATCTTGCCGATGGCGTGAAGGCACTCGGGCAGGTCGTCCACGAAATAGACGACCGTATCGGCACTATGTTCAAGTTCTTCACGGATTTCCAGGAACGTGCTTTTGTGCCTTGCGCTTGCGGCGAGCACTTCTTGCCGCACCATGCTTACGCTGGTCGTCATCAATATGGACCATCTCCGCCGCGCTGGGTGGGCCGGCCAGTGTGGCGCGATCGGCTGTCTGCGCAACACCACCGAACAGGCGCGCGATGGCAGCGCTCTGCTGTGCCCGGCAAACATCGGCCAGCAACCATTGCTCACTGCCGGGGAAACGCAGCCAGATGACCTTCCACGCGTTGCGGTTGCCGCTCCCGTGCTGGTTGGCGAAGCCTGACGGCGAGACGGCCTGCCCTTCGCACAAGACGTCATCGCCGACAACGACAGCGAAACTGCGCTTGCCGCCGAAACTGGCACGTAGCTTGGTTCCGGCCGGAAGAAACAGCTGCTTCCATTGATAGCCGCCCGTATCCGAGTCCGTCGGCTGCTGGCGCTTTCCCTGCGGCGGTTTGATGTAGGCGCGGATAGCCTCGACGATGATCGGTTCCAGCGCGGGGTCCGACCACCAACGACCTGAGTGGTCCCCCAATTCTTCCAGCACATCGGACGGCAGACGGACCTGCTTTTCGTAGACAGCCATGGTGGTGCTCCTTGAGAGGGCGATTTTATAAACGCAGCTAGTCCCCGCGAGGGACCACTGCAACGCGCTATCGCGCACTAAATCAGCCATTGCGGCAACACTAAACTCCGCTAAACGGCTATATAGTCGTTAGAGGTGTTTAGTGCGCTTTAGTTCCACGATATTCCGCTAATCAGAGCGAAATCGTGGCTCCCATAGCGATCTCACGGCGAATCGCGCGTTTTAGTAAAAGCGGGAGAAAAAAAAGATGACCACCCTGTGTCCTGCGGACTTGCCACTATCGAAAAAGGCGCGGAAGCGCCCGGAATTCCCCACAATCCGTCAAAGATCTTTTTTCAAGGCGTAGTCTGGATGAGCTCTGCGATCACCGTATCGAACTGCTTGACGGTGCCGCCCGGCGCGGGGAAGCTGTGCTGCTCGTGCGCGAGGATGCGCCAGCCGTCGAACTGCGCCAGCAGCTCGCCGGGCTTGAACAGGCAGTGCCCCGCCGGCGAGAACATGTCCAAGTAGGTCGTCCCCTCGGTCAGCACGTTGACCACGGCCACACCGCCCGGCCGCAGCAGCGACTGCACATGGGCCAACTGACTGAGCGCCGTGGGGCAATCGAAGAACATCAACAGACCGATGCAGACCACCGTGTCGAACTGCTCGTGCAATCGCATTTCACGCAGGTCGGCCACGGCCGCGTGCAGTGGCAATCCTTCGTCGCGCGCCAGTTGCTGCAGATGGGCGATGGCGGCCGGACTGGCATCGTAGGCGCGCACCTCGTGCCCGGCCCGCGCCGCCTGCACGGCCAGGTTGCCCATGCCGCAGCCGAAGTCCAGTATCCGCCCGCGCAGATGCGGCAACGCGGCCTGCTCGAACGGGTTGAGCGCGAACTCATGCTGCGCAATCTGGCGCTGGAACTGGGTATCGAAAAACTCCACGCTGGCATGCAAGGTCATGGCGAACGTCCTTCAGGATGACTGGGCGCCGAACACGATGCCGGCGCTGAAACCGAGCTGCTTGGCGAAGCACACAGCCAGCGGGTTGCCCGCGTATTTGCCGTAATTGTCGATCGGCGTGTAGCCGGCGGCCGTGTAGAACTGCACGGCGCGCCGGTTGACGGCGCGCGTCTCCAGCCACATTTCGCGGTAGCCGCGCGCCGTCGCCTCGCGCTCGAGGAAGGCGAGAATGGCGCGTCCCGTGCCCGCGTTGCCGGCGCGCGCGTACATGCGCTTGACCTCGGCCACGCCCGGCTGCAGCGGCCGGAACGCGCCGCAGCCGATCGCCACGCCCTGCAGGTTGCGCGCCACGGCGAAGCAGGCCGTCTCGCCGCGCACATCGGCCACGTCGAACGAGGCCTTGCCGCTGCTGCCCGTGATCGCGGCCAGGATGCCGGACAGTTCGTCCATCAGCAGTTGCGCGTCGGCCGTCTCGGGGTCCTCCTGCGCGATCGAGATCTGGTTGCCCAGTTGCTCCATCAGGAAGGCGATGAACAGCTTGGTGCGCGCCGGCAGGTGGCGCGTGTCCGTGATCGCGTGCACGTGGGTCGGCTCCAGCTGCCACTCCGGCAGCACCCGCACCAGCCGCCCCGCCTCCACGTCCTGGCGCACGATGCGCGGATCGAGGCCGGCGATGCCGATGCCGCTGGCGGCCATGGCGCGGTTCACCTCCGCGCTGTTGCTGACGAAGCGCGAGCCGCCCATCACCTCCACCGTCTCGCCGCCGCGATGCAGGCGGCGCCACACGTCCGTCTCGCGCGCCGCGCCCCGGCCCACGCACAGCGAATGGCTGGACAGGTCGCTCGCGTGCAGCAACCTCGGCGCCCGCGCCAGATACTCGGGCGCCGCGTACAGGTAGCGCGGCAGCGTGGCGATCTGGCGCACCACCAGCGAGTTCGGGCCGGCCGGCGGCCGGCCCATGCGGATGGCCAGGTCGATCGGTTCCGTTTGCAGGTCCACGGGCCGCACCGTGATGTCGAAGTTGAATTTGATGAGCGGATAGGCGCGCGCGAACTCGCCCAGGATGGGCGCCAGGTAGCCGATCGCGAAGTCGGACGTCATCGACACGCGCAAGGTGCCGATGGGCCGCTCGGACACGTCGCGCAGCGCCTGGTGCGCCGACAGCGCTTCCTCGACGATGCTCTGGCAGCGCTTGAAATACACTTCGCCGGCCGCCGTCAGCTCCACCTTGCGGGTCGAGCGGTGCAGCAGGCGCAGGCCGATGATCTTTTCCAGTTCCGCGATATTGCGCGACAGCGTGGAATTGGGCATGTCCATCGCGTCGGCGGCGGCGCGGAAGCTCTTGCGCCGGGCCACTTCCACGAACAGCCGCATGTAGTTCAGCACATCCAATCATTGCTCCATTTTTGGAATACTCAATTCGATTATACGTATTTATCCCACAGCAGGAACAGTACAAAATAGGCAAACCAAATCGACAAGGAGATCAAGATGGCAACACCGCTGAATCCACCGCGCCGGTCGGCCTTCCTGCGCGAACTGCACGGCATGCTGGCCGCCCTGGCCCACCGATGAGCGGGCTGTGGTTTGGCGGAGCGTGACATCACGCGCTCCGCATTTAGCAATTGACCAAGGGCGAGGACAATACGCTAAGATAGCTGTTGCAATTTCACTTACCTCTTTTGGCCCGCACATGAACCAACTCGAACAGCTCAAGCAATTCACCACCGTCGTCGCCGACACCGGCGATTTCCAGTCGATGAAGGCCTACACCCCGCGTGACGCCACCACCAACCCGTCGCTGATCCTGAAGGCGGTCCAGAAGGACGAATACAAGCCGCTGCTGGAAAAGGCCGTGCGCGACAACCCCAACGCCGCCACCGGCGACGTGATCGACCACCTGCTGATCGCCTTCGGCGGCGAGATCCTCAAGATCGTCAGCGGCCGCGTCTCGACCGAGATCGACGCCCGCCTGTCGTTCGACACGGAAGGCTCGGTGGCCAAGGCCCGTGAATTGATCCACCTGTACGAGACGGCCGGCTTCGACCGCGAGCGCGTGCTGATCAAGATGGCCGCCACCTGGGAAGGCATCCGCGCGGCGGAAATCCTGGAGAAGGAATGCATCCACTGCAACATGACGCTGCTGTTCTCGCTGGGCCAGGCCATCGCCTGCGCGGAAGCGGGCGCCCAGCTCATTTCGCCGTTCGTGGGCCGCATCTACGACTGGTACAAGAAGTCCACCGGCATCGAATACGAACCGGCCGACGATCCGGGCGTGCAGTCGGTCAAGCGCATCTACAACTACTACCGCAAGTTCGGCTACCAGACCGAGGTGATGGGCGCCAGCTTCCGCAACACGGGCCAGATCCTGGAACTGGCCGGCTGCGACCTGCTCACCATCAGCCCCGACCTGCTGCAACAGCTGGCCAGCAGCGACGCCCCCGTCACCCGCAAGCTGTCGGCCGACAGCGCGCCGGCCACCACCGGCGGCAAGATGTCGCTCGACGAGAAATCGTTCCGCTTCATGCTCAACGAGGACGCCATGGCGACCGAAAAACTGGCCGAAGGCATCCGCGCCTTCTGCGCCGACTCGGGCAAGCTGAAACAGATCATCGCCGGCATGCGCTGAGCGGCCCCCCCCCTCGTTGCCTGCCTGCGGGGACGGCGCGCGCGGCCCGGCACTTGCCGGGCGCGGGCGCCGTCCCCGCCGCCGTTTCCACGATTGTCGGTTACAAAACGTTACTTGAATTGCTGTATTACAATGCTGCAACCCGCCCTGCCCCACCAGGCGCCAGGGACCAGCACAGCCAACCATTCCAATTTAACGAGACATCCATGAGATCAGTCCCGCGCCGCACGTCTGTCGCCCTCTCCATCCTCACCCTGGCCGCGCTGGCCGCCTGCGGCGACAAGGCCGCCGGCAATGGCGGCCCGCCGCCGCCGGCCACCGTCGCCACCATCACCGTCGCCCCCGCCGCCGTCACGCTCAGCACCGAGCTGCCGGGCCGGCTGGAGGCGTCGCGCACGGCCCAGGTGCGGGCGCGCACGGCCGGCATCGTGCTGCAGCGGGTCTACACCGAGGGCGGCGACGTCAAGGCCGGACAGGTGCTGTTCCGGATCGACCCGGCCAGCTTCCAGGCCTCGTACGACAGCGCCCAGGCGGCCGTCTCCAAGGCCGAGGCCAACGTGGCCCAGGCCGATCTCAAAGTGAAGCGCTACAAGCCGCTGCTGGCCGCGCAAGCGGTCAGCCAGCAGGAATACGACGACGCCGTCACGGCCCAGAAGCAGGCCGCCGCCGACCTGGCCACGGCCCGCGCCGCGCGCCAGAACGCCAGCCTCACGCTCGGCTACGCCACCGTCACCGCGCCCATCTCGGGCCGCGCCAGCCGCGCGCTCGTGACGGAAGGCGCCCTCGTGGGCCAGGGCGAGGCGACGCCGATGGCCACCGTGCAGCAGATCGACCCGATCTACGTCACCATCACCCAGTCGTCCACCGAGCTGCTGCAATTGCAGCGCGCGCTGGCCAGCGGCAAACTGACCAGCGCCGGCAAGGGCCAGGCCAAGGTCACGCTGGTGACCGAGGACGGCCAACCCTACCCGCTGCCGGGCAAGCTGCTGTTCTCGGACGTGTCGGTCGATGAAAGCACGGGCGCCGTGTCGATGCGGGCCGAGTTCCCCAATCCCCAGCACACGCTGCTGCCGGGCATGTACGTGCGCGCGCGGCTGGAACAGGGTGTGCGCGAGGCCGCCATCACCGTGCCGCAGCAGGCCGTGGTGCGCGGGCCGGACGGCGCGTCCGTGCTGGTGGTGGGCCCCGACGACAAGGTGCAATCGCAGCCCGTGGTGGCCGACAGCGCCCAGGGCCAGAACTGGGTCATCAGCTCGGGCCTGAAAGGCGGTGAACGCATCATCGTGGAAGGCTTCCAGAAGGCCAAGCCGGGCGCGCAGGTCAAGCCGCAGCCGTGGCAGGGGCCAGCTTCGGCTTCGGCTTCGGCGTCGGCTTCGGCGTCGGCGTCGGCTCCGGCTGCTGCCTCCGCGTCGGCCTCGGCTTCCGCCGCGTCCGGCGCCGCGCCGGCAGCAGCCAAATAAGCGCGGGGAGCACAGATGCCTAAGTTCTTCATCGACCGCCCCGTGTTCGCGTGGGTGATCGCGCTGTTCATCCTGCTGGGCGGCGCGCTGGCCATCACCACGCTGCCGGTGGCCCAGTATCCGACCATCGCACCGCCGTCCATCGTCATCACGGCCAACTACCCCGGCGCCACGGCGCAGGTGCTGGACGACGCCGTCACCAGCGTGATCGAGCAGGAAATGAACGGGGCCGACGGCTTGCAGTACGTCGAGTCCCAGAGCGAGGCCAATGGCGCCGTCACCATCACCGTCACCTTCCAGCCGGGCACCAATCCCGACCTGGCGGCGGTGGATGTGCAGAACCGCATCAAGCGGGTCGAATCGCGCCTGCCGGCCGCCGTCACCCAGCAGGGTGTGCAGGTCAACAAGGCGCGCTCCAACATCCTGATGTTCGTCGGCCTGTCGTCCACCGACGGCAAGCTCGATCCGACCGCGCTGGGCGACTACCTGGCCCGCAACGTCGTCAACGAGATCAAGCGCATCCCCGGCGTGGGCCAGGCCCAGTTGTTCGGCACCGAGCGCGCCATGCGCATCTGGATCGACCCGGCCAAGCTGGTGGGCCTGAAGATGACCATGGCCGACGTGACGGCCGCCATCAAGGCCCAGAACGCGCAGGTGGCGTCCGGCACGCTGGGCGACTTGCCCAGCCCCGCGCGGCAAACCTATTCGGCGCCCATCGTCGTCACCGGCCAGTTGTCCTCGACGGACGAATTCGGCCGCATCGTGCTGCGCGCCAATCCCAACGGCTCGCTGGTGCGGCTGGCCGACGTGGCCCGCATCGAGATGGGCGGCGCCAGCTACAGCATCAACGCGCGCCTGAACGGCGCGCCGTTCTCCGCCATCGGCGTGCAGCTGTCCCTGTCCGGCAACGCGCTGCAGACGGCGACGGCGGTGCGCAACAAGATGGACCAGCTGGCCAAATACTTCCCGCCCGGCGTCAAGTACACCGTGCCCTACGACACCTCGCTGTTCGTCAAGATCTCCATCGAGGAAGTGGTGAAAACGCTGGTCGAGGCGGTGATCCTGGTGTTCCTCGTGATGTACCTGTTCCTGCAGAACATACGCTACACGCTGATCCCCACCATCGTGGTGCCGGTGGCGCTGATGGGCACCTTCGCCACCATGCAGGTGTTCGGCTTCTCGATCAACGTGCTCACCATGTTCGGCATGGTGCTGGCGATCGGCATCCTGGTCGACGACGCCATCGTGGTGGTGGAGAACGTCGAGCGCATCATGAGCGAGGAAGGCCTGTCGCCGCGCGACGCCACCCGCAAGGCCATGGGCCAGATCACGGGCGCCATCATCGGTATCACGCTGGTGCTGATCGCCGTGTTCATCCCGATGGCCTTCTTCGGCGGCGCCGTGGGCGCCATCTACCGCCAGTTCTCGCTGTCGATGGTGTCGGCCATGGTGTTCTCGGCGCTGATGGCGCTGTCGCTCACGCCGGCCCTGTGCGCCACCATCCTGCAGCCGGTCGAGGCGGGCCATCACCACGAGAAGCGCGGCTTCTTCGGCTGGTTCAACCGCCGCTTCGCCGTCACGGCCACCGGCTACCAGGGCATGATCGCCAAGATCCTGACCCGCACCGGCCGCTACCTGGTGGTGTTCGCGCTGATCCTGGGCGTGGTGGGCTGGCTGTACGCGCGCCTGCCGTCGTCGTTCCTGCCCAATGAGGACCAGGGCTACCTGATCACCAACGTGCAGCTGCCGGCCGGCGCCTCCACCAGCCGCACGGCCGCCGTGCTGGCCAAGGTGGACGCCTACTTCCGCCAACAGCCCGGCGTGGCGCGCACCATCGCGGTGGCCGGCTTCAGCTTCTCGGGCAACGGCCAGAACGCGGGCCTGGTGTTCGTGCCGCTGAAGGACTGGAGCGAACGCGGGCCGGACCAGTCGGCCACCGCCATCGCGCAGCGCGCGTTCGGCGCCCTGTCCGGCATCTCGGACGCCATCGTGTTCCCGCTCAGCCCTCCGCCCATCCGCGAACTCGGTAACGCCACCGGCATCACGGCGCGCCTGCAGGACCGCAGCGGCCAGGGCCACGCCGCCCTGCTGGCCGCCCGCAACCAGCTGCTGGAACTGGCCGGCAAGAGCAAGGTGCTGAAAGGCGTGCGCCCCGAAGGTCTGGAAGACGCACCCCAGCTGCAGCTCGACATCGACCGCGAGAAAGCCAACGCATTGGGCGTGGCCTTCGCCGACATCAACAGCATGCTGTCGATCTCGCTCGGCTCGTCCTACGTGAACGACTTCGCCAGCGCCGGCCGCCAGCAGCGCGTGATCGTGCAGGCCGACGCGCCGCAGCGCCTGCAGCCGGAGGACCTGATGAAGCTCAACGTGCGCAGCGCCAGCGGCGCCATGGTGCCGTTCGCGTCGTTCGCCCGCTCGCACTGGATCAACGGCCCCGTGCAGCTGGTGCGCTACAACGGCTACCCCGCCATCAAGCTGACCGGCGACGCCGCCCCCGGCCGCTCCACCGGCGAAGCCATGGCCGAACTGGAGAAGCTCGCCGAACAGCTGCCACCCGGCTTCGGCATCGAATGGACCGGCCAGTCGCTGGAGGAAAAGACCTCCGGCTCGCAGGCGCCGGCCCTGTTCGCGCTGTCGCTGCTGGCCGCCTTCCTGGTGCTGGCCGCGCTGTATGAGAGCGAATCGATCCCGGTGGCGGTGCTGCTGGTGGTGCCGCTGGGCGTGCTGGGCGCGCTGCTGGGCGCCACCCTGCGCGGCCTGCCCAACGACGTCTACTTCAAGGTCGGCCTGATCGCCATCATCGGCCTGTCGGCCAAGAACGCGATCCTGATCATCGAGTTCGCCAAGGACTTGCAGGCGCAGGGCAAAGGCCTGATCGAATCGACGCTGGAAGCGGTGCACCTGCGCTTCCGCCCCATCATCATGACGTCGCTGGCCTTCATCCTCGGCGTGCTGCCGCTGGTGGTGGCCACCGGCGCCGGTTCGGCCAGCCAGCGCGCCATCGGCACCGGCGTGATGGGCGGCATGATCACGGCCACCGTGCTGGCCGTGTTCCTGGTGCCCGTGTTCTTCGTCGTGATCCGCCGCATATTCAAGGGCAGCGAACGCCAGCGCCGTCTGGCCGCACATGAACTGGACCTGCCTGTGGAGAAAAAACATGACTAAGCCCGGCCACACTCTGTTGACCGCGCTGGTGGCGGCCGGCCTGCTGTCGGCCTGCTCGCTGGCGCCCACCCTGCAAACGCCGGCCGCGCCGGTGGCCGCCACCTGGCCCGAAGCGTCGGCCGCCGACAGCGCCGCCGACGGCAAAGCGGCCGCCGACACGGGCTGGCGCGACTACTTCGCCGACGCCCGCCTGCAACAGCTGATCGCCACGGCGCTGGAGCACAACCGCGACCTGCGCACGGCCGCCCTGCGCATGGAGGAAGCGCGCGCCCAGTACGACATCCAGTCCGCCGACCGGCTGCCCAACGTGAACGCCAGCGTGACCGACACGCGCGCCAAGACACCGGCCTTCCTCACCTCCAGCGGCCAGACCACGATCGGCAAACGCTACGACGCCGGCCTGTCCATGCCGGCCTTCGAGCTGGACTTCTTCGGCCGCGTGAAAAGCCTGAACGACGCCGCGCTGGCGGCCTACCTGGCCACGGACGAAGCGCGCCAGGCGGTGCAGATCGCCCTGGTGGCCGACGTCGCCAAGGCCTATTACACGGAGCGGGCCTACGCCGAGCAGTACGCGCTGGCCCAGCAAAGCTTCGAGACGCGCCAGCGCACCTACGACCTGACGCGTCAGCGCGCCAACGTGGGCGCCTCGTCGCTGCTCGACCTGCGCACCAACGAAACGCTGATGGAGACGGCGCGCGCGTCCGCGCTCACGCTGGCGCGCCAGCGCGCGCAGGCCGAGAACGCGCTGACGCTGCTGGTGGGCCAGCCGCCCGCCCCGGCCAACGCCGCCAACGCCGCGAATACCGCTAATGCCAACGGCGCCGCCAACGCTGCCAACCATGCCAGCAAAGCCAACAACGCCGGCGCCCTGGCCAGCGACGCCCAGATCGACGCCATGAGCGCGCTGCCGGCCGGCCTGCCGTCGGACCTGCTCACGCGCCGGCCCGACATCCGCGCCGCCGAGCAGCGCCTGAAGTCGGCCAACGCCAACATCGGCGCCGCGCGGGCCGCCTTCTTCCCGCGCGTGAGCCTGACGGCGGCCGTGGGCAGCAGCAGCCCCACGCTGGGCGGCCTGTTCGACAGCGGCTCGGGCAGCTGGTCGTTCGCGCCGCAACTGGTGCTGCCGATCTTCGACGCCGGCCGCAACCGCGCCAACCTGAATCTGAGCGAGGTGCGCAAGAACCTGGCCGTGGCCGACTACGAGAAGACCATCCAGGTGGCCTTCCGCGAAGTGGCCGACGCGCTGGCCGCGCGCAGCTACCTGGGCGACCAGGTGACGGCGCAACGCGCCGTCCAGGACGCCCAGGCCGACCGCCTGCGGCTGCTGGAACTGCGCTTCGCCAACGGCGTGGCCAGCTCGCTCGACGTGCTCGACGCCCAGCGCGAGCTGTTCAGCGCCCAGCAGTCGCTGGTGCAGGCGCGCCTGCTGCGCACCACCAGCGCCATCGACCTGTACCGGGCGCTGGGCGGCGGATTGAAGTAAGGCGGCCGTGACGTCACCGATCACCATCCGCCTGGGCCGGCGCGCGCGCGAGCGCATCGCCGCCGATGGCTTGCGGCCGGCCGACGTGGCCATCATCCCCGCCGCGGCCGGCGGCCCCAAGGGGCTGATCCTGAACGGCATCGACTGCTGGCTGTTCGGCTCCTGGCTGCCGTCGGCGCCGCGCCAGCGCACGCTGGTGGGCGCCTCGATCGGCGCCTGGCGCATGGCGGCCGCCGCCTTCAAAGACCCGGTGGCCGCGCAGCGCCGGCTGGCCCGCCTGTACGCGGCCCAGCGTTATCCGGCGAAGGTGGACGCGGCCTACGTCACCCGCACCTGCCGCGCACTGCTCGATGAAGTGCTGGACGGACGCGGCGCCGAGGTCCTCAGCCATCCCGGCCACCGGCTGGCCGTGCTCACCGTGCGCGGCGCCGGCCCGCTGGCCGGCACCGGCGGCGTGCGCTGGCGCGAGCTGGCCGGCTTCCTGCGCGCCGCCGCCAGCAACGCCGTCGCCCGCGACCGGCTGGCCGCCTCCATGGAGCGGGTGGTGTTCCACGATGGCCGCGACGACGCCGACTGGCTGCGCCAGCCGTTCGACGCCTTCGCCGGCCACTTCGTCGGCCTGTCGGACGCCAACCTGCGCGACGCGCTGCTGGCCTCCGGCTCCATCCCGCTGGTGCTGCAGGCCGTGTCGGGCATCGCCGGCGCGCCGGCCGGCGACTACTGGGACGGCGGCCTGATCGACTACCACCTGCACCTGCCCTACCAGCGCGATCCCGGCCTGGTGCTGTACCCGCACTTCGCCGATCACATCGTGCCCGGCTGGCTCGACAAGTCCCTGCCGTGGCGCCGCGCGCGCGACGCGGCGCTGGAGAACGTGGTCCTCGTCTCGCCCTCGCCGGCGTTCGTGGCCAGCCTCCCCAACGGCAAGCTGCCGGACCGGCGCGACTTCAAGTTCTACGGCCAGGACCACGCCGGCCGCAACCGCGACTGGAGCCGCGCCATCGCCGAAAGCGAACGCATGGCCGAGGCCCTGGCGCGCTGGTGCGAACGGCCCGATCTGCGGCAAACGCTGGCGTTCTGAGCGCGCCGCGCTGTCCTTTTCAAAATGAAATATTGTTTCGAAAAAGCAACAATCACGACAGAAAATTTCATCCCGCATGGCGGCGCTTGAGCGCATACTAACAGCGCCGCCGCCCCCAAAAATCCCCTGTGGCAGGCCGGCCTTTCAGGGAGCACGTCATGAGATTCCTGTCCCACCTGCGCATCCGCACCCGCCTGTCGATCGGCTTCGCCGCCGTGCTGCTGATGTCCGTGTTCGCCACCTCCGTCGCGCTGGTGGACGCCCGCGCCAACGCCGAGGCGACCAAGCTGATGATGGCCAAACCGCTGGCCAAGGAGCGCATCGTGTCGGACTGGTACGTGCTGATCTACTCGGCCATCGCGCGCACGGCGCTGATCGCCCGCAGCACGGACGAGACGTTGTCCGTCACCTTCGCCGACGTGATCGCCGACAGCGTCAAGCAAGGCTCCGCCCTGCTCGCCAGCATCAAGGAATTGCTGGCCACGCCCGAGGAAAAGGCCATGTACGACCAGGCCATCGGCCTGCGCAACGCCTACCAGTCGTCCAAGAACGCCGTGATGGCGGCCCGCAAAAAGGGCGACGCGGCCGAGGCCGAGCGGCTGTACCAGCAAACGTTCATGCCGGCCGCCACGGCCTACCAGAACAAGGTGAAGGAACTGCTGGCCTACCAGCGCAAGGCCATCGACGACACGGCGCTGGCGATCGAGGCGGCCAATGACCGGGGCATGCTGCTGCAGACGATCTTGTCGGTGCTGCTGATCGTGGTCGGCAGCCTGGCCGCGTGGATCATCTCGCGCAGCATCACGGCGCCGCTGCAATCGGCGGTGGGGGTGGCCAGCACCGTGGCCACGGGCGACCTGACCACGAGATTCGACGCCGAAACCTCGCGCGACGAGATCGGCGATCTGATGAAAGCCCTGCACGGCATGAACGACGCGCTGCGCAACGTGGTCAGCCAGGTGCAGCAAGGCACGCACACCATCGCCACCGCCTCGTCCCAGATCGCGGCCGGCAACCAGGACCTGTCGATGCGCACCGAGCAGCAGGCCGGCTCGCTGGAGGAGACGGCATCGTCGATGGAGGAACTGACGTCCACCGTGCGCCAGAACGCCGAGAACGCGCGCCAGGCCAACCAGCTTGCGCAGGCCGCGTCGGACGTGGCGGAGAAAGGCGGCGCCATCGTCGGCCAGGTGGTCGACACGATGGGCTCCATCGACGCCTCGGCCAAGAAGATCGTCGACATCATCGGCGTCATCGATGGCATCGCGTTCCAGACCAATATCCTCGCCCTGAACGCGGCGGTGGAGGCGGCGCGGGCCGGCGAACAGGGGCGCGGCTTCGCCGTGGTGGCGACGGAGGTGCGCAACCTGGCCCAGCGCAGCGCCGGCGCGGCCAAGGAGATCAAGGCCCTGATCAGCGACTCGGTGGAACAGGTGGACCAGGGCGCGCGGCTGGTGCAGCAGGCCGGCAGCACCATGCAGGAGGTGGTGGCCAGCGTCAAGCGCGTGACCGACATCATGGGCGAGATCACCTCCGCCAGCAGCGAGCAAAGCACGGGCATCGACCAGGTCAACACGGCCATCACGCAGATGGACCACGTGACCCAGCAGAACGCGGCATTGGTGGAAGAAGCCGCCGCCGCTGCGGCCAGCATGCAGGAGCAGGCCGCGCGGCTGGCCGAAGTGGCCGCATCGTTCAAGCTGGGCGACGAAGCCATGCTGGCGGCGCCGGCGCCGGCGCAGGCGCCCGCGCACGCACGCGTGGCGGCGGTGGCGGCGCCCAGGAAACCAGCGCCACCGGCAGCGCCGGCGGCCCGGCGGCTGGCCGCCGTCGCCTCGCCCACCCCGCCCAAAGCCAGTCCCCGCAAGACGGCCACCGTCGGCGCCGACCAGGTCTGGGAAGAGTTCTGATCCCCGTCATTTTTTTCGCTTCCGCTGACGTGATGGCCGGCGCAGGTACTTGACCTTCCCGCGATGGTAAGGTGTAGTGTCGCCGACATCACTCAATGCAAAAAGGAAGCGCAATGAAACACCTGCACAACGTTGTCCTGTCCACCATCCTCGCCGGGACGTTCGCGTCACTCAGCCCGCTTTGCCACGCGCAGCACGCCAGCGCAACCGCCGCTCCCGCGGCGGCCATGAGCGAGGGCGAAATCAGGAAGGTGGACAAGGCAGCGGGAACGCTGACCATCAAGCACGGCGAATTGAAGAACCTCGGGATGGGCGCCATGACGATGATCTTCAAGGCGCAGGACCCGGCCATGCTGGATCAGGTCAAGCAGGGCGACAAGGTACGCTTTGTCGCCAACATGGTGGGCGGCGTGCTGACCGTCAGCACCATCACGGTCGTGAAATAAGCACAGGGAGCAGCGACCATGCGAGCATTACGCACCATCGTGACCATCACCGCCCTGGCAGCCGCCCTGGTGGCCAGCCCGTTCGCGGCCGCCCATGCGAGCCTGAAAAGCTCCACCCCGGCGGCGGACGCCACCGTCACCGCCGCCCCTGCCGAAGTGACGCTCACCTTCAACGAAAAGATCGAACCGGCTTTCAGCAGCGTCACCGTCGCCGACATCCACGGCAAGAACGTGGCGGCGGACAAGGCCAGGGTGGACGGCGCCAACCCGGCCATGCTGCGGCTGACCGTGCCGGCGCTGGCGGCCGGCACCTACACGGTGAACTGGGCCGTGGCCGGACATGACGGGCATCGCCGCAAGGGCGAATTCAAATTCACGGTGAAGTGAGTGGATGCGGTCGCGCTGCTGCAGATAGCCTCCGCGTTTTTGCTCAATACCGGATTCACGTGGCTCGCGGGCGCCTGGCTCGCGCGCCGCTGGATGCGCGCCAGCGGCGCCAGCCGGCATGAGGTCGAAGCGGCGCTGCGCCGGCTGGATCTGATGGCGGCGGGCCTGGCCGTCGTCAGCGGCACGGCGGGGCTGCTGGCCGCCACCGCGATCATGGGCGATGTCGGGCTGCGCGAAGCATGTCCCATGTTCTGGGTCATGTTGACCGGCACCGACTATGGCCGCGCCGGCTGCGTCACTGTCGCGGCGATGGTGGCGCTGTTTATTCTGCGCTGGACCGGCGCCGCCGGCCGCGCCGGCGATAGCGGCGCCTTGCTGGCGTTGGTCCTGTTCGCGCTCACACGCGCATCGATGGGGCACGCCGGCGAGGATGGCTATTGGTCCGTGGCGCTGGCGGCGGAGGCGATCCACTATTCGGCCATCGCGGTCTGGACGGGCGCGGTGCTGGTCTCGGGCTGGTTCGCGCTGGCCGATGCGCGCATCGGCGCCAGCGGCAGCAGCAGCGGCGTCGGCATGGGGAACAGCGCCCAGGACGCCTACCTGAACCGCATGTCGCAAGCGGCCATGGCGGCCGTGATCGCGATCGTCATCACCGGCGTGTACAGCGCATGGCGCCGGGTGGGAACACAGGAGCACCTGCTGCATACATCGTACGGCGCGATCCTGCTGGCCAAGGTCGCGCTGGTGATGGCCGCCGTCGCGCTCGGCGGCTACAACAAACTGGCAGGCCTGCCCGCCGCCAGCCGGTCACACCGTGGCCTGCTGCGGGTCCGCGCCGTGCTGCGGGTGGAGAGCGCGGTCCTGCTGGGCGCCTTGCTGGCCGCGTCGGCACTGATAACGCAGCAGCCGCCCATGGCCCAGTGAGGCGGTTTCCGACTACGCAGCTTACGACCGCAGGAACATCTCCTGCAAATCGTTCAGGAAGCGCTGCCCCAGTTCCGTCGGCCGGATCACCAGATGGTCGCGGTACAGCAGCCCCTTGGCCTCGGCCGCGTTGAGCGTCTTGTCGATCGCGTTCAAGCTCATGCCCGTGCGCTCGGCGAACAGGTTGGGCGAAAACCCGCCGTGCAGCCGCAGCGTGTTGAGCATGAACTCGAAACCCATGTCCTCGCGCGCGATCTCGAACTCCTCCTGCACCGGCGTGCCATTGCGCACCTGCTCCATGTAGCTTTTCGGCTGCTTGTAGCGGGCCTGGCGCAGCACGCGGTGCGGGAACGACAGCTTGGAGTGGGCGCCCGCGCCAATGCCGAGGTAGTCGCCGAACTCCCAGTAGTTCAGGTTGTGCCGCGCCTGCCGGCCCGGCTGGGCGTAGGCCGACACTTCGTACTGGCCGTAGCCGTGGGCCGCCGTCAGCTCCGCGATCATGTCCTGCATGTCGGCGCTGGCGTCGTCGTCCGGCAGCGCGGGCGGGTACTTGGCGAACACCGTGTTCGGTTCCATCGTCAGATGGTACAGCGACAGGTGCGGCGGCTTGAACGAGATGGCCGTCTCCACATCGAGCCTTGCCTGCTCCAGCGTCTGCGACGGCAGCGCGTACATCAGGTCGAGGTTGAAGTTGTCGAAGTTGGCCTGCGCGATCTCCACCGCGCGGCGCGCCTCGTCCCCATCGTGGATGCGGCCCAGCGACTTCAGGTGGCCGGCGTCGAAACTCTGGATGCCGATCGACAGCCGGTTGATGCCGCTGGCGCGGTACGAGCGGAACTTCTCCGTCTCGAACGTGCCGGGATTGGCCTCCATCGTGATCTCCGCATCGCCGTCGAGCGGCAGCAGCGTGCGCAGGTCCGACAGCAGCCGGTCCAGCCCCGCCGCCGACATCAGGCTGGGCGTGCCGCCGCCGATGAAAACGGTATAAATCTTTCTGCCCCAGATCAGCGGCAGCGCCATTTCCAGATCGGCGCGCAGCGCGTCCAGGTATTCCTGCTCGGGGAAGTCGCCACCCTTGGCTTCGTGCGAGTTGAAGTCGCAATACGGACACTTGCGCACGCACCACGGGAAATGCACGTACAGCGACAGCGGCGGCAGCGCCTGCAGGTTCAGGGCGCCCGGCTGCAGATATTTGACGGCGGCGCCGGCCGCGTCGGACGTGGCCATGGCAGGTTTGGCGGCCGCGCCCGTGACTTTGATGGGGATCATCGCAGCTTCTCGACCAGTGCGCGCAACGCCTGGCCACGGTGCGACAGCTTGTTCTTCTCGTCCGACGTCAGCTCGGCCGCGCACTTGCCCAGCGCGGCGATGTAGAAGTGCGGATCGTAGCCGAAGCCGCCGTTGCCGCGCGCCTCGGCGATCATCTCGCCGTTCCAGCGGCCTTCCGCGATCACCGGCTGCGGGTCGTCGGCGTGGCGCACGTAGACCAGCACGCAGTAGTAGTAAGCCGACTTGTCGGCATGCGGCGCGAGGTCGGCGATCAGCTTGGCGCTGTTGGCCGCGTCGGACTTGGGCTCGCCCGCGTAGCGCGCCGAGTACACGCCCGGCGCGCCGCCCAGCGCGTTCACGCACACGCCGGAGTCGTCGGCCAATGCCGGCAGGCCGGTCAGGCGCGCGGCATGGCGCGCCTTTTCCAGCGCGTTCTCGACGAAGGTGATGTGCGGTTCCTCCGCTTCGGGCACGTTGTATTCGCCCTGCGCGTGCACGGAAAAGCCGACGGTGGACAGCAGTTCGTTGAATTCCTTGAGCTTGCCCGCGTTGTTGGAGGCAAGGATGAGACGTTGGGTCATGGGTAATCTGGCAAGAGTGGCAATGCGCCCCGCGCGCGGGGCCGGAAGTGCCGCCATTGTAAACCCAAACGGCAGCGGCCATGCCGTCGTCCGGCACGACCGCCCGCCCCCATCAGCCGCGCGCGACCTGCAGCACCAGCTTGCCGTTGTTGCTGCCGTCGAACAGCTTCTGGAACGTCTCGGGGAAGGTGTCGAGGCCCCGCACCACATCCTCGCGGGTCTTCAGCTTGCCTTCCCTGATCCAGCCGCCCATGGCGACGATGGCCTCCATCGCGCGCGGATAGTAATCCGCCACCATCACGCCCTTCATGGTGGCGCGCTTGACCAGCAGTTGCAGGTAGTTGGCCGGTCCGCGCACGGGCGTCGTGTTGTTGTACTGGGAGATGGCGCCGCAGATCACGATGCGCGCGTTGAGCGCCAGCCGGTTCAGTACCGCGTCCAGGATCTCGCCGCCCACGTTATCGAAATACACGTCCACGCCCTGCGGGCAGTGTTCGCGCAGCGCCTGCGCCACATTCCCGCGCTTGTAGTCGATGGCCGCGTCGAAACCGAGTTCCTCGACCAGATAACGGCACTTGTCCGCGCCGCCGGCGATGCCGACCACGCGCGCGCCCTTGATCTTGGCGATCTGCCCCACCACCGCGCCCACGGCGCCGGCCGCGCCGGACACCACCACCGTTTCGCCGGCCTTGGGCTGGCCCACGTCGAGCAGGCCGAAGTAGGCCGTCAGACCCGGCATACCGAGCGCGCCCAGGTACAACGGCAGCGGCGCCAGCTTGGGATCGACCTTGGTCAGACCCTGGCCACGCGAGACGGCATATTCCTGCACACCCAGCAGGCCGGTGACGTGCTCGCCAACCGCGAAGCCCGCATGGCGCGACTCCACCACCTGGCCCACGGCGATGGCGCGCATCACCTCACCGATCGCCACCGGCGGCATATACGAATCCTCGCTGGCGTTCATCCAGCCGCGCATGGCCGGGTCGAGCGAGATGTAATCAAGCTTGATCAGCAGTTCGCCCTCGGCCAGCGCCGGCACGGGCGCGGCGGCGTACTCGAAATCGCTGCGCTGTACGGCGCCGGCGGGACGGCGGGCCAGCAGGAATTGGTGGTTGGTGGTGGTCATGGCGGTCTGTGCTCGCGAAAAAGTGGATGACGGAGTGCAGTATAGGACGGCGGACGATGCTTGATTAGTCATCAATTTAGCACTACATCGTTGACTATATGACGACAATCATCCCCTCCCCCTCCCCCGCCGCCGCCGCCGGCACAGCGCTCAATCCGCAGCGGCTGGCCATCTTCGCCGCCATCGTGCGGGCCGGCAGCATCAGCGCGGCCGCCACCCAGCTGGGCTGCGGCAAGTCCGTGGTGTCGCGCCAGCTGGCACGGCTGGAGCTGGATCTGGGCGCGCGCCTGATCCAGCGCTCCACCCGGCGCCTGGCGCTGACGGAGATCGGCGCGCTGGTGCTGCAACAGGCGCAGCACATCGAACAGGCGCTCGAACGCATCGGCGAGATCACCGACCAGTACCAGCAACAGGTGCGCGGCCTGCTGCGCGTGTCGTGCTCGATCGCCGGACGCCGCCCGCTGGTGCCGCTGCTGGCCGAATTCGCGGCCCTGTATCCGCAGGTGAAGGTGTCGCTGCAGCTGGAGGACCGGCTGGTGGACCTGATCGAAGACCAGATCGACGTGGCCATCCGCACCTCCAACCTGGTCGATTCCACGCTGGTGGCGCGCAAGCTGGCCGACAACGTGACCGTGATGGTGGCCTCCCCCGCCTATCTGGCGCGCGCCGGCACGCCGGCCACGCCGCACGAATTGAAGGCGCACGCCTGCCTGTTGTACACCAACGGCGGCAAGGTCTATGACGAGTGGACGTTTATCGGCGACGAGGGGCCGTATGTGGTGCGGGTCGATGGCCCGTTGCAGGTCAACGATGGCGGCTCGCTGGTGACGGCCGCCGCGGCCGGCGCCGGCATCTTGCGCATTCCGCAGGTGCTGGCGCGCGACGAGCTGGCGCGCGGCGCGCTGGTGCCAGTGCTGGCCCACTGCCGACTGCCGCCGGCGCCGGCCAGCTACGCCGTCTATCCGGCGCGCGACTTCCTGCCGCTGAAGACGCAGGCCTTCGTGGAGTTCCTGCAGCGCAGGATGGGCGGTGTCAGTCTGCCAGACCCAGCGCCTGCTTCTGCATCCTGATCAGGTCGGCGATGCCGCCCTGGGCCAGGTCCAGCAGACGGTTCATGCAGGCGCGGTCGAACGCCGCGCCCTCGGCCGTGCCCTGCACTTCGATGAAGTGGCCGGCGTCCGTCATCACCACGTTCATGTCGGTGTCGCAGCCCGAGTCCTCCACATAGTCGAGGTCCAGCACCGGCATGCCCTGGTACACGCCGACCGAGATCGCGGCCACGAAGTGCTTGAGCGGGATAGCCGGCACGGCGCCGCGCGCCACCAGCTTGGAGAAGGCGTCGTAGGCGGCCACCATGGCGCCCGTGATGGAGGCGGTGCGGGTGCCGCCGTCGGCCTGGATCACGTCGCAATCGAGGTGCAGCGTGCGCTCGCCGATCGCCTCCAGGTCGAACGCGGCGCGCAGCGAGCGGCCGATCAGGCGCTGGATTTCCTGGGTGCGGCCCGACTGCTTGCCGCGCGCGGCCTCGCGGTCCATGCGGGTGTGGGTGGAACGGGGCAGCATGCCGTATTCGGCCGTCATCCAGCCCTGTCCTTTGCCCTTCAGGAAGCCGGGCACCTTTTCCTCGATGCTGGCGGTGCAGATCACCTTGGTGTCGCCGCATTCGATCAGCACCGAACCCTCGGCATGCTTGGTGTAGTCGCGGGTCAGGCGCAGGGGGCGCAGCGCGTCGACGGCGCGGCCGCTGGGGCGGGATACAAAAGTCATCAAGTTTCCTATTTCAGTATTTGGGAGGATTTTTCGATCGCGCCACGGATTTCCGCGATGGCGCGCTCGATTTCGTCGTCGTTGAAGGCGTCCGGTTCCGGCGCAGCGCTGGCATCGGCGGCGTCGGCCGCCGGCTTGGCCTGGTCCGGCGCGCCGCCGTGGATGGTGGTGCTGTGCAGGTCTTCCGGCAGCGCCTCGGTCGAGATCACGGTGGACATGTCGGGCGCCGTCACGCTGGCGATGCCGTCGGTGACGCCGCCGCCCTGCCACATGATGGCCAGTGCCGTCACGTTGTCGCTGCCGGCGCCGGCCTTGGCCAGCGCCGTGCTGACCAGGTCCGGCACGGCCCGCACCACCGTCTGCGTGGTCAGCCGGTGCGCCATGTCTTCGTCCGGCAGCATAGACCACAAACCGTCGGAGCACAACAGCAGCTGGTCGCCCGGCAGCAGGCTGGCGCGGCCCGACAGTTCGATGCGCGGCACCACGCCCGCGCCCAGGCAGTTATACAGCTTGTTGCGATCCGGATGGGTGGCGCGCGCCGACGGCGGCACCACGCCGCGCGCGATCAGGCTTTCCACGTGCGAGTGGTCGCGCGTGCGCGCCAGCACCTGGCCGCCGCGCAGCCAGTACAGGCGCGAGTCGCCCACGTGGGCCCAGATCGCCGTGTTGTGCTGGATCAGGCACACCACCACCGTGGTGCGCGGCGTGTCGGGCAGGTTGTTGGCGGCGCTGTAGCGGTGGATCTCGTGGTGCGCGGCCATGCAGGCCAGCTCCAGGAAGCGCTCGGGCTTCTTCACGTAGGGCGTGGCCTGCTGCTGGAACATGGTGGAGATGGTCTGCAGCGCGATGGTGGCCGCCACCTCGCCGCGCAAATGGCCGCCCATGCCGTCGGCCAGCACCAGCAGCAGCGCGTCGCGGGTGAAGCTGTAGCCCATGCGGTCCTGGTTGACCTTGCGGCCGCCGATATGGCTTTCCTGATACACGGAGAATTGCATGGTGGTGCCTTGTGTCGGTTGATGCCGTGGTTAGCGCTGCGTGTCGGGTCCGGCCTTGTCCCTGCCCCTGCCCAAGCCGCCCAGGCGGCCCACCAGGCCGCGCAAGCCGCCGCCCAGTTTTTCCAGCGTCCCCTGCGGCGCCGGTGGCGGTGCTTCCGGGGCCGGCGCCTGCAGCACCTTCTGCAACGCGAACAGGCTTTGCGGCCGGGCCAGCGGGTCCAGCGCCAGGCACCAGCGCACCAGTTTGACCAGCTCATCGGAGTACAGGCCGTCGAGCTTCTGGAAATGCGCTTCCATTTTATCCTCAGTCTTGCGCTGGTCGGCCGGTTGTGGCGGCGATCCCACCATGCAGGCGAACATCGAGGCGCCGATGCTGTACACGTCCGTCCACGGCCCCAGCGTGGCGTTGCGCGTGTACAGTTCGGGCGGCGCGAAGCCGGGCGTGTACATGGGCGTGAGCTTGGGCAGGTCGGTGTTGACGGTCTGGCGCGCCGCGCCGAAGTCGAGCAGCATCGGCGTGCCGTCCGTGCGCAGGTAGATGTTGGCCGGCTTCAGGTCCAGGTGCAGCAGCTTGTTGGCATGCACCTCGCGCAGGCCGCGCAGCACCTGGGTGAAGATCTGGCGGATGAAAGCCTCGTTGGGCCGGCTGCCCTTGGACTTGAGGCGCGCGATGTGCTCCTGCAGCGAGTGGCCGGACTCGTAGGCCATCACCATGTACACCGTGTCGTTGGCGCGGAAGAAATTGAGCACGCTCACCACGTTCGGGTGGGCGATGCGGGCCAGCGCCCGCCCCTCCTCGAAAAAGCACTTGAGGCCGATGCGGAACACGGGCAGATTGGCCTTGGAAATGGCCGGCACCAGCTCGCCCGGCTGCCGTAACGCCAGCGAACTGGGCAGATATTCCTTGATCGCCACCGCATTTCCGTCAGGATCATAGGCCAGATATACAATACTGAACCCACCGGACGCAATTTTCTTTACAATGCGATATCCAGCAATTTCCAGGCCATCTGGTAACGGGGCGTTGTTTTGTGCAGCCATAAGTTTCCTCGCCTCAACAACCGGATTGTGTGGATAATTCACTGATTTGTAAAGATTAAACCGGGGACATCCATTGAGCATTTCCAGCATGACAGGCTACGCGGTTGCCACCAGCGAGAGCGCGGCGGGAACCTTGACGATAGAAATCAAGAGCGTTAATTCACGTTTTCTTGACCTACAGTTTCGAATAAACGACGATTTGCGCGCCCTCGAACCGGACTTGCGGGCCGCCATCATGGCCGCCATCACCCGGGGCAAGGTGGAAATCCGTCTGAGCTTCGGACGCAAGGCGGCCGCCACCGGCAGCACGGCGCTGAACATGGCGCTGCTCGGCGAATTGCAACGATTGCAACTCGAAGTGGGCAAACATTTCGTCAACGCGCCGGCCATGACTGTGGCGGAATTGCTGCGCTGGCCGGGCGTGATCGAGGAAGCCCAGATCGGCCAGGAATCGCTGCAGGCCGACGTGGCCGCCCTCACGGCGCGCACCGTGGCCGCCTTCGTCACCAGCCGCCAGCGCGAAGGCGCGGCGCTGGAGGCGATGCTGACGGCCCGCATCGACGCCATGGAAGCGATCGTCAAGCGCATCACCCCGTTGATTCCGCAAGTGGTCGCCGCCTTCCAGCAGAAAGCCGTGGAACGCATGCAGGACGCGCTGGGCCTGGCCTGCCAGGGCTCGAACTCGTCGCTGTCGCGCCAGGACGCGCTCGAACGCATCCGCCAGGAAGTGATCCTGTACGGCATCCGCATCGACGTGGCCGAGGAACTGGGCCGGCTGTCGGCCCACCTGACGGAAACCCGCCACATCCTGAAAAAAGGCGGCCAGGTCGGCAAACGCCTCGACTTCATGATGCAGGAACTGAACCGCGAAGCGAACACGCTGGGCGCCAAGGCTTCCGTCAAGGAACTGGCCGACGCGTCGATGGAACTGAAGCTCTTGATCGAGCAGATGCGCGAGCAGGTGCAGAACCTGGAGTGAGCGTTGGCACAGGGCGTTCCCCGGCGCCCTGCCGCTTGCCTCGCCGTGTGATCTGCATGTCCGATCAATACTAACGTTTGCCGACAGTATCGATCAGCGGTATTATTGATCATGCCCATTGTCTCCTTCGCGTGCGCTGAAACGGAGAACTTGTTTCAAGGCTGCCGTAGCCAGCGTTTCGTCCAATTCGAAGCCGTGGCAATGCGCAAGCTTGCTATGTTGAATCGTGCCGCCGCCCTCGAAGACCTGCGCATACCGCCAGGAAACCGACTGGAGGCGCTCAAGGGCAAACGCAAAGGCCAGCACAGCATTCGCATCAATGATCAGTTCCGCGTCTGTTTTTGCTGGACCTCAGCGGGGCCGGTCAACGTAGAAATCGTTGATTATCACTAGTTGAGTTCGAGTCATGCGCGAAGTTCCCTACCCTCACCCTGGCGAAATCCTTCTCGAAGAGTTTCTGAAGCCATTGGGAATTACCCAATACCGTCTGGCCAAGGAAATTGCGGTGCCTCAGCGCCGCATTGGCGAAATTGTGGCCGGTTCGCGCGGGGTCACGACCGATACCGGCTTGCGTCTGTCCCGCTTCTTTGGCGTGTCGGACGGGTTCTGGACCGGACTGCAAATGGATTTTGACGCCGCCATGGCGAAGGACCGCCTATCCGAGACCTTGGCCAAGATCCGTCCGTGGGCCGGCAATCATGCCGAAGACCAACTGAGCGTGTCTGCGGACGAGCCTTGCCCGGCTTCGCAACGCCGGGCCTCCTGCTGAACCATACGCCGCGCGATACCCATGCCAGATTCGCCCAAGTAGACCGCAACACCGCCCGCAGTGGCATCCGATCATTGCTTTTGGTAAAATGCGCCTTTGGGCGACGCCCACGTTTGGAAAGATCAACATGAGCCAACCTACCGCCTTCTCCGGCAGCCTGTTCATGGTGGTGGCGCCGTCGGGCGCCGGCAAATCGACGCTGGTCAACGCGCTGCTGGCGCAGGAACCGGCCATCAAGCTGTCGATTTCCACCACCACGCGCGCGCCCCGTCCGGGCGAAACCCACGGCAAGGAATACTATTTCACCAACGCGGAAGACTTCGTGGCCCGCGCCCAGGCCGGCGAGTTCCTCGAATGGGCCGAAGTGCACGGTAATTACTACGGCACCTCGCGCATCATGGTCGAGCAGCAAATGCGGACCGGCACCGACATCCTGCTCGAAATCGACTGGCAGGGCGCGCGCCAGGTCAAGAAGCAGTTCCCGCAGGCGGCCGGCATCTTCATCCTGCCGCCGTCGATCGACGCGCTCGAGGAACGGCTGAACAAACGCGCCACCGACGCGCCGCACGTGATCACGCGGCGCCTGCTGGCGGCCGGCGGCGAAATCGCCCACGCGCCCGAGTTCGAGTATGTTATTATCAACCAAGACTTCCCGGTCGCCCTGTCCGAGCTGAGCGCGATCGTCCGAGCGGCCCGTTGCCGGTTTGCGCAACAAGCGGCCCGCAACGCATCGCTCTTCGCCCAACTGGGCATCCACGCAGAATAAATACACCCGCTTTTAGGAGTTAAGATGGCCCGCATCACGATTGAAGATTGCCTCAAGAATATCCCCAACCGCTTCCAGCTGACCCTGGCCGCCACCTACCGCGCGCGCCAACTGCTGCAAGGCCACACGCCGAAAGTGGAAGCCAAGGACAAGCCGACCGTGGTCGCCCTGCGCGAAATCGCCGCCGGCAAAGTCGGTCTGGAGATGCTGAAAAAGGTTCCCATGTAAGTGGCACCCGCGTTCCAAGTCGGTGAAGATGGTCAGGACCTGGGCAGTTCTGCAATAATGCAGCTGGCGTGTTGACCATTTCACTGCGACGGAACGCGAACAAGATGAACCTGACTCCTGCCGACACCCTCACCTCCGGCACCCGCGCCAAGACCCCGCCCACGGCGGCCGGCGCAAGCACCGTCACACCCGCAGTCAGCCCGCCGCCCGCATCGCCCATGTCCTCCCCCCTGGCAGTTCCCACCGTCACCGCCGGCGTCGCCTCCGTCACCCACCTGGCCGAAAAGCTGGCCGAGTACATGAGCCCCGCCGACCTGAAAAAGGTCAAGGAAGCCTACCGTTTCTCGGATGAGATGCACCTGGGCCAGGTGCGCAAGTCGGGCGAGCCCTACATCTCGCACCCGATCGCCGTGGCCGAGATCTGCGCCGACTGGAAGCTCGACGCGCAAGCGATCATGGCCGCGCTGCTGCACGACGTGATGGAAGACCAGGACGTCAAGAAGGAAGAACTGATCGAGCGCTTCGGCGCGCCCGTGGCCAGCCTCGTCGACGGCCTGTCCAAGCTGGAGAAGATCGAGTTCCAGAGCCAGATCGAGGCGCAGGCGGAGAACTTCCGCAAGATGCTGCTGGCCATGGCCTCGGACGTGCGCGTGATCCTCATCAAGCTGGCCGACCGGCTGCACAACATGCGCACGCTGGACGTGATGGCGCCGGCCAAGAAGGCCCGCATCGCCGGCGAGACGATGGAGGTGTACGTCCCCATCGCGCACCGGCTGGGCCTGAACAACATCTACCGCGAACTGCAGGACCTGTCGTTCTGCCACCTGTACCCGCTGCGCTACCGCACCCTGTCCAAGGCCGTCAAGGCGGCCCGCGGCAACCGGCGCGAGGTGGTCAAGAAGATCCTGGAGGCGGTCAAGAGCACGCTGGCCATGGCCAACATCCAGGCCGAGGTGTATGGCCGCGAAAAGACCCTGTACGGCATCTACAAGAAGATGCGCAGCAAGCACCTGTCGTTCTCGCAGGTGCTCGACGTGTACGGTTTCCGCGTGGTGGTCGACAGCTTCCCCAACTGCTACGTGGCGCTGGGCACGCTGCACTCGCTGTACAAGCCCATGCCGGGCAAGTTCAAGGATTACATCGCGATCCGCAAGCTCAACGGCTACCAGTCGCTGCACACGACGCTGATCGGCCCCTACGGCACGCCGGTGGAGTTCCAGATCCGCACCCAGGAAATGCACCGCACGGCCGAATCGGGCGTGGCGGCGCACTGGCTGTACAAGAACGGCGACTCGAACCTGTCGGACCTGCAGCAGCGCACCCATGCGTGGCTGCAGTCGCTGCTCGACATCCAGCAGCAGACCGGCGACTCGGCCGAATTCCTCGAACACGTCAAGGTCGACCTGTTCCCCGATTCGGTCTACGTGTTCACGCCCAAATCGAAGATCATCGCCCTGCCGCGCGGCGCCACGGCGATCGACTTCGCCTATTCGATCCACACCGGCATCGGCGACCACACGGTGTCGGTCACCATCAACAACGAGGCGGCCTCGCTGCGCACGGAATTGCGCAACGGCGACATCGTCGAGATCGTCACCGACAACAACTCGCGGCCCAGCCCCACGTGGCTGTCGTTCGTGCGCACCGGCAAGGCGCGTTCGGCCATCCGCCACCACCTGCGCACCATCAACCTGCCCGAGTCGATCACGCTGGGCAAGCAGTTGCTGGCCCAGGCCCTGACCACGCTGGGCATCGACCCGTCGATGGAGGACCAGCTGGTCGAGCGCCTGCTCAACGAATCGAGCGCCAAGTCGCTCGACGAGCTGTACGCCGACATCGGCATCGGCAAGCGCATGGCGGCGCTGGTGGCGCGCCACATCTTCGGCCTCAAGGGCGGCGAATCGGCCAGCGCGCCGATCGACCACAACAGCGCGGCCGAGCTGGACCCGGTCACCATCTGCGGCAGCGAAGGCGTGTCGGTGCAACTGGCCCAGTGCTGCCTGCCGATCCCCGGCGACGCCATCATCGGCCAGTTGCGGCGCGACCAGGGCTTGCTGGTGCACACGACCGACTGCACGCTGGCCAAGCGCCAGAAGGGCAAGGAGCCGGACCGCTGGATCGCCGTCAAGTGGGGCAGCGAGCTGAACCGCCGCTTCGACTGCCGCATCAAGCTGCTGATCAACAACGAAAAAGGCATCCTGGCGCGGGTCGCGGCCGAGATCGGCGAATCGGACGCCAACATCACCTACGTCGGCATGGACGAGGACAAGGAACACATCCTGCACCAGCTGCGCTTCACGATCCAGGTCAAGGACCGCGTGCACCTGGCCGGCCTGCTGCGCAACGTGCGCCGCGTGGCCGGCGTCAACCGCATCCTGCGCGAGCGCAGCTGACCAAAAAAAACCGGGGTCAGGTCATGAGGCCGGGCAACTTGCCCGGCCTCATGACCTGACCCCGGTTTTTTTGGCGGCTTATTCTGCGGCCGGCGCCGGATAACTCACCTCCAGTATCTCCAGCTCCTCCAGCCCGTGCGGCGCCTGGAAGCTGACCACGTCCCCCACCCGCGCCTTGGTCAGCGCGCGCGCCACCGGCGCCACCCAGCTGATCTTGCCCTTGAGCGGATCGAGTTCATCGATGCCGACGATGGTGATGGTGCGCTCCTCGCCCGTCTGGTTGCAGTACGTCACCGTGGCGCCGAAGAACACCTGCTCGCTGCCATGGTGCACGCTGGGATCGACCACGGCCGCCAGGTCCATGCGCTTGGTGAGGAAGCGGATGCGCCGGTCGATCTCGCGCAGGCGCCGCTTGCCGTAGATGTAGTCGCCATTCTCGGAGCGGTCGCCGTTGGAGGCGGCCCAGTGCACGATGCGCACCACCTCCGGCCGGTCGACATCGATCAGCTGCAGCAGCTCATCCTTGATGCGCTGGTAGCCGGCCGGCGTGATGTAGTTCTTCGACCCGGGCGGGATGGCCAGCGCCAGCGCGGCCGCTTCCTCATCGTCGTCGTGGTCGGATTCTTTGACAAAGGCTTTGTTCATATGCCTATTGTAGCGGCTCCCCCCGCCCTGCGCAGCGCGCGTTTTTTCACGTATGATCAGCGCATGCGCGCACTCGCCCTCCCGGCCTTCCCGGCATGAAACTCTCGCCCTCGGCGCGGCGCCGGCTGACCGCGCCCGTGGTCTATGCGGCCGCCCTGTTCCTGCTGCTGGAGGACTGGCTGTGGGACCTGGGCGCGGCCCTGATGGCCTGGCTGGCGCAATGGCCGCCCTTGCATCGGCTCGAGTCCTGGCTGCAGGGGCTGCGCCCGGCCGCCGCCATGGCCGTGTTCGTGCTGCCGGCCCTGCTGTTGTTCCCCGTCAAGCTGCTGGCCCTGTTCGCCATGGCGCGCGGCCACGCCATGACGGGACTGGCCGTGATCGTGACGGCCAAGGTGGCCGGCGCGGCGGCCGTGGCCCGCCTGTACGCGCTGACCCGCCCCACGCTGCTGACCATCGCCTGGTTCGCCCGCCTGCTGGCCTGGTTCCTGGCGCTCAAGCAACGCTGGATCGCGCGCCTGCGGGCCAGCGCCGCGTGGCATGAGATCGAGGCGCTGGCCGCCGCCGTGCGCCGCTGGCGGCGCCGCCTGCCGCGCAAGCGCTGGTGGCCGACCCGCGTGCTGCGCCGCTACGCGGCCCGCTGGCGCGCGCGCCGCCGCCGTTTTTCCGACGACCATGAATGATGACTGATCCTAACGCACCCACCGACCCGGCCGCCGTGGCCGCCGAGCTGGCCCAGGTCCGGGCCCGCCTCGACGCCATCGTCTCCAACACCCCCGGCCTGGTCTACCAGTTCGAGCTGCACGCCGACCAGCGCGTGTCCTTCCCCTACCTCAGCGATGGCTGCCAGGCCCTGCTCGGCCTGGCGCCGGCCGCCCTGCGCGCGGCGCCCGAGTGCTTCCTGGCCCTGATCCTGGAGCCGGACCGGCTGTCCTACCTGGACGCCATGCACGCCTCGGCCAGCACGCTGACCAGCTGGAACTGGGAGGGCCGGATCTGGATCGAGGCGTGGCGCGACATCAAGTGGATCAACCTGCGCGCCACCCCGCACGCGCTACCCGGCGGCGCCGTGCGCTGGGAAGGCATCATGACCAACATCACGGAGAGCCGGCGCGAGCAGCAGGAGGTGCGCCAGTCGCGCGCCCGCCTGGCCGAGCTGACGGCCCACATCGAAAAGGTCAAGGAGCAGGAGCGCACCCGCATCGCGCGCGAGATCCACGACGACCTGGGCGGCAACCTGACGGCCATCAAGATGGCGCTGGCCATGCTGGCGGCCCGCCTGCCCGAGGGCGACGCGGCGCTGCACGACAAGGCCGCCTACGTCGACGCGCTGGTCGACCGCACCATCGACGCCGTGCACCGCATCTCGCTCGACCTGCGCCCGCCGCTGCTGGACCTGGGCCTGGTGGTGGCGCTCGAATGGCTATGCAAGGAGTTCGAGCAGCAGGCCGGCGTCCATTGCGCGTTCAGCGCCAACGCCCGCGAGTTCGCGCTCGACAACGACCAGACCACGGCCCTGTTCCGCATCGTGCAGGAGGCGCTGACCAACATCGCCAAGCACGCCGGCGCCAGCCGCGTCACCGTCAAGCTGGCCCGCACCCGCCACCACGTGAGCCTGAAGATCAGCGACAACGGCGGCGGCATCTGGCAGGGCGACCGCGCCAAACCCGAGTCGTTCGGCATCCGCGGCATGACGGAGCGGGCGCGCGCGCTGGGCGGCACGTTGACGCTGAGCCACGCCGTGGGCGGCGGCACCGTGGTGGCCGTCAAGATTAAGTGCGCCGGCCACCACGCGGGCGCCATGCCGGGCCCGGCCGGCGCTACAATAGCGGATCAGAGTGTTTCCACTGTGAAATGACGCAACCCGGTAGAAGAACCATCCATGACAGAAAAAGCCATCATCAAGGTCTTCATCGCTGATGACCACGCCATCGTGCGCGAAGGCTTGAAACAGATCCTGGCCGAGACCGGCGACATCGTCGTGGCCGGCGAGGCCGAGAACGGACTGGACGCCATCAAGCTGTTCCGCAAGGCCGACTGCCAGGTGGTGCTGCTCGACATCTCGCTGCCCGACCGCAACGGCATCGAGGTGCTCAAGCAGATCAAGAAGGAGAAGCCGGAGCTGGCCGTGCTGATGCTGTCCATGCACCGCGAGGACCAGTACGCGATCCGCTCGCTCAAGGCCGGCGCGGCCGGCTACCTGACCAAGCAGAGCGCGCCGCGCGAACTGGTGACGGCGATCCGCCAGGTGGCCGGCGGCCTCAAGTACATCAGCCCCGCGCTGGCCCAGGAACTGGCCAACCACGTGGGCGAGGACCACGAGGCGCCGCCGCACGACGCGCTGTCGGACCGCGAATACCAGACCCTGACCATGATCGCCTCCGGCAAGACGGTGGGCGCCATCGCCAAGGAACTGTCGCTGTCGGTCAAGACCGTCAGCGAATACCGGGCCCGGCTGCTGGTCAAGATGAAGCTCAAGAACAGCGCCGAGCTGACCCACTACGCCATCAAGAACCAGCTGATCGAGTGAGGCGGACCGGAGCGGCGGTCCGGTGTTGCCAGGAAGAATACTTTGTATGCGTTTAATTAAGAGCACTTCCGGCCGCTAATCATCGCTATGCGCGGCCATCCTGTCGCCTATCATGATAGGACTGAGTCACTGAAAGAGGCTGTGCGCAACCATGTCTAGCAAACCCACCCCCGCGGCCGCGGCGGAGCAGAACCCGGCCGACATCGCCCGCGAAGCGTTCCGCCGCCTGGCCGTGCGCCGCATCGCGCCCACCCCCGACGCCTACCGCGACATCTACCTGGAGATCGCCGGCCTGCCGCCGGCCGCCCCGGCGGCGGCGCCGGCCGTGCTGGGCAGCGCCGACCCCGGCCCGGAATCCGTGCTGAGCGGCTTCGCCAGCCGGCTGTCGGACGGCGTCGGCGACCTGGCCGAGTTCGGCCGCCGCTTCAACCGCGCCGTCAAGTCGCGCGACTGGGACGGCTACGCCAAGGCCCTGTCGCAACTGGTGGACAAGCACATCACCGTCAAGAAGGGCATCGAGACGGCCGCCGCGCCCGATTCCGAGCAAAGCCGCATGCTGCGCGATCTGCTCAGCCGCACCCTCACCTTCGCCGTCGCCTCGCTGCTGACGGGCGCGCCGGCCCTGGTGGCCGAGGCCGAATCGCTGGGCGCGGCCACCAAGCAGGCCCACAGCGAGGAGGCGCTGGCCGAGATCGCCGTGCGCCTGAAGCAACTGTGCTACCAGATCGAACTCAAGAGCGGCGACACGGCCGAGCAGCAGGAATTGCTGCTGCGCCTGTTCAAGCTGCTGCTCGAGAACGTCAGCGAACTGCTCGACGACGACAGCTGGCTGCGCGGCCAGATCGACGCCGTGCAGAACCTGATCGCCGGCCCCATCGACCAGCGCGCGCTGGAGGAGGCCACGCGCAGCCTGAAGGACGTGATCTACAAGCAAAGCCAGCTCAAGCACAGCCTGTCGGACGTCAAGCTCACCGTCAAGAACATGATGATGACCTTCATCGACCGCCTCGGCCAGGTGGCCGCCTCGACCGGCGACTTCCACGAGAAGATCGGCGGCTATTCGGAGAAGATCAGCCGGGCCGAGAACATCGGCGAACTGAACCAGATCCTCGACGACGTGCTGCGCGAGACGCGCATCGTGCAGAGCGAGGCGCTCAAGGCGCGCGACAAGATGGTGCTGGCGCGCCAGGAGGTGCAGGACGCCGAGCAGCGCATCCATGCGCTCGAGGCCAAGCTGCAGCACATGAGCGAATTGGTGCGCGAGGACCAGCTCACGGGCAGCCTGAACCGGCGCGGCCTGGACGACGTGTTCGAACGCGAGACGGCCCGCTCGGACCGCCGCGGCACGCCGCTGTGCATCGCGCTGCTGGACCTGGACGACTTCAAGCGCCTCAACGACACCTACGGCCACATCGCCGGCGACGCGGCCTTGAAGCACCTGGTCAAGATCGTCAAGGAGACGCTGCGCTCGATGGACGTGATCGCCCGCTTCGGCGGCGAGGAGTTCCTGATCCTGCTGCCCGAGACGACGGTGGAGGCGGCCTCGCAGACGATGACGCGGCTGCAGCGCGAGCTGACCAAGCACTTCTTCCTGCACGACAACGAGAAGGTGCTGATCACGTTCTCGGCCGGGGTGGCGCTGCGCCGTCCCAACGAGGACCAGGCCGAACTGGTCAAGCGGGCCGACAAGGCCATGTACCAGGCCAAGCAGTCGGGCAAGAACCGGGTGGTGGTGGCCGACTGACGACGCGCCCCGGGCCCCGCGGACGGGGGGCGCAGGCGGGGTCAAAGGCGGGGTCAGGTCATAAGGAAAGGCAACATGCGCGCATGTTGCCTTTTTTTATGACCTGACCCCGTCTTTTTTCGTCCAGACTGTTGTCATCCAGACCACCATTTGCGCCCGCCGTGGTCCACATCGCGGGGAAATACGGGCCAAAATATAATTATTTTCGCCCTAAAGATTCGACGAACGCGGTCGTTTAAGCGGGCATGGGCGGCCAACGTTGAGCCCCGAAAGTGAAAATTTCGCGCCTTTTTTTGCCTAAATTTTCCCGTGGGGCAACCGTTACACATTACAACAGCGGTTTGATTGTCTCGGAACGCGGAGACAGACCAAAGTGAAATGAGCAAGTAGCCCAACCTAGTCTGGAGAACCATCATGTCGCAAACCATCAACACCAACATTGCCTCGCTGAACGCACAACGTAACCTGAACAGCTCGCAAGGCGCACTGCAAACCTCGCTGCAACGCCTGTCTTCCGGCCTGCGCATCAACAGCGCCAAAGACGACGCCGCCGGCCTGGCCATTTCCGAGCGTTTCACTTCGCAGATCCGCGGCAATACGACGGCAGCGCGCAACGCCAATGACGGCATCTCGCTGGCGCAAACGGCTGAAGGTGGCTTGAGCACCGCCGGCGACCTGCTGCAGCGGATCCGCGAACTGGCCGTGCAGTCGGCCAACGGCAGCAACTCCGCATCGGACCGCAAGTCGATCCAGAACGAGGTGTCGGCCCTGTCCAAGGAGCTGGACCGCGTCGCCACCAGCACCCAGTTCAACGGCCAGAACGTGCTCGACGGCAGCCTGACCAACACCCAGTTCCAGGTCGGCGCCAACTCGAACCAGATCATCAACATCGGCGTGCAGAGCGCCAAGGCCGCCGACATCGGCAACAACACCATCAAGCCGGTCGACTCCGCCACCTCGCTGTCGCAAGCCGTCGCCGGCGCCGGCGCCGACCTGACCACCGACGTCAACAACCTGCTGACGGCCGACGACACGCTGACCATCAAGTCGGGCACCGGCACCACCAAGGATGTGTTCGTCAAGACCGGCACCGCCACCACCGCCAGCGACACGGCCAAGGCCATCGCCGACAAGGTCAACGCCGTGAGCTCGGACACCGGCGTGACGGCGCAAGCCAAGACGGTCGCCACCATCGCCGGCATCCAGGACGGCGCGGTCAACTTCCAGCTGCGCGGCGCCAACTCGACCGCCAACGACGCCAACTCGAAGGCCGTCACCATCACCGCCAAAGTGGTGGGCGGCGACCTGTCGGCCCTGGCGCAAGCGATTAATGCCCAGACCAACACCACCAACGTGACGGCCAGCATCAAGATCGACGCCACCGGCAAGAAGGAACTGCAGCTGAACGACAGCACCGGCAACAACATCCAGCTGTCGGCCCAGACCGGCGACGTGGCGTTGAACGCCGCCACCGTGCGCGGCGCCGATGTCAGCGGCGCGGCCTCGACCACCACCGCGGCGCTGACCGTGGGCGCCACCGCGGCCGTCGGCGGGCGCGTCGAGTTCTCGTCCGATTCGGGCTTCTCGATCACCAGCACGACCTCGGTCGTGACCGGCGGCACCGCCGTCGGCAGCGATCTGCAATCGGTCGGCAAGATCGACGTCAGCTCGGTGGACGGCTCCAACGCCGCCCTGCTGACCATCGACTCGGCCCTGAACCAGATCAACAGCAACCGCGCAGCGCTCGGTGCGATCCAGAACCGTTTCGCCTCGACCATCTCGAACCTGCAAACGACGACCGAGAACCTGTCGGCCTCGCGTAGCCGGATCCAGGATACCGACTTCGCGGCGGAGACGGCCAGCCTGACCCGCGGCCAGATCCTGCAACAGGCCGGTACCGCGATGTTGGCCCAGGCCAACTCGCTGCCGAACGGCGTGCTGTCGCTGCTGCGTGGTTAAACCCGTGTGACGATGGATCCACATCGTTAAAACCCGGTTCCCCGGCCGACTCGTGCGGCCGGGGATTTTGCATAGACAGGAACCATCATGACCATCGACTCACTAAGCACTGCCCCGGCGGCGCGCCCGATCGAGCGCCATTCCGCCGGCTACGACGCCGCCCCGGCCGCCAATGGCGCCGCGCGGGCGCCCGCCACCGCCGTCGAGACGGCCGCCGCCGTCAAGGGCGCGGGCGCCGTGCCGACGCTGGACCAGGTGTCGCAAGCCGTGTCGCAGCTGAACCAGTCGCCCCAGGCCAAGGCCCAGGGACTGGAATTCTCGATCGACAAGGACAGCAAGCGCACCGTCGTCAAGGTGATCGACCAGACCACCAAGGAAGTGCTGCGCCAGATCCCGTCCCCGGAAGCGCTGGAAATCGCCAAATCGCTGGGCAACGCCAGCCACAACACCGGCCTGCTGATCAAGCAGACCGCCTGAGGCGGCCGCCCCGCCCCGGCGTCCCGCCCTGGCGCACCGCCTTGGCGCGCCTTGGCGCACCGCCTTGGCGCACCGCCTTGGCGCGCCGCTTTTCCTTCCATCATGGCGCGCTTGCGCTAAGCTATAGCCATGCGCCCGGCGCCTGGCGCGACCGCGCCGCGTCCGCGTGCCCGGCCTCTCCCCGCAGGCGGCGCCATCGGCGCGGTCGACCCGGCCGCTGCACTTTTTTTGAGCGAAAGCTGAACAGACTGGCATTTCCCCCTCTCAAGTCCTCTTTGATCGCGCCGATAATGTCTTATATTGTTGCTTTCTACAGGAGTCCAACGTGGGCATTTCATCTCCCGGCATCGGGTCAGGCATCGACGTCAACAGCATCGTCAGCAAGCTGATGCAGGTGGAGTCCGCCCCATTGGCGGACTTCGACAAGAAATCGGCCAGCTACCTGGCCAAGGTCTCGGCCTTCGGCACCCTGTCGGGCGCCCTCGGTTCGTTCCAGGGCTCGCTGTCCTCGCTGACCTCGCTGAGCAGCTTCCAGTCGCTCAGCGCCACCCCCGGCGATTCGAGCGTGCTGAGCGCCAGCGCCACCACCAAGGCCCTGCCCGGCAGCTACCGCATCAACGTCAGCCAGGTGGCGCAAGCCCAGACCCTGGCCTCGGGCGGCTACAAGAGCACCACGGCCGCCATCGGCCTGGGCGCCACCACCACCATCAACTTCGCGCTCGGCACCGTGGCCGGCGGCACCTTCGGCGTCACCGGCACCACGCTCGGCGCCGGCGTGCTGACGGGCGGCCTGACGCCGGGCGCGCTGACCATCAACGGCACCGCCATCGCCACCGACGGCAGCACCCGCAGCGCGCGCCTGCTGGCCGACGCCATCAACGCCAAGAGCGGCACCACGGGCGTGTCGGCCAAGGCGGCCGCCACCGTGACCAGCGCCACCCTGTTCGGCAGCGGCGGCGCCAGCACCTTCGGCGCCGTCGACACCAGCGGCGGCGGCTCCTACGCGCTGACCGTGGGCGGCGTGACCATCGCCAGCCAGGCGGCCAACGTGGCGCCCGGCGCCGCCGGCAGCATCGACGCGGCCGCGCTCGACACGGCGCTGACCGGCGACACGGCCGTCACGCGCGCGCTGGCCGACGCCAACATCACCGTCAGCGGCACGGCCGCCGCCGGCACCCTGCAATTCACCAATGCCGACGGCGCCAACATCAACGTGAGCGAAGCCGTCAGCGGCGCCGTGAGCGGCGGCATCGGCAACAGCGGCGCGGCCAACACCGGCTCCACCACCACGGCCGTCAGCGCCATCACGCTGGAATCGACCGACGCCAGCCCGATCACCGTGGGCGGCACCAACCCGGCCGCCGCCGGCCTGACGGCCGGCGTGGGCGGCGCCTACCTGGGCGCCAGCTTCACGGCCGATCCGGACCGCACGGCGGGCAACATCGTGATCGACAGCAGCAACAACACGCTGCAGGGCATCGCCGACGCCATCAACAAGGGCAATTTCGGGGTCACGGCCAGCCTGGTGTCCGATGGCGCCACCGGCACCAACGCCACGCCCAACCACCTGGTGCTGACCTCGAGCGCCACGGGGGCCTCGTCGACCATGCGCATCACGCTCAGCGGCGCCAACGGCAACCCGGCCGACCCCGACCTGGTCAACCTGCTCGGCTACGATCCGGGCGGGGTGCAGAACATGAGCCAGAAGGCCTCGGCGCTCGACACGCTGGCCAACGTGAACGGCATGGCCGTCAGCAGCAGCAACACCTCGCTGTCGGGCGCCATCGCCGGCGTCACGCTCAACGTCAACAAGACCGGCAGCACCAGCCTGACCGTGGCGCGCGACACCGCCTCGCTGACCAGCTCGGTCAACAACTTCGTCAAGGCCTACAACGACCTCAACAGCCAGATCAAGCAATTGTCCGGCTACGATCCCGACACCAAGAGCGGCGGCCCGCTGCTGGGCGACAACACCGTGCGCAACCTGCAGGCGGCCGTGCGGCGCCAGATGTCGCAGCCGATCGTGGGCCTGAAGGGCAGCCTGACCAACCTGTCCCAGATCGGCATCTCGTTCCAGAAGGACGGCACGCTGACGCTCGACTCGTCCAAGCTGAACAAGGCGATCAGCAACAACTTCAACGACATCGCGGGCCTGTTCGCGGCCGTCGGCAAGACCAGCGACAGCAAGATCAGCTTCGTCAGCTCGACCACCGCGACCCAGGCCGGCGACTACGCGCTCGACATCACCACGCTGGCCACCCAGGGCAGCCTGACCAGCGCGGCCGCCCTGCCGGCCACCACCGTCATCGACGCCGACACCACCTGGACCGTCAAGCTGAACGACACCACCACGGCGGCCAGCACCGCCAGCATCACGATACCGGCCGGCAGCTACACGCCGAGCCAGCTGGCCACCCAGCTGCAATCGTCGATCAACGGGGTCAGCAACTTCTCCAACGCGGGCTGGACCGTGAGCGCCACCATCGGCACCGACGGCACGCTCAAGCTGCAATCGAACCGCTACGGCTCGCAGTCGAATGTCAGCCTGGTGGACGACACCGGCAGCACGGTCGCCTCCGTGTTCGGCGCCGCGACGCCGGTGACCGGCGTGGACGTGGCCGGCACCATCGGCGGCTACGCCGCCACCGGCGACGGCCAGACCCTGACCGGCTCGGCCGGCGCCCCGGTGGAGGGCCTCAAACTGACCGTCGACGGCGACACCATCGGCAGCCGCGGCGACATCGGCTTTTCCCAGGGGTACGCCAACCTGCTCAACAGCCTGGCCGGCAATTACCTGGGATCGAAGGGGTATATCAACAGCCAGACCGCTGGCCTCAACCAGTCGGTCAAGGACATCGGCAAGCAAAAGGATGCGCTCAGCGCGCGCCTGGTGGACGTCGAGGCGCGCTACCGCGCCCAGTACACCAAACTCGACACGCTGGTGGCCAGCTTGAACTCGACCGCGTCCTATTTGACGCAACAATTGGCGTCCATCGCCAAGAACGGTTAATCACAGGAGAGACACTATGTTCGGATCCCGACAAACTGGCGTGCACGCCTATGCCAAGATCGGCATGGAAACCGGCGTGCTCGCAGCCAGCCCGCACAAGCTGATCGTGATGCTGTTCGATGGCGCCCTGGTGGCCATCAACACGGCGCTCGTCAGCATGCGCAACGGCAACATCGGCGAGAAAGGCAAGTCGATCTCGAAGGCCATCATGATCATCGACAGCGGCCTGCGCGCCGCGCTCGACAAGAAGGCCGGCGGCGAGATCGCCGAGGGCCTGGACGCCCTGTACGAATACATGAGCGCCCGGCTGCTGACGGCCAACCTGCAGAACGATCCGGCCATCCTGGAGGAAGTGCAACGCCTGCTGACGGAATTGCGCGACGCCTGGAACGCCATCGGCGAAGCGCCGGCCGCGGCCGGCCGCGCCACCTCCACCCCCACCCTCGCGAGCGCCTGAACGATGATGACCAGCCAAGAAATATTGACCGTGTACACCGCCATGGCGGCGCTGACCGAACAGATGGTGCAGGCGGCCACCGCCAGCGACTGGGACCTGCTGGTGCTGCTCGAGCAACGCTGCGCCGCCCACGCCCAGCGCCTGCGCGCGCACGAGCCGGCCGCGCCCATGCAGGGCGCCCAGCGCGAGCAAAAGATCGAACTGATCCGCCAGATGCTCAACGCCGACCGCCAGATCCGCGACCTGACCATGCCGTGGATGGCCCAGTTGTCCAAGCTGATCAATAACGCCGGCACGGAACGGCGCCTGGTCAACGCCTACGGCAGCGTCTGATCCCGGCGGCCGCCATGCTGCCGCGCCTGGACGTCAATGTCGGCCCGCTGACGGCGGCCGACGCCGTGCACGGCACGCCGCCCATCGGCGACGGCCGGCAGGCGGCGTTCCAGCGTAACCTGCAGGCGCTGGTGGGCCAGTCGCTGCAGGCCACCGTGCTGTCGAAATACCCTGACGGCAGTTTCCTCGTGCGGGTGGCCGACAACGCGGCCCGCATGCAGTTGCCCCCGGGCGTGCAGGTCGGCAGCGACGTGCCGCTGACGGTGATCGCGGCCCAGCCCCGCCCCACCTTCCAGCTCGGCAACGCGCCGGGCGCCGCCGCCACCCTCGTCTACAGCGACGCCCCCAGCGGGGCCGACGCCGAAGCCCAGCTCTACCATCCCAACCAGCCCGCGCCCGACACGGCCGCCGGCGCCGCGCGCCCGCCGGCAACGGCCGGCACGCCAGCCGGCACGGCCAGCGGCACCGCCACTGGCGCTGCAACGGCCGCCCAGACCGCCGCCGGGCAGCCGGCGTTGCCTGCCGGCGCGCAAGGCACGGGCGCCACGGCAGGCCAGGCGACGGCGTCGGCCGCCAGCGCGGCCGCCCTGGCGGCCGGCATGGCCCAGGGCGCCGCACAGCCGGGCGCCGCCGCCGCCGACCACGCGCGTCCGGCCACCGCCGGCGCCGCGCTGCTGGCCAGGGCGCCATTGATCCCCGCCAGCGACCTGCCGGCGCTGGACGCGAGCACGCCGCCGCCCACGCTGAGCACGGCCGCGCGCGTGCTCAGCACCGTGCTGACGGCCGCCCCGGCCACCCCGGCCGGCGCGCCCGTCGTGCTGACCGGCAAGGCGCCGCTGGTGGCGGCCGGCGCCGCGCCCGCCCCCGAACAAGTGGCCCGGCACCTGCAGGCGGCCATCTCGCAAAGCGGCCTGTTCTACGAGTCGCACGTGGCCGAATGGGTCAAGGGCGAGCGCAGCCTGGCCGACCTGATGCGCGAACCGCAGATGCAGCGCCAGCAGCAGGCCATGGCCGACGGCGGCGCGCGGGCCCAGGCCGGCGGCCCCGACCTGTCGGCGGCCCTGATGATCAACCAGCAACTGCATGCGCACGAGCAGGGCCGCGTGCAATGGCAGGGCGAGGCGTGGCCGGGCCAGCCCATGCAATGGGAGGTGCGGCGCGAGCCGCGCGACGAGCACCGCCGTGGCGATGGCCGCGACGGCGGCGCCGACGGCCAGCCCGAGCAGGTCTGGCGCAGCGGCGTGCGCTTCCGCTTCCCGCTGCTGGGCAAGGTGGCGGCCACCGTCACGCTGGCCGGCGACCAGGTCCAGATCCAGCTGCAGACCGGCAGCGACCAGTCGGCCGTCACGCTGCGCGCCTACGCCGGCTTGCTGGAGCAGGCGATGGCGGCGGCCGGGGCGCCCTTGTCCTCGCTCACCATCGCCAGCGCACCGGAGGCCGGCGATGGAACGTGACGCGCCGCGCCGCCCGCTGCAAAGCGCCGTCGCGCTCGCCTACCAGACGGGCGCGGCCGCGCCCAAGGTGGTGGCCAAGGGCCGTGGCCTGGTGGCCGAGCAGATCATCGCCGTGGCCCAGGAGCACGACGTGTTCGTGCACGAATCGAAGGAACTGGTGTCGCTGCTGATGGAGATCGACCTCGACCACCAGATCCCGCCCACGCTCTATCGTACGATTGCGGAACTGTTGGCATGGCTATATCATATTGAATCAGCGCAAAAGTCCGGCGCCCCGCTCCCCGCGCCGCCCGACACCAGCCTGCCGCTCACCGAACCCTAGACCCCGATACGGACGCGATGCAATCACTACGACTGGAAGCAGACTTGGAAAACTGGCATGACTTCGAGGTCGAGTCGCGCCGGGAGATCATCGCCCTGCTGCGCAGCATCGGCGAGAAGAACCAGTTGATCCGCATGCTGGTGCAGGGCGAGGCCGACGTGTGCGTGACCTCGATCCTGGAAGTGCAGCCGGACAACAACGCCGTCATCCTCGACTGCTCGATCGACCGCGAACAGAACCAGCGCATCGTGGGCGCGGCGGCCGTCCATTTCGAGACCACGCTCGACAAGATCCGCATCCTGTTCTCGTCCGACAAGGTGGAGAAGTGTTTGTACCGGGGCAACCCGGCGTTCCGCATGGCCCTGCCGGCCACCCTGATCCGCCTGCAGCGGCGCGAGTTCTACCGCATGTCCACGCCGGTCAGCAACCCGGTGCGGGTGGCCATTCCGCTGCCGGCCGAGCTCGGCGGGGGCAACCACCCGTTCCCGCTGGCCGACATCAGCTGCGGCGGCATCGCCATCCTCGACAACAAGCTGTTGCTGGGCGACACCATCGGCCGCAACTACGCCGATTGCCGCATCGACCTGCCCGACGTGGGCGCCATCGTCACGACCTTGCAGATCCGCAATTCGCTCGACATGACCCTGCTCAACAACAAGTCGAACCGCCGCCTCGGCTGCCAGTTCATCGACATCCCGCGTCCGATGCTGGCCCAGGTGCAGCGCTACATCACCAAGCTCGAACGCGAGCGCAACGCGCGCCTGGCCGGGCTGGGCTGAAACGGGCGGGCCGGGGCGGCCGCCCGCGATGCTCATTGGATGATCATTGGATGATCATCGGATGACCATCCGATCACACCTGCATGTTCATGATGTCGTGGTACGCCGTCACCAGCTTGTTGCGCACCTGCATGGTGGCCTGGAAGTTGATGCTGGCCTTCTGCATCGAGATCATCACGTCCGACAGGCTCACGCCGTCGTCGCCCATGGCGAAGCGCTGGCCCTGGGTGTCGGCCTTGACCTGGCTGGCGTTGACGGCGTCGAGCGAATTTTTCAGCGCGTCGGCGAAATTGACTTTCGCGGCCGGGGTTTCCGTCTGCACCACCGGCGGCGTGGCCTGCGGCCGCGTGGCGTGGGCTTTGAGCTGCGCGATCATGGCCTGGATCTGGCTGCTGTCGATACCACCTGTTCTCATCTTGACTCCATTTTGTTGCTACCGCGGAACACTTTCCGGCGGCCGGGGAGACAGCGCCACGTTACAATAGCAACTGTCAGGCTGCCAGAATAACAGCCCGCGCGCCAGCGGCAGGCGCGAGCAGGAGGGCAAACGCGGCTCTGTTTAAGCGTTTGATTTGCCCGTACCGCGGCGATAATCCGTACCAGGCCCAATCCCCGTCACGGGATTGGATAGCGACACTCAGAGAAATCCACACCCACCATGGCCGTAGCCGAAGAACGCGACATCGACGCAGCAGAGCAAGCGCCCGCGCCCGACGGGGCGGCGGAAAAGCTGCCCTTCATCCAGACGCCGATGGGCAAGAATTTCATGCGCGGGGGCGCGGCCGCCGGCGTGCTGGCCGTGATCCTGGCCCTGTGGCTGTGGAACAAGCCGCCCGAGTACGGCGTGCTGTTCTCCAATTTCACCGACCGCGACGGCGGCGCCATCACGGCCGAGCTCGACAAGATGAACGTCAAGCACAAGTTCTCCGAGAACGGCACGGCCATCCTGGTGCCCACCGAGCAGGTGCACGACATCCGCCTCAAGCTGGCGGCCCAGGGCCTGCCCAAGGGCGGCAACGTCGGCTTCGAGCTGATGGAGAACCAGAAGCTGGGCGTGTCGCAGTTCCTGGAGCAGGTCAACTACCAGCGCGCGCTCGAAGGCGAGCTGGCGCGCTCGATCCAGTCGCTGGCGGCCGTCGAGTCGGCCCGCGTGCACCTGGCGCTGCCCAAGCCGTCCGTGTTCGTGCGCGACCAGCAGAAGCCGACCGCCTCCGTGCTGCTGAACCTGCACCCGAACCGCGTGCTCGACCCGCAGCAGACCAGCGCCATCGTGCACCTGGTGGCCTCCAGCGTGCCCGATCTGCTGCCGGCCAACGTGACGGTGGTGGACCAGGCCGGCAACCTGATCTCGGACCTGAACAAGAACGGCAACGCGGGCCTGAACGCCAAGAACATGGACGAGACCCAGCTCAAGTACGTGAAGGAGCTGCAGAACGCCGTCATCAAGCAGGTCGAATCGATCATCATCCCGATCGTGGGCGAGAACAACGTGCGGGCCGAGGCCACGGCCGACGTCGACTTCTCCCAGGTCGAGCAGGCGGCCGAGACCTACAAGCCGAACTCGCCGCCGGCCGCCTCGGCCATCCGCAGCCAGCAGACCAGTGAAACGGGCGGCAACGGCAACACCAACCCGTCCGGCATCCCGGGCGCGCTGTCGAACCAGCCGCCGGGCACGGCCACGGCGCCGCTGACGGCCAACGCGCCCGGCGCCACGGCGCCCGCGCCCGGCACCCCGCCCGGCGCCGCCACGGCCACCGGCACCGGCCCCACCCACAAGGAATCGACCACCAACTACGAGGTCGACAAGACCGTGCGCTACGAGCAGCGCGGCATGGGCGGCCTGCGCCGCCTGACCGTGGCCGTGGTGGTCAACTACCGGCGCATCGTCGACAAGAACGGCAAGGTCACCGTCAAGCCCTACACGCCCGAGGAGATGGCCAAGATCAACGACCTGGTCAAGCAGGCCATGGGCTACAATCAGGACCGCGGCGACGCCGTCAGCGTGGCCAACTCGCCGTTCGACGGCGTGGACCGGCCGGCCGAGGCGGCGCTCGACTGGTGGCGCGATCCGGCCAACCTGCCGATGGCCAAGGAACTGGCCAAGTTCCTGATCACGGCCCTGATCCTGCTGTACATCTTCCTGCGCATCGTGCGCCCGATGATGCGGCCCGTGTTCAAGAAGATCGACGAAATCAACGCGCCGGAGCCGGAGCCGGAACCGGAGCCGGAGCCGGTGGTGGAGGAACCGGACCATGAACTCATCGCGGAAGAGGAATTGCGACAGATGGAAGAGAACACGGCCCGCTCCTATCGGGACAACCTGGCCATGGCCAAGAAACTGGCGGCCGACGATCCGCGCATCGTGGCCAACATCATCAAAGCGTGGGTAGGCGCCAATGACTGAGAACACCGGACTGCAAAAAGCGGCCATCCTGATGCTGGCCATGGGCGAGACGGAGGCGGCCGAGGTGATGAAGTTCCTCGGCCCGCGCGAGGTGCTCAAGCTGGGCGCGGCCATGGCCACCATGAAGAACGTGCCGCACGAGCAGGTGGTCGACACGCTCGACGACTTCCGCGACCAGGTGGCGGCCGCCTCCACCGTGGGCCTCGATTCGGACGAGTACATCCGCCAGGTGCTGACCAAGGCGCTGGGCGACGACAAGGCCTCGGTGCTGCTGTCGCGCATCCTGGGCGGCAAGGACGCGTCGGGCATCGAAAGCCTGAAGTGGATGGACTCCAATTCGGTGGCCGAGCTGATCCGCAACGAACACCCGCAGATCATCGCCACCATCCTGGTCCACCTCGAGCGCGACCAGGCCTGCGAAATCCTCGGCAACTTCACCGACCGCCTGCGCAACGACGTGGTGCTGCGCATCGCCACGCTCGACGGCGTGCAGCCGGCCGCGCTGCGCGAACTGAACGACGTGCTCACCAAGCTGCTCTCGGGCAACGAGAACATCAAGAAATCGTCGCTGGGCGGGGTGCGCGCGGCGGCCGAGATCCTGAACTTCATGAGCGGCGAGCAGGAAGGTTCGGTGATGGACAACATCAAGAACTACGACAACGACATGGCGCAGAAGATCATGGACGAGATGTTCGTGTTCGACAACCTGATCGACATCGACGACCGCGGCATCCAGCTCTTGCTGCGCGAGGTGCAGTCGGAGATGCTGATCATCGCCTTGAAGGGCGCGTCGCAGGAGCTGCGCGACAAGATCTTCAAGAACATGTCGGCCCGCGCCGGCGAGATGATGCGCGAGGACCTGGAATCGAAGGGGCCGGTGCGCCTGTCCGAGGTGGAGACCCAGCAGAAGCAAATCCTGCAGATCGTGCGCCGGCTGGCCGACGAGGGCCAGATCGTGCTTGGCGGCAAAGGTGAGGATTCCTTCGTCTGATGGCTACCATACCGAAAGAGCAACAGACCGCGTTCCAGCGCTGGGAGATGACGTCGTTCGGCGACGAGCGCCCCAGCACGCTGGCCGCGCGCGAGGCCGAGCAGCACGCGCAGGAGGCCGCGCGCGCCCAGCAATTGCTGGAGCAGCGCATGCAGCAGGCGCTGCTGGAGCAGGAACAGCAACTGGCCGAGGTCGGCCCGCCGCCGCCGCCGCCGCCCGCCTACCCCAGCGTGGAGGAGGTGGAGGCGATCCGCGAACAGGCGCGCTGCGACGGCTACGAGGAGGGCCACGCGGCCGGCCACGCCGACGCGCTGGCGCTGGGCAAGATCGAATCGGCCAAGGAACTGGCACAGTTGCGCGCGCTGACGGACGCGTTCGGCACGGCCGTGCAGCAGGCCGACCAGCTGATCGCCAACGACGTGCTGGAACTGGCCCTGCAACTGGCCAAGGGCATGCTGAAGACGGCGCTGCAGGTCAAACCCGAGCTGGTGCTGCCCATCGTGCGCGAGGCGATCGAATACCTGCCCGTGCTGCAGCAGCCGGCGTTGCTGGTGCTGCACCCGGACGACGCCGCCGTGGTGCGCGAGGGCATCGGCGAGGAGCTGGACAAGGGCGGCTGGCGCGTGATCGAGGACGCCAGCGTGGGCCGCGGCGGCTGCAAGGTCGACACGGCCAGCAACCAGATCGACGCCCAGGCCGCCTCGCGCTGGCAACGTCTGACCCACGCGCTGGGCCATGACGTGGACTGGCTGGCCTGAACTGTATCGCATGGACAGCATGGAATCGCTCGCCCCGCCGGCCGAACCGGCCAGCCCGGCCAATCCCGCGCCCCCGGCCAACGTCCACACCGGGCGCTGGCAAGCCTATCTGCACGACTGCGCCACGCTGGCCAGTTTCGTCGAGCCGATGCAAGTGTCGGGCCGCGTCACGCGCGTGGCCGGCCTGGTGATGGAGGCGGTCGGCCTGCGGCTGGCCGTGGGCGCCGCCTGCACGGTGCCGCTGCCCAGCGGCGGCAAGGTCGAGGCCGAGGTGGTCGGTTTCGAGGGCGACCGCTTGTTCCTGATGCCGCAAAGCGACGTCGAGGGCATCGTGCCGGGCACCCGCGTGTTCCCGGTCGAGCCGGCCATCCCCCGCCCCGGCAGCGTGGCCCATCCGCGCCGCCGCCCCAGCGACCGCGCGCGCCACCTGCCGGTGGGGCCGGAACTGCTGGGCCGGGTGCTCGACGGCGCCGGCCGCCCGCTCGACAACCTGGGCCCGCTGCACGCGCACGACAGCGCCCCCATCAACGTGCGCCCCGCCAACCCGCTGGGCCGCGCGCCCATCGTCGAGACGCTGGACGTGGGCGTGCGCGCCATCAACGCCATGCTGACCGTGGGCCGGGGCCAGCGCATGGGCCTGTTCGCCGGCTCGGGCGTCGGCAAATCCGTGCTGCTGGGCATGATGGCGCGCTACACCGAGGCCGACGTGATCGTCGTCGGCCTGATCGGCGAACGGGGCCGCGAGGTCAAGGAATTCATCGAGCAGATCCTCGGCGAGGAGGGCCTGGCCCGGTCCGTGGTGGTGGCCGCGCCGGCCGACACGCCGCCGCTGATGCGCCTGCAGGGCGCCGCCTACGCCACCGCCATCGCCGAGCACTTCCGCGACCAGGGCCAGAACGTGCTCTTGATCATGGATTCGCTCACCCGCTACGCCATGGCCCAGCGCGAGATCGCGCTGGCCATCGGCGAGCCGCCGGCCACCAAGGGTTATCCGCCGTCCGTGTTCGCCAAGCTGCCGGTGCTGGTGGAACGGGCCGGGAATGGCGAGCTGGGCGGAGGCTCCATCACCGCCTTCTACACCGTGCTGACCGAGGGCGACGACCAGCAGGACCCGATCGCCGACTCGGCGCGCGCCATCCTGGACGGCCACATCGTGCTGAACCGGCGCCTGGCCGAGGCCGGCCACTACCCGGCCATCGACATCGAGCAGTCGATCAGCCGCGCCATGCACTCGATCACCTCGCACGAGCACCAGGTGCAGGCGCGCAACCTCAAGCAACTGTTCTCGCGCTACGAGCGCAGCCGCGACCTGATCAGCGTGGGCGCCTACGCGCCCGGCACCGATCCCGTGCTGGACCAGGCCATCGCGCTGCACGACAAGATCGAACACTTCCTCCAGCAACAGATCACCGAACGGGTCACCATGAGCGAGAGCTTGGGGCAACTTACCTCGCTATTCGACTGATGGGCCGCCGTAGCGGACGCCTATAATGCTTGATCATGGCATCCCAATCTCAACTACAAACGCTGATTGAGCTGGCGCAACGGGAAACCGACGACGCCGCCAAGCGGCTGGGCGCGGCCCTGAAGGCCGTGGCCGAGGCCGAGCAGAAGCATGAAATGCTGATCGGCTACCGGGACGAGTATGTCAAGCGCTTCGAGGCGGCCCAGGCGGCCGGCATCACGCCCATGGCCTACCGCAATTTCCAGGCCTTCATGGGCAAGCTCGACAACGCCATCACGGGCCAGCAGGAAGTGATCCGCCACGCCGCGCAGCGCAGCGCGCAGGAGAAGCAGGCGTGGCAGGCCAGCGAGCGCAAGCGCATGTCCTACGCCACGCTCAACGAGCGGGCGGCGGCCGCCGCGCTCAAGCTCGAGGCCAAGCGCGACCAGAAGCAGATGGACGAACACGCAGCACGACAGGCTTATTACAAACGCTGAATCCGCACGCGCGATTCAGCCCGGCGGCAACCAACCATAACGGCGCGACCATGCAAACACCCATCCTTCCCCTGCCCACCATCGGCGCCAACGCGGCCGCCGCGCCCAAGGTGAATCTGAACGCGAGCGGCCAGGACAACCAGTTCCAGCGCGCGCTGTCGCGCGAGATGGCGCAGCGCCAGTCGGCCAACGCCGGCGGCAACGCCCCGGCGCGCGCGCCCGAGCGCCCGCCGGCCGCGCCGCGCCAGAGCACCATGCCGACCCGCCAGGCCACGCCCGCCAAGCCGGCGCAGCAGGGGCAGCAGGGGCCACAGGACAAGGATGGCGCCATGCCCGTGCAACCGGGCGCGCGCAGCACCCCCGACAGCACCAGCGCCGCGTCCGCCACGGGCAAGCCGGCCGCCGACGGCGCCACCGACGACGCCCAGAGCGACGCCAAGGCCGCGCTGGACGGCCCGGTGGCCGACATGCTGGCCCTGGTGGCCGCCTTCAATCCGCCGCCGGCGCCGGCAGCCGCCACGGCGGTGGCGCCGGCGGCCGCCCAGCCGGCCCCGGCCGCGCTGGGCGC
>NZ_JBXANP010000018.1:0-111163 GCF_058801745.1 Rugamonas sp. GW822-FHT03B10 | reverse complement strand
ATGATGCGCGGGTTGCCCGGCTCGGCGCGGTTGGAGCGGCCCCGGTCCAGGTATTCGCCGGTGATGCCGATCACGCCTTTTTCGCCCAGGCGCACGCCGCAGTAGGCCGAGGCCAGGTAGTTCTTGCCGTCGCCCACCGAGTACTGGCTGTAGCCGGCCACCGCCTCGCAGCCGAGGCTCTTCTTCAGGCCGATGTCGAGCACGCCGGCGATGGCGTCCGAGCCGTACTGGGCGGCGGCGCCGTCGCGCAGCACCTGCACGTCCTTGATGGCCAGCATCGGGATGGCGTTCATGTCGGTGCCGGTGTTGCCACGGTTGCGCGCGCCGAACAGGTTGACCAGGGCCGTGGTGTGGCGGCGCTTGCCGTTCACCAGCACCAGGGTCTGGTCGGAACCGAGGCCGCGCAGGGCGGCCGAGTCGACCAGGTCGGCGCCGTCGGCGCCGGTCTGGCGGGTCGAGTTGAACGACGGGGAGATGTTGGTCAGGGTCTGGGCCAGGTCGAAATTGCCGCCCGATTCGGCCGCCTTGTTCAAGGGGATCACGTCGACCGGCACCGTGGTGTCGGTGGCGGAACTGACGGCGCGGCGCGAGCCGACCACGCTGATGGTCTGGATGTCGCCGCTGGCGCTCTGGGCCTGGGCGGCCGGACTCAGGCCGGACAGGGCCGCGCCCCCGTACAGACTGAACAGGACCGCGCGGCGCAAAATGGTGGGGGTAGGCATGGTGTCTCCGTATTGTTGTCTGCATGAGCCGGTGCATGCGTGTCTTGTCGTGTGGGACGGCTGGGCCGGCGCCGGGCCGGGCGGCGAATTTGCCACGGTTTCCGGCGCTCCGGTCAGTTGATTATTCGGCAGCAATTGCGGGGCATCAATGGAAATGTTTTCCTCGCCATATTCCGGATTGGAATGAGCGAGCGTGGCCCGGCGCGGCGGACGCGCGCGGCCATCCGGGCGGACCCGCTTGTAGGAAAGTAGCAACAGGGGGAGGGCGGGCCTCAGTCGGCCGCCGCCGCCCGTTCCCGTTCGTGCTGCTCCAGCAGCCAGCGCTTGAAGGTGATCACGCCGGGCAGGCCGGCCTTGCGCTTGGGGTAGATCAGGTAATAGGCGCTGTCGGACTGCTGCTCGGGCGGGAACAGTTCGACCAGCGCCTGGCGCTTGATCTCGTCGGCCACGAACATGGCCGGCAGCAGGCCGATACCCAGCCCGGCCTTGGCCGCCTCGACCGCCATCGAGAACAGCTCGAAGTGCAGGCCCTGTTCCTTGGGCGGGGCCGCGATGCCATGGGCGTCGAACCAGTTGGGCCAGCTGTCCGAGCGCGAGGTCTGGTGCAGCAGGGTGCAGGCCGTCAGCGCGGCCATGTCGGCCGGGCGGCCGTGGCGTTCGATGAAGCCGGGGCTGCACACGGGCACCAGGGTTTCACTTGACAACCTGTGGTGCTCGCACTGGGGCCAGCCGGGGCGGCCGAACACGATGCCGGCGTCGATGCCGGTGCCGCCGAAATCGACCCGGCTCAGCTGGATCTTCAGGTTCAGCGTCAGGCCGGGGTGGGCTTCGTACAGCAGCGGCAGGCGCGGCACCAGCCACTTGGTGGCGAAGGTGGGAAACACGGCCAGATTGAGCACGCCGCCGCCGTCGCGCGAGGCCAGCACCTCCTGCATCACGCCTTCCAGCTCGTCGAGGCAGGGCGGCAGGCGGGTCCACAGCAGTTCGGCGGCGGCCGTGGGCACCAGCCCGCTGGCCTGGCGCTCGAACAGCGGTTGCTCGAAATACGCTTCCAGCGCCAGGATCTTCTTGCTGACGGCGCTCTGGGTCAGGGCCAGCGCGTTGGCGGCGGCGCTGATGTTTTGCAGCTTGTACACCATTTCGAAGGCGTGCAGGGCGGACAGGGAGGGCAGATTGAGGCGCATGGTGTGGGCACATTCTTATGGTGAAACAGTCTCTGCCGCCATTGTCCCGCATCCGGGTCGAAATGGGTATTCTCAAATGGAATAGGGTGTCGAAATCATTTCGCTTGTGGGTCTTCCGGCCCGTGTCGAATAATCGGCCCATTTCATCCTTCGCGGCAGTGCTGCTTTATTCACCATGAACACCCTCGACTACCTCCTGACCTCCTGCATCGGCGCCGCCGCCACCGCCCGCATGACCCGCTTGATGCACGTGCCGGCCGAATTTTCCGACGCGCCCGGCAACGGCGACGCCACCGTGGCCGTGACGCGCGCCGAAATCGCCTACGCCATGAACGTGCTGCTGTTCCGCGACCTGCTCGAGCGCGTCCCCGAAGGCAAGGCCTACTCGGAGGACGCCGTCGCCAGCGGCCGCCGCGTGTTCTTCGACCATGGCGCCGTGCGCTCGGTGAAGATCGCCGCCAACGGCCAGCTGCCATGCGGCGAGGCGGCCATCACCCGCTTCCTGGCGCCGCTCGGCTACCGCCTGAACGAGAACTACCCGCTGCCGCGCCTGAAGATGATGGGCCGCGCCTACGTGCACGCCGACCTGCCGGAGGACATTCCCCAGTTCTTCGTGAGCGAACTGGAAGTGGAGCGCTTCTCGCCCGAGTTCCAGGCCGCCGTGGGCCGCGTGGTGGCCAGCTCGGTCGACCCGCTGGACGCGCGCGACCTGGCCCTGCTGAAGGAACTGGAAGCGCAGCGCAGCCTGCCGCTGGCCGATGCCGTGGCGCTGCTGCAGTCGCTGGTGCGCTGCTTCGCCCGTCAGCACGAGGTGCCGGCGCTGGACGACTACGAACTGCTGCTCAAGGAATCGCAGGAGATGGCGTGGATCGCCACCGAGGGCAACGCCTTCAACCACGTGACCGACCGCGTGCCCGACCTGTACGCACTGTCGGCCGAACAGCAGCAGCTGGGCCGCTCGATCAAGCCCGCCATCGAGGAGGCCGCGCGCGGCACCATGCGCCAGACGGCCTACCGCGCGGCCCAGGTGGAGCGCGTGTTCCGCACCGCGAACGGCTGTGTGGTGCGCCGCGTGCCCGGCTCGTTCTACGAATTCATCTCGCGCGACCGCGTGCGCAACGCCGACGGCGAGGAGGTGCTGGACCTGGGCTTCGACAGCAGCAACGCCACCGCCATCTTCAAGATGACGTCGGCCGACGGCGCCGCGCCGGCGATGGCGAAGGCGGCATGAGCGGCATGAGCGGCACGCTGCTCGCCGAGCTGGACGGCCTGCTGGGCCAGGCCGGCATGCTGACGGCCGGCGCCGACTGCGCGCCCTACGTGCAGGGCGCGCGCTACGGCCAGGGCGCGGCGGTGGCCGTGCTGCGGCCGGCCACGCCGGAACAGGCCGAGGCGGCGCTGTCGCTGCTGCACGCGCACGGCGCGCCGTTCGTGCTGCAGGGCGCGAACACGGGCCTGGTGGCGGCGGCCACGCCGGACGCCAGCGGGCGCCAGTTCGTGTTCAGCCTGGACCGGCTCAAGGACGGCATCGCCATCGACGCCGACGAGCGCACGGCCACTGTGGGCGCCGGCGTGCGGCTGTCGGAACTGAACGAGGCGGCGGCGGCCATGGGCCTGTGCTTCCCGATCGACCTGTCGGCCGACCCCACCATCGGTGGCATGATCGCCTCCAACACGGGCGGCGCGCGGCTGATCAAGTACGGCGACGTGCGCGCCAACCTGTGCGCGGTGGACGCCTGGCTGCCCGAGCGCGGCGGCATGCTGCGTTTTGGCAGCGCGCTGCGCAAAAATAACACCGGGGTCGATTTCAAGCAGCTGTTGTGCGGTACGGGCGGCGCGTTCGGCGTGATCCTGCGCGCCACCGTGCGCCTGCATCCGCTGCCCGCGCAGCGCGCCACGGCGCTGGTGGTGCCGGCGTCGAGCGCGGCGGTCATGCCGCTGCTGGCCGCGCTGGAGCGCGATCTGCCCGAATTCATCGCCTCGGTCGAAGGCATGTCGCAGCAGGCCATGCAGGCCGTGTTCCGCAACGTGCCGTCGGTGCGCAATCCCTTCCCGGGCGGGCAGGTGCCGCCGTATGCGCTGCTGGTCGAGTTGAGCACCTCGCTGCCGGCGCGCGCGCTGGCGCTGGACGCGGTGCTGCAGGACGCGCTGGGCGCGCTGATGGAGCAGGAACTGCTGGCCGACGCGCTGTTCGGCGACCAGGACATGCTGTGGAGCCTGCGGCACGGCATCAGCGACGCGCTGCGCCACGAGGGCCGCGTGATCGCGTTCGACATCGCTCTGCCGCGCAAGCACTGGGCGCCGTTCCGCGAATGGGGCGAACAATGGCTGGCCGCGTCCTACCCCGGCGTGCGCATCTGCGACTTCGGCCACGTGGCCGACGGCGGTTTGCACTACAACCTGGTGGCGCCCAAGGAAGGACCGCAGGCGCTGGACGACGAGGCCATCGCCGCCTTGCGCACCACCTTGCTGGACGCGGTGGTGCGGCGGTACGACGGCAGCTTCAGCGCCGAACATGGCATCGGTCCGTACAACCGGGCCTACTACCAGCGCTACACGCCGGCGCCGGTGCGCCGGCTGGCCGGCGAACTGCAGGCGGCCCTGATGCCGGCGCTGCAGTGGCGCAACGTGCAATTCAACTGACGGGACAGTCAGGCAGCAGGCGCGTGGCCGTCCGGCCGCGCGCGATATGGAGACAGGACGATGTTCTATGCAAGCGTTTGCCCGACAACTGTGCCGCACCAAACCCGTCGCCACCGAAGCTGCGGCTGGTCCCGGCCCTGAACGCTCGGCCCATGGCCTGGGCCGCACGCTGGGACTGTTCCCGCTGACCATGATCGGCGTGGGCGCCACCATCGGCACCGGCATCTTCTTCACGCTGGTGGAGGCCGTGCCCAAGGCCGGGCCGTCCGTGATCCTGGCCTTCCTGCTGGCGGCGCTCACGGCCGGCCTGACGGCCTTGTGCTACGCGGAGCTGTCGTTCCGCATCCCGGCCGCCGGCTCGTCGTACTCGTTCGCCTACGCCACGGTGGGCGAATTCGCCGCCTTCATCATGGCCGCCTGCCTGCTGCTCGAATACGGGCTGGCCGCCAGCGCCACGGCGATCGGCTGGTCGGACTACCTGAACAACTTCCTCGTCAACGCCTGCGGCTGGCACATCCCGGCCGCGCTGCGCTCGCCCATGTTCGCCTCCGGCCCGCACGGCACGGAATTCCATCCGGGCGCCATCAACCTGCCGCCCATGATCCTGGTGGTCATGTGCGGCTACCTGCTGTTGCGCGGCACGAAGGAGTCGGCCACGGCCAACGCGGTGCTGGTGCTGGTCAAGCTGGCCATCATCATCTTCTTCGTCGTGATCGCGTTCTCTGGCTTCGACGCGGCCAATTTCCATCCCTTCTTCAACGCCGACAACAGCAAGGGCTACGCGGGCATGGCCGGCGTGACGGCCGCCGCCGGCACCGTGTTCTTCTCCTTCATCGGCATCGACACCATCGCCACGGCGGGCGAGGAGGTGAGGAACCCCAAGCGCAACGTCCCCATCGGCATCCTGGCGGCGCTGGTCATCGTCACCGTGTTCTACCTGCTGGTGGCGGTGGCCGCCGTGGGCGCGCAGCCGGCCCGCATGTTCGACGGCCAGGAGGCGGGGCTGGCCGTGATCGTGCAGAACGTGACGGGCAAGGCGTGGCCGGCGCTGGTGCTGTCGGCCGGCGCCGTGTTGTCCGTGTTCTCCGTCACGCTGGTGACGATCTATGGCCAGACCCGCATCCTGTTCGCCATCTCCTGCGACGGCCTGATCCCGAAGACGTTCCAGAAGGTCCACCCGCGCACGCTGGCGCCCGTCAACAACACGCTGATCGTGTGCCTGGCGGTGGGCTTGACGGCCGGCCTGGTGGACGCGACCTTCCTGTGGGACATGGTGAGCATGGGCACGCTGACGGCCTTCATCGTGGTGGCCGTCGCCGTGCCGGTTATGCGGCGCAAGGGCATCGGCGCCGATGTCGACGGTTTCCGCGTGCCGTTCGGCCCCTACCTGGTGCCGGCGCTGAGCGTCGTGGCCTGTCTGTTCATCATGAAGGATTTGTCGGCGGCCACCTTCCACGTGTTCTTCGTCTGGATGGGCGTGGCGGTGGCAGCCTATTTCGCATACGGCTTGCGCAATTCGCGGCTGCACGTGGCGCTGCCCGAACGGGTGTAAGCAACGCGATGGCGTCAGTCGCGGCTGGCGGCCCGGCGCCGCCAGGCCGGTTCGCACAGCACGCGCGCGATCACCGCGTCCGGCACACCGAGCGCCGCCATGAAGCTGGCCGCCGCGCGCACACCCGACACTTCCTTGAGCGCGATGCCGGCATCGACCACCTTCTCGGTGTTGTTCTTGGGCATTTGTGGTTTTTCAGTGGACATGGCTGTTCTCCGCCAAAATCCATTGTAGTGGAACCGCGTTTTCTTTGAGTCCGCGCAATTCAAGCGTGCGTGCCCATGCGTGAGCGCGGGTGGCGTTCTGCCTGCTCCATCGGAGTGAATCTGCACCGCCATATGGCCCTATAATGTCCAGCGATGCGGGGACTATCGATGGTCGTCTCGGGAGGGGAGATGAGAAAGCGCCTGTTGCTGCTGTGTGCATGCCTGATGCTGGTGTCGCCTTTTCCTGGCGCCGCGGCGCGTGAACTCAACATCGTCTTCATCCCCAAGGCCCGCGACCAGGACTTCTGGATTTTCATGCGCCAGGGTGTCGACCAGGCCGTGCGCGAAGCGGGCAAGGGCAACGTGAGGCTGACCTGGCGCGGCCCCGCCAACAACGACGACACCGATTCCCAGATCCAGATCCTCGGCGTGTACACCAGGCCGGGCGTGGACGCCATCATCGTCGTGCCGACCGACCGCCTGCGGCTGGTGGAGCCGGTGAGGAAGGCGACGGCGCTGGGCATCAAGATCATCGTGGTCGATTCCGCGCTGGCCGACAAGACGCCGCTCAACTTCATCAGCACCGACAATCATGCCGCCGGACGGTTGGCCGCCGAACGCCTGGCCGGCCAGCTGGCCGGCCCCGCCACGGTGGCGGTGCTGCGCACGGTGGCGGGCAGCGCCTCCACCGACGAGCGGGCCGAGGGATTCCTAGAATACCTCAGGAAATTCGCGCCGCGCATCAGCGTGGTGGCCGACGAGTACGGTGGCGGCACGCGCGGCAAGGTTTTCCGCAACGCGCTGACGATGCTGGAAAGACTGCCCCAGCTGGACGGCATCTTTGCCGTGAATGAGTCGTCCAGCGATGGCGTGCTGCGCGCACTGCGCCAGTCCGGCCTGGCCGGCAAAAGGAAATTCGTCGGTTTCGACACCACCGACTTCCTGCTCGATGGCCTGAAGAAGGGCGAGATCAATAGCCTCATTATCCAGAATCCGCGCCAGATGGGCTACCTGGGCATGAAGGCCGCCATCGCGGCGGCGCGGGGTGCGGCCGTCAAAGACAGCACCATCTTCACCGAGGCCGTGGCGGTGACACTGGAGAACCTCGATAAGCCGGAAATCCGCAGCCTGCTGACGCCTTGAGGCGCCTGCGCGTCACAAGGTCTCGCGCACGTAGGGGATGCCCACCTCGTCGTAGACCTCATAGATCACGGCCAGCATGCTTTGCAACTCCTCCGAGCGGTCCAGCTTGCGCACGCTGAACATCACGGGCGAGATCGCGTGGCGGTCCGAGATGTCGCGGTAGACCACGTCGTCGCGCCGCATCCCCTTCACGCTCTCCGGCACCACCGCCACCCCCTGGCCGGACGCCACCAGGCCGATGGCGATCTGCAGTTCGCGCACCTCGAGGATCTTGTGCGGGGCGATGGAGCGCTCGGTCAGCACGGCCAGCACCTGGTCGGCGAAGCTGGGGCGCGGCGTCTTGGGGTAGACGATCACGCATTCCATCTGCAGGTCCAGCAGCTTGACGGGATCGGTGGAACTGGCCAGCGGATGGTTCGAGGGCAGGGCCACGATCAGTCTTTCCTCGCGCAGCACGATGCGGCGGATGTTGGGGTCCTCGCTCTTGACGCGGCCGAAGCCGACGTCGATCACGCCGTCCTTCAAGGCCTGGATCTGCTGCATGGTGGTCAGCTCGTGGAACGTCACCTCGACGTTGGTGTTGCGCTCGCGGAAGCGGCGCACGATCTGCGGCAGCAGCCCGTACAGCGTGGAGGCGACGAAGCCGATCGACAGCGTGCGCTCGATCTTGCCCACCCGCTGGGTCATGGTTTTCAGCTCGGCCGCCTTGGCCAGCAGCTCCTGCGCGTGCGCGTGGAAGAAGTGGCCGGCCTCCGTCAGGCGCAGCGGGCGCGAACCTTTTTCGATCAGTTCCACCCCCAGTTCCTCCTCCAGCAACTGGATCTGCCGGCTCAGGGGCGGCTGGGCGATGTGCAGCCGCTGCGCGGCGCGGGTGAAGTTCTTCTCGTCCGCGACGGCGACGAAGTAGCGCAGGTGACGTAATTCCATATTATACCTTTTGAGTATGGAAACAATACTAACTCAGTGTTGGACGCCCGTGTTTGCGTGGCATATCGTGTATCCATTGCGACCCATTATACAAATTAAATATGATCACGAACATCGAAGTCATCCTGGCAGAGGTCCCGACGATCCGTCCGCACCGCCTGTCCGTGGCCACCATGCACACCCAGACCCTGGTGCTGGTGCGGGTGCGCTGTGCCGACGGGATCGAAGGTTGGGGCGAGGCGACCACCATCGGCGGCCTCAATTACGGCGAGGAGAGCCCGGACAGCATCAAGGCCAACATCGACGCCCACATCGCGCCGCTGCTGGTCGGCATGGAGGCGAGCCAGGTGGCCAAGGCCATGGGCAAGATCCGCAAGGTCATCCAGGGCAACCGCTTCGCCAAGTGCGCGATCGAGACGGCGCTGCTCGACGCGCAGGCCCGCCGCCTGGGCGTGCCGCTGAGCGAACTGCTGGGCGGCCGGGTGCGCGACGCGCTGCCCGTGGCCTGGACCCTGGCCAGCGGCGACACGGCCAAGGACATCGCGGAGGCGGAACAGATGCTGGAACTGCGCCGCCACAACATCTTCAAGCTCAAGATCGGCAGCCGTCCGGTGGCCGACGACGTGGCCCACGTGCTGGCCATCAAGAAGGCGCTCGGCGACAGTGTCAGCGTGCGGGTGGACGTCAACCAGGCCTGGTCCGAACTGGACGCGGTGCGCGGCATCGCGGCGCTGGAGGCGGGCGGGGTCGACCTGATCGAACAGCCGGTGCGGGCCGAACACATGGCCGCCATGGCGCGCCTGTCGCAGCGCTTCGCCGTGGCCCTGATGGCCGACGAGGCCCTGCACGGCCCGCTCGACGCGCTGGCCTTCGCCCGCAACGAGGCCACCGACGTCTTCGCCGTCAAGATCACCCAGTCCGGCGGCCTGGTGCCGGCCGCGCAGGTGGCGACGGTGGCGCAGCTGGCCGGCATCGGCCTGTATGGCGGCACGATGCTCGAAGGCGGCGTCGGCACGGCCGCCTCGGCCCAGCTGTTCTCCACCTTCGGCGAGCTGGCCTTCGGCACCGAGTTGTTCGGCCCCTTGCTGCTGACCCGGGAAGTGCTGCGCACGCCGCTGGTGTACCGCGACTTCATGCTGCAGGTGCCGACCGGCCCCGGCCTGGGCGTGGAGCCGGACATGGACAAGCTGCGCGACCTGCGCCGCCATTGATCACCATCGAGCGCGCAGCGCACCGAACCAAGGAACAGAGGAGAACACGATGTTATTCCACGTACGCATGGATGTGAACCTGCCGCCGGCCATGCCGCCGGCCCAGGCCGAAGAACTCAAGAAGACCGAGCGCGAACTGGCCCAGAGCCTGCAGCGCAACGGCCAGTGGCGCCACCTGTGGCGCATCGCCGGCCAGTACGCCAACGTCAGCATCTTCGACGTGGCCAGCGTGGACGAGCTGCACGCGCTGCTGACCTCGCTGCCCTTGTTCCCGTACATGCAGATCGAGATCATGCCGCTGTGCCGCCACCCCTCGTCGGTGCGCGACGGCGACGCCTGAATCCCCACACCCGAACCCAACACCCCCCCACCTCAACTGAAGGAGACTAGCATGACCCATAACGATATCGACACCCTGGTTAAGGGCTGGATCTGCGACAAGGCCACCGGCCCCGTGAACCCGCGCGTGCAGCAAGTTGTGCTGCGCCTGGTGGGCGACCTGTGCAAGGCGATCGAGGATCTGGACATCCAGCCCAGCGAATTCTGGAAGGGCCTGGAATACATGAGCGAAGCGGGCGCCCGCAATGAACTGGGCCTGCTGGCGCCGGGTCTGGGCCTGGAGCGCTTCCTCGACATCCGCGCCGACGAGGCCGAAGAGAAGGCCGGCCTGACCGGCGGCACCCCGCGCACCATCGAAGGCCCCCTGTACGTGGCCGGCGCCCCGGAGAGCAAGGGCTACGCCCGCCTGGACGACGGCACCGAGAGCGACAACGCGGAAGTGCTGTTCATGCAGGGCACGGTGCGCGACCAGGACGGCAAGCCGCTGCCGGGCGCCAAGGTCGAGGTGTGGCATTGCAACCTGCTGGGCAACTACTCGTTCTTCGACAAGACCCAATCGCACTTCAACCTGCGCCGCACCATCATCGCCGACGGCGAAGGCCGCTACCAGTTCCGCAGCATCCTGCCGGTCGGTTACTCGTGCCCGCCGCAAGGCACCACCCAGCGCCTGCTCGACCAGCTGGGCCGCCATGGCAACCGTCCCGCCCACATCCACTTCTTCGTCAGCGCAGATGGCCAGCGCAAGCTGACCACCCAGATCAACATCGAGGGCGACCAGTACCTGTGGGACGACTTCGCGTTCGCCAGCCGCGAAGGCCTGGTGCCAGCGGTGCGCCACGTGACCGAGCAGGCCGCCATCGCCGCCAAGGGCCTGCAGACGCCTTACGCCGAGATCGACTTCGACTTCCAGCTGTACTCCGAGACGCCGGTGGCCCCCGCCGCCGTGGTGGAACGCGTGCGCGCCGCCGCCTGAGGGAGAGCGAGATCATGATCCCCATCCATCCCGCCGCCGCCCCCAGGCTGGAAAGCCTGGACGGCTTCCTGATCGAGGACAAGGAGCGTGGCGACTACCGCCTGCACCGCCGCGCCTTCACCGACCCGGCCCTGTTCGAACTGGAGATGAAGCACATCTTCGAAGGCAACTGGATCTACCTGGCCCATGAAAGCCAGATCCCGGAGAACAACGACTACTACAGCACCCATATCGGGCGCCAGCCGGTGTTCATCGCGCGCAACCGCCAGGGCGAGCTGAATGCCTTCATCAACGCCTGCACCCACCGCGGCGCGCAGCTGTGCCGCCACAAGCGCGGCAACAAGGCGACCTACACCTGCCCGTTCCACGGCTGGACCTTCAACAACAGCGGCAAGCTGCTGAAGGTGAAGGACCCGGAGGATGCCGGTTATCCGGACTGCTTCAACAAGGAAGGTTCGCACGACCTGAAGAAGGTGGCGCGTTTCGAGAGCTACAAGGGCTTCCTGTTCGGCAGCCTCAATCCCGACGTGGCGCCGCTGGCCGAATTCCTGGGCGAGGCGGGCAAGATCATCGACATGATCGTCAACCAGTCGCCGGACGGGCTGGAAGTGCTGCGCGGCTCCTCGACCTACACCTTCGAGGGCAACTGGAAGCTGCAGGCCGAGAACGGCGCGGATGGGTATCACGTGTCGGCCGTGCACTGGAACTACGCGGCCACCACCAACCGCCGCAAGGATGAGTCGGAGACGCGTCCGGACAATATCCGCGCCATGGACGCGGGCAAGTGGGGCAAGCAGGGCGGCGGTTTCTACGCCTTCGAGCACGGCCACATGCTGCTGTGGACCCAGTGGGCCAATCCGCAGGACCGGCCCAACTTCCCGCGCCGCGAGGAATACGCGCAGCGCTTCGGCGGCGCCACGGCCGACTGGATGATAGGCCGTTCGCGCAACCTGTGCCTGTATCCGAACGTGTATCTGATGGACCAGTTCGGGTCGCAGATCCGCCTGCTGCGCCCGATCTCGGTCGACAAGACGGAAGTGACGATCTACTGCATCGCCCCCAAGGGCGAGTCGGACGAGGCCCGCGCCCAACGCATCCGCCAGTACGAGGACTTCTTCAACGTCAGCGGCATGGCCACGCCGGACGACCTGGAGGAATTCCGCGCCTGCCAGCAGGGCTACATGGGCAGCGCGCTGGAATGGAACGACATGTGCCGCGGCAGCGAGCACTGGATAGACGGCGCCGACGCCGCCGCCCGCGAAATCGGCCTGAAGCCGGTGATGAGCGGCCTGAAGACGGAGGACGAGGGCCTGTACACGATCCAGCACCGCTACTGGCTGGACGTGATGCAGCGCGCCGTGCGCGGCGAAGGGGAGCAGGCATGAACGCGATTTCCATCACCGATATCTGCGCCTTCCTGTACCGCGAAAGCCGCCTGCTGGACGACCAGCAGTGGGACGAGTGGCTGGCGTGCTACCACCCGGAGGTCCAGTACTGGATGCCGTCGTGGGACGACGACGGGGAGTTGATCAGCAATCCGCAGCGCGAGATCTCGCTGATCTACTACCCGACCCGCCAGGGCCTGGAGGACCGCGTGTTCCGCATCAAGACCGAACGTTCGAGCGCCACCATTCCGGACACGCGCACCAGCCACAACATCTCCAACGTGGAGATCGAGCGGCAGGACGGCGCGCGGGTGACGGTGCGCTTCAACTGGCACACGCTGAGCCACCGCTACCAGACCGATTTCAGCCACTTCGGCATGATGCGCTACGAGATCGACTTCTCGGGCCCGCAGCCGCTGATCACGAACAAGTACGTGGTGCTGAAGAACGACTACATCCACCAGGTGATCGACATCTATCACCTGTGACACGCCATACCGCCGCAACCGCCATACCGCAACAGAACCTGGGAGACAGACGATGAGCTACCGCATCGCACTGCAATTCGAAGACGGGGTGACCCGCTTCATTTCTTGCAACGACAATGAAAAGCTGGCCGACGCCGCATACCGCCAGAAGGTCAACATTCCGCTCGATTGCCGTGACGGCGCTTGCGGCACCTGCCGCGGCTTGTGCGAGTCGGGCAGCTACGACATGCCCGAGTCGAGCTACATCGAGGACGCGCTGACGCCCGAGGAGGTGGCCCAGCGCCACGTGCTGGCCTGCCAGATGAAGCCGACCTCGGACTGCGTGGTGCGCATCCCCGCCACCTCGGCGGCCTGCAAGACGGGCGTGTCCCGTTACGCCGGCAGCCTGGCGCAGGTGAAACGGCTGTCGGAGACGACGCTGGGCTTTTCGATCGAACTGGAGGAGGGCGCCGATGTGGGCTTCCTGTCCGGCCAGTACGTGAACGTCGAAGTGCCCGGCACCTCGCTGACGCGCTCCTATTCGTTCAGCTCCGCGCCCGGATCGCGCCGCTACGACTTCGTGGTGCGCAACGTGCCGCAGGGTCGCATGAGCACCTTCCTGGCGCACGATGCGACGGTCGGCCAGCCGATCTCGTTCTCGGGCCCGTACGGCAGCTTCTACCTGCGCGAAGTCAAGCGCCCGCTGCTGCTGCTGGCCGGCGGCACCGGCATCGCGCCGTTCCTGTCGATGTTGCAGGTGTTGGCGGCCAGCGGCTTCCGCCAGCCGGTGCGCATGGTGTTCGGCGTGACCAACGACGTGGACCTGGTGGCGCTCGACCATCTTGAGCGCATCGCGGCCAGCCATCCGCAGTTCAGCTACCGCACGGTGGTGGCGTCGGTCGACAGCCCCCATCCGCGCAAGGGCTATGTGACCCAGCATGTCGATCAGGCATGGCTCAACGGCGGCGACGTCGACCTCTACCTGTGCGGCCCGGTGCCGATGGTGGACGCGGTGCGGCGCTGGCTGGCCGAATGTGGCGTGACCCCGGCCAATTTCTATTTCGAGAAGTTCTCGGCCAGCAGCGAGGTGGCGGCATGAGCGCGCGACGTTTTGAAGGACAGGTGGTCATCGTCACGGGCGCGGCCCAGGGCATAGGCCGTGGCGTGGCGCTGGCGCTGGCCCAGGAGGGCGCGCAACTGGTGCTGGCCGACCGCGCGCAACTGGTGGAGGAAGTGGCTGCCGAGGTGCAGGCGCTGGGCGCGCTGGCGCTGGTGTCCCGGGTGGACCTGGAGACCTGGGCCGGCGCCGAACAGCTGGTGGCGGCAGCGCTGGCCGCCTATGGCCGGGTCGATGTGCTGATCAACAACGTGGGGGGCACCATCTGGGCCCAGCCCTACCAGGAATACACGCCCGAGCAGATCGAGGCCGAGGTGCGGCGTTCGCTGTTCCCGACCCTGTGGTGCTGCCGCGCCGTGCTGCCGGACATGGTGGCGCGCAAGCAGGGCGTGATCGTCAACGTCTCGTCGATCGCCACGCGCAGCATCTACCGGATTCCGTACGCGGCCTCCAAGGGCGGCGTCAACGCCATGACGGCCAGCCTGGCGATGGAGCATGCGCAGGACGGCATCCGCGTCAACGCGGTTGCCACCGGCGGCACCGAGGCGCCGCCGCGCCGCATCCCGCGCAACGAGAAGCCGCTCAGCGCGCAGGAGCAGGAGTGGTACCAGGGCATCGTCGACCAGACCGTGGCCAGCAGCCTGATGCACCGCTACGGCACCATCGACGAGCAGGTGCGCGCCATCCTGTTCCTCGCGTCGAACGAAGCGTCGTACATCACCGGCACCGTGCTGCCGGTCGGTGGCGGCGACCAGGGTTAATTCATTTTTCCAGCAGGAGTCAGAGCATGGCAGTCGTTCGCACCACGGACACCGAGATCCATTTTGAAACAGAGGGCGATGCCCGTTTGCCGGCGCTGATGTTCTCCAACTCGCTCGGCACCGACTGGCGCATGTGGCAACTGCAGGTCAACAGCCTGCGCGGCCAGTTCCGCATGATCCGTTACGACACGCGCGGCCATGGCCAGTCCGCCGTGCCGGCCGGGCCGTACAGCCTGGCGCAGTTGGGCCGCGACGCGCTGGCGGTGCTCGACCATCTCGACATCGAGCGCGCCCATTTCTGCGGCATTTCGATGGGCGGGGCCACGGCCCAATGGCTGGGCATCCACGCGCCGCAGCGGCTGCGCAAGCTGGTGGTCGCCAACTCGGCGGCGCGCATCGGCACCGAGGCCGGCTGGCGCGAGCGCGCCGCGCTGGCGCGCAGGGAAGGGCTGGACGGCATCGCCGCCGGCGCGCCGGGGCGCTGGTTCACGCCGGACTTCGCCACGCAGGACCCGCTGACCGTGGCGACGATGGCCGAGACGCTGCGCGCCGGCAGCGCGGAAGGCTACGCGGCCTGCTGCGAAGCGCTGGCCGTGGCCGACCTGAGGCCGCAGCTGGGGGACATCCGCGTGCCCACGCTGGTCATCGCCGGCGCGGCCGATCCGGTGACCACGGTGGCCGATGCGCAGGCCATGCGCGAGGCGATCCCGGACGCGCGGCTGGTGACGCTGGCGGCGTCGCACATCTCGAACATCGAGGCGGCGCCGGCGTTCAGCCTGGCGTTGTCGCGCTTCCTTGCCAGCTGAGGCGCGCACGGCAGCAGACCGGCGGCGGCACACACCGCCGCGCACGGACCGCCACCCATAACCGGCGGCCGACCATAACGACAGCAGGAGACACCGATGCATCCAACCGCCCGGCACAGGCAGGAAACGCTGCGCCCCAACGAAACACCGGCGCCATCCAACGATGGCGCATCCGGCATGCGCTGGTCCGACTGGTCCATCTCCGCTGTCGCCGCCGGCTTCCTGGCCGTGCTGGTGTCGCTGGCCGGACCGCTGACCATCTTCTACCAGGCCGCCCAGGCGGCGCACCTGTCGAATGACATGTTCGCCTCATGGGTGTGGGGCATCGCCATCGGCGCCGCCGTGTCGGGCATCTTGCTGAGCTGGGTCATGAAGGCGCCCGTCATCACGGCCTGGTCGGCGCCCGGCACCGCGCTGCTGATCCCGTTGTTCCCCGGCCTGTCGATCCACGAGGCGGTCGGCGCCTACATCACGGCCGCCGTGCTGTTGCTGGCCATCGGCCTGTCGGGCGGGTTCAACCGCCTGATGACGCACATCCCCAAGGGCATCGCCAGCGGCATGATGGCCGGGATCCTGCTGCCGTTCGGGCTGAACGCATTCAAGGGCAGCAGCACGCTGCCGCTGCTCACCGGCGGCATGATCGTGTCCTTCCTCGTCTACAAACGCCTGTTCCCCCGCTACAGCGTGGTGCTGCTGCTCGTGACGGGCGCCGCCATCGCGGGCCTGACGGGCCAGACCCATTTCTCCAGTGTGCGCTTCGAACTGGTCACGCCGCAGTTCATCGCGCCAGCGTGGTCGTGGACCAGCACCTTCAGCCTGGCCTTGCCGCTGGCGCTGACCACGCTGACCGGCCAGTACCTGCCCGGCATGGCCATTCTGCGCTCCAGCGGCTACGACAGCCCGGTGCGCTCCATCATCGTGGTCAACAGCCTGGCCTCGCTGGCGACGGCGCTGGTGGGCGGCATCACCATCGCCATCGCCGCCATCACGGCCGCCATGTGCACGGGCCGCGACGCGCACGAAGACCCGGCCAAACGCTACATCGCCGGCATCTCGAACGGCCTGTTCTACCTGCTGGCCGGCGCCTGCGGCGGCTCGGTCGTGATGCTGTTCGGCGCCTTGCCCCATGAGCTGATCGTCACGCTGGCCGGACTGGCGCTGCTGGGGCCCGTCACGGTCAACCTGGTCCATATCGCCTCCGCGCCCGAACGCGACGCCGCCGTGCTGACCTTCCTGGCGACGGCCTCGGGCATGACCTTCCTCGGCCTGGGCTCCGCGTTCTGGGGCATCCTGATCGGCGTCATCGCGCACCGCGTGTTGCGGCCGGACCCGCCGCCGCCGGCGGCCGCGCCGAAGTAAGCCACCGAAGTAAGCCCAATCGCGTGACCCATGCCCCGGCGGCGTGGGCCACCCTGTTCGTTCGTCTTTTTCACCGCAGTACCACCACACCTAAAACCAAGGGAGACAGCTATCATGCAGCAAATCGATGTCCATAAACTTTCCGACGGGGCGCGCTTCAACCGCTTCCACGCCGGCGTGCTGGCCTGGTGCGCCATCATCATCATCTGCGACGGCTACGACCTGGCCGTCGCCGGCATCGCCCTGCCTTCGATCATGAAGGCGATGGGTGTCACGGCGCAGAACGCGGGCTTCATGGTCAGCTCCGCGCTGTTCGGCATGATGTTCGGCGCCATCTTCCTCGGCACCGTCGCCGACCGCATCGGCCGCCGCTACGCCATCGCGATCTGCCTGGCCCTGTTCAGCGTGTTCACGGCGGCGGCGGGGCTGACGCAGGATCCCTACGTGTTCAGCGCCATGCGCTTCCTGGCCGGCCTGGGCATCGGCGGCGTCATGCCCAACGTCGTGGCGCAGATGACGGAGTACTCGCCGCGCAAGATCCGCGCCACCATGGTCACGCTGATGTTCAGCGGCTACGCGGTGGGCGGCATGCTGGCCGCCTTGCTGGGCAAGGGAATGATCGAGTCCTACGGCTGGTCGTCCGTGTTCCTCGCCGCCGGCGCGCCGGTGGTGCTGATTCCGTTCATCCTGAAAAGCCTGCCCGAATCGATGCCGTTCCTGATCCGTCACCAGCGCATCGGGGAGCTCAAGCAGATCCTCACGCGCATCGCGCCGGGCTACGTGCCGAGCGAGCGTGACCAGTTCGTGGTGGCGGCGCACGACAACACCGGAGGCGCCCCGATCCGCAAGCTGTTCCAGGATGGCCGTGGCTTCAGCACCGTCATGTTCTGGGTGGCCTTCTTCATGTGCCTGTTCATGGTGTACGCGCTCAGCTCCTGGCTGACCAAGCTGATGGCCAATGCCGGCTACAGCCTCGGTTCCGCGCTGACCTTCGTGCTGGTGCTGAATTTCGGCGCCGTGATCGGCGCCATCGGCGGCGGCTGGCTGGCCGACCGTTTCCACATCAAGTACGTCCTGGTGGGCATGTACGCGCTGGCCGCCGTGTCGATCACGCTGCTCGGCTTCAAGGTGCCGACCGCCGTCCTGTTCGTGCTGGTCGGCCTGGCCGGCGCCTCCACCATCGGCACCCAGATCGTCACCTACGCCTATGCGGGCCAGTTCTATCCGACGGCCGCCCGTTCCACCGGCATCGGCTGGGCCTCCGGCGTGGGCCGCAGCGGCGCGATCATCGCGCCCATCGCCATCGGCACGCTGGTCGGGCTGGCGCTGCCGCTGGAGCAGAACTTCATGGCCATTTCCATCCCGGCCGTGATCGCGACGGTCGCCGTGTCGCTGATCCGGCATGGCCGCTCGGCGTCGGCCATCAAGGATGCGCACGAGGCCGAAGGCGGACTGCGCGCCGCGGCCGCCTGAGCAAAAGCCGGGGCGGCCGCGGTGACGGGCGCCCCGGCTTACTTGTAGAAGCCGGAACCGACCACGTAGTCGTCGCTGCGCTCGACATAGGACTTTTTCTTCTGCAGCTGTTTGGTGGCCGGGTTGACCCATTTGTACTCGACCCAGCCGCTGCCCGAAGCCTTGGCGACGCGGACCATGTCGCTGCTGAAGGCAAAGCCGTCGGCGTCCCTCAGTTCGGACAGGTCCTTGCCGACGATGCGTGGATTGGAGGGATTGCACACCATTTTGGCGTGCATGTCCTGGATGAAGACATAGGATTCGCCGGCCATGTAGCCCTTGGCCGGGTCGCCGAAGTCGGCGCAGGCCTGCTGCAGGCCGCTGGCCTTCAGGTGGCCGATGGCCTTCCTGACCAGTTGCTGGGCGCTGTCTTCCGGCGTCGCCAGCGCCGGCGGCGCGATGGCGCCGGTGGTGGCGGCCAGCGTTGCGAGGGCCAGCAGTTTTTGTATCGTCATGGTGATTCTCCTGTGAGGTCGCCGTGGTTGGTACGGCGTTTGATCCGCATGGCCGCGCGCCATGCGGCGGGCGGTGCGGGTGGGGGATGTGCACTGTCTTGTAAGTCGTTGTGCCCGCCCATAGTAGCGAATCACTGTGCGATTATCAACCTATTGGGCGGTGATCGCACATCATAATAACCAAAGGAGCAAAGCATGAAACACACGATCCGTTGCGCACTCGCGCTGTTGGCTGGAACCACCGCGAGCGGCGCCATGGCGCAAAGTTCAGTCACCGTCTACGGCCTGCTGGATACGGGCCTGGCCCACATGACCAACACCAACGCGGCCGGCGATTCGGTGACTAAGATGCCATCGCTGACGGGTTCCTTCCCGTCGCGGCTGGGCTTCCGTGGCGCCGAGGATCTGGGCGATGGCCTGCAGGCCGTGTTCACGCTGGAATCGGGCCTGGCGATGGACACCGGCAGCCTGGGGCAGGGCAACCGCCTGTTCGGCCGCCAGGCGTCGGTGGGACTGAAGGGACGTTACGGCACGCTCACGCTGGGCCGCCAGATCAACATGACCTACATCGCCCTGACCAAGTCGGACGTGCTGGGACCGAACCTGTTCTCGATTAACAGCATCGACCTGTATCTGCCCAACGCGCGCAGCGACAACGCCATCGGCTACCTCGGCTACTTCAACGATGTGGTGGTGGGCGCCACCTACAGCACGGGGCGCGACGGCTCGGCCGCCGGCGGCCCGTCCGCCACCAATTGCCCCGGCGAGGTGCCGGGCAACGCCAAGGCCTGCCGCCAGATCACGGGCCTGCTCGGCTACGAGACCAAGGCCTACGGCATCAACGCGTCCTACGACATCATGTACGGCAACGCCGGCGCGGCCAACGGCCTGACCAGCAGCGACAACAGCGACCGCCGCGTGACCGTGAACGGCTACTTCATGGCCGGCGCGTCCAAGCTGGCGGGCGGTGTGGTCGAACGCACCACGCACGCGGCCACCGGGCTGACGGAATCGGACCTGTACTACTTCGGCGTCAGCTATCCGGTGGCGCCGCAGGCCACGCTCGACGCGCAGGTGGCCAAGCGCGACGTGAAGCACAGCGATGCCGATGCGACCATGCTGGTGGCGCGTTTGAGCTATTACCTGTCCAAGCGCACGGCGGTGTATGGCAGCGTGGGGCACATGAAGAACAGCGGGCTGTCGGCCATCGCGCTCGATGCGGGCGGCACGGTTGGGGTGGGGCGGTCGCAGAACGGCGTGATGGCGGGCTTGCGCCACACATTCTAAGCGGCCAGGGTCTCGTCGTTCCCGCGTTCGCGGGAACGACGCATTCACTACGGCAGCAGGATCGCCAGTTCCTGGGCGCCGCGCTGCAGCACGGGCAGGAATTCCTGTTCCAGTTGCTGGACGCCGACGCGGGCCGCCTGCGCGCCCACGTTCAGCGCCGCCAGCACCTTGCCGGAGGCGCCGCGCACGGGCACGGCGATCGAGCGCAGGCCCAGTTCCAGTTCCTCGTCGTTGACGGCGTAGCCGGCCTGGCGCACCCCGGCCAGCACTTCGCGCAGCCGCTTGACGGAGGTGATGGTGTGCTCTGTCATGGGCCGCAGTTTGGTGCGGGCCAGGTACTGATCCAGTTCATCGGCCGGCAGATGGGCCAGCAGCACGCGGCCCAGCGAGGTGCAGTAGGCCGGCAGCCGGCTGCCCGTGTTGAGCGCCACCGACATCACGCGCGAGGTGGCCGCCCGCGCCACGTACAGCACTTCGTCGTCCTCCAGCACGGCCAGCGAACTCGATTCGTTGAGCGTGCGGCTGATGTTGTTCAGGTAGGGCTGGGCCGACACGGTGAGCGGCGTGGACGACAGATAGGAGTAGCCGAGCGTCAGCACCTTGGGCCGCAGCGAGAAGTTGTTGAGCTCCGCGTCCACGTAACCGAGCTGGCGCAACGTGTGCAGGCAGCGCCGCACGGCCGCGCGGGGAATGCCCGTTTTCTGGCTGATGCTGGCGATGGTCTGTGGCTTGCGCGCATCGCTGAAGGCCTGCACCACCGCCAGGCCGCGCGCCAGCGAGGTCATGAAACTGGGATCGGTCAGGGCGTCGATCTGCTCGGAGATGGTCGGTTCGCGCTCCGGCGCCGCGTCGGCGGCCGGCGGGGTGTTGGCTTGGTTGGTCTTGGACATGGCGTGATTTTAATGCAGTCGCCGTTCCCGATAGTTCTTTTTTTCTTGACCTCGACGGTTCACTCTCATTACACTGGCTGTGCGGTTATCAATCATTCGTTCGATAATCGCACACAACGGAAATCAAGGCGGAAATATGATCGACAAAACTTTTGAATCACTACAGCGCGCCGTGGCCGATGTGCACGACGGCGCGACTGTCATGATCGGCGGCTTTGGCAACGCCGGCATGCCATCGGCGCTGATCGACGCGCTGATCGAACAGGGCGCGCGCGAGCTCACCATCGTCAACAACAACGCCGGCAACGGCGACACCGGGCTGGCCGCGCTGCTGGCGGCGGGGCGGGTGCGCAAGATCATCTGCTCGTTCCCGCGCCAGGCCGACTCGCACCACTTCGACGCCCTGTACCGGGCCGGCAAGATCGAGCTGGAGCTGACGCCGCAGGGCAACCTGGCCGAGCGCATCCGCGCCGCCGGCGCCGGCATCGGCGGCTTCTTCTCGCCCACCGGCTACGGCACGCTGCTGGCCGATGGCAAGGAGACGCGCGAGATCAACGGCCGCATGTACGTGCTCGAATCGCCGATCCACGCCGACTTCGCGCTGATCAAGGCGCTGCGCGGCGACCGCTGGGGCAACCTCGTGTACCGCAAGACGGCCCGCAACTTCGGCCCCATCATGGCGATGGCGGCCAAGACCACCATCGCCCAGGTGCGGCAGGTGGTGGCGCTCGGTGAACTGGACCCGGAAGTGATCGTCACCCCCGGCATATTCGTACAACGCGTCGTCAAGGAGGCCGCATGATGAACCGCTACACCCGCGACCAGATCGCCGCCCGCGTGGCGCAGGACATTCCCGAAGGCGCCTACGTCAACCTCGGCATCGGCCTGCCGACCAAGGTGGCCAACTACCTGCCGGCAGAACGCGAAGTGTTCCTGCACAGCGAGAACGGCCTGCTCGGCATGGGCCCCGCGCCGGCGCCCGGCGAGGAGGATGAGGACCTGATCAACGCCGGCAAGCAGCCCGTCACGCTGCTGACGGGCGGCGCCTACTTCCACCACGGCGACTCGTTCGCCATGATGCGCGGCGGCCACCTCGACATCTGCGTGCTGGGCGCGTTCCAGGTGGCGGCCAACGGCGACCTGGCCAACTGGCACACGGGCGCGCCGGACGCGATCCCCGCCGTCGGCGGCGCCATGGACCTGGCCATCGGCGCCAAGCAGGTGTTCGTGATGATGGACCACCAGACCAAGAGCGGCGAGAGCAAGATCGTGGCGCAGTGCGCCTATCCGCTCACCGGCGTGGCGTGCGTGGACCGCATCTACACCGACCTGGCCGTGATCGACGTCACCCCGGCCGGCCTGGCCGTGCGCGAGATGGCGCCCGGCCTCACATTCGAACAGCTGCAGGCCGCCACCGGCGCGCCGCTGCTGCCCCCCACGCACTGAACGAGGAACACTTGATGACTCAAGCTTTTATCTGCGACGCCATCCGCACCCCCATCGGCCGCTACGGCGGCGCCCTGAAGGACATGCGGGCCGACGACCTGGGCGCCATCCCCCTGCGTGAACTGATGCGCCGCAATCCGACCGTGCGCTGGAACGAGGTCGATGACGTGATCTACGGCTGCGCCAACCAGGCCGGCGAGGACAACCGCAACGTGGCGCGCATGTCGTCGCTGCTGGCCGGCCTGCCGCTGGAGGTGCCCGGCTCCACCGTCAACCGCCTGTGCGGTTCGGGCATGGACGCGGTGGGCACGGCGGCGCGCGCCATCATGTCCGGCGACGCTGGCCTGATGATCGCCGGCGGCGTCGAGTCGATGACGCGCGCGCCGTTCGTGATGGGCAAGGCCGACGCGGCCTTCTCGCGCAACGCCGCCATCTACGACACCACGATCGGCTGGCGCTTCCCCAACAAGCTGATGAAGGAGCTGTACGGCGTGGACGCGATGCCGGAGACGGCCGAGAACGTGGCCGACGATTACGCCATCAGCCGCGCCGACCAGGACCGCTTCGCCCTGGCCAGCCAGCAGAAGACGGCGCGCGCGCAGCGCGACGGCCTGTTCGCGGACGAGATCGTGCCGGTCACGTTGCCGCAGACCCGGCGCGGCGCGGGCGAGCCCGTGATCTTCGCGCAGGACGAGCATCCGCGCGAGACCACGCTGGAAACGCTGGCCAAGCTCAAAGGCGTGGTGCGCGCCGACGGCAGCGTCACCGCCGGCAATGCCTCGGGCGTCAACGACGGCGCCTGCGCGCTGCTGCTGGCCAGCGCCGAAGCGGCCAGCCGCCACGGCCTCACGCCGCGCGCCCGCATCGTCGGCATGGCCACGGCCGGCGTGGCGCCGCGCGTGATGGGCATCGGCCCGGCGCCGGCCACGCAAAAGCTGCTGCGCCAGCTGGGCATGACCTTGGAGCAGATGGACGTCATCGAGCTCAATGAGGCTTTCGCGTCGCAGGGGCTGGCCGTGCTGCGCGCGCTGGGCCTGCGCGACGACGATCCGCGCGTGAACGCCTATGGCGGCGCCATCGCGCTCGGCCACCCGCTGGGCATGAGCGGCGCCCGCCTCGTCACCACCGCCATGTACCAGCTGCAGCGCGGCGGCGGACGCTATGCGCTGTGCACCATGTGCATCGGGGTGGGGCAGGGCATCGCCATCGTCATCGAGCGGGTGTAATCGCGCCGCGCTGGGGCAGGGCCAGTTTCACCAGTTCGTAAAACTGCTGCGCCGCCGGGGAGAACGTCCGTCCGCTGCGACGGATGATGCCCAGCGTGCGCGTGATGTCCTGCTGCTTGAGCGGCACCGCGCGCAGCGCGCCCAGGCTGTCGATCGGCATCGCCAGTTGCGGCACCACCGCGACGCCCAGGCCCGCCTTGACCAGCTCCAGCAGGGTCGAGACGTGCCGCACCTCGACCAGCGGCGTCAGTTGCTGCTCCGTCGCCGCGCGCGCGCGGTCCAGGATCATGCGGTTGCCGCTCGATTTGGCCACCGTCAGATACGGATACTTCGCGATCTCCGCCCAACCGACCGCCGCGCGGCTGCGCGCCAGCGGGTGGTCGGCACGCACGGCCAGCACAAAATTCTCCTGCAAGATCGTCTCAAAATCGATGCCCGGCTCCTGCTGGCCGAGGAAGTTGATCCCGAAATCGGACTCGCCGCGCTCGACCTGATTGAGCACCTCGTGCGCGCCTTCGTCCACCACACGCAGGCGCACGCGCGGGAACAGCGCGTGGAAGCGCTGGATCACCGGCGGCAGAAAACTGTGCGCTACCGACGGCACGCAGGCCACCGTCACCTGCCCGTGGTGGCTCTGCGCCAGGTCGGTGATGCTGTGCAGCGACGCCTCCACGTTGTTGAGTATCTCGACCGCCTTGGCGTAGAACTCCCGTCCCACCAACGTCAAATCGACCCGCCGCGTTGAACGCTCGAACAGCGGCACGTTCAAGGCCTGCTCCAGCTTGGCGATGCGGCGCGAGAGCGCCGGCTGCGACAGGTGGAGGGCGATGGCGGCGGCGCGGAAGCCGCCCTGTTCGACCACGGCCACCATGGCTTGCAGATCGCCCAGATCGAAACGTGGCTGATGCATATCGTCCCCCGGTGATGACGTCTTATTGATGCGTTGGACGCATATAAAGTAAGGAATTATGCATTTTACTTTAACTGTCGACGTCCCGATAATCGGTTTAAGCACTTACAACAACCATTCTGGAGACAACCATGGCCCGCCCGCATTGGCTTACCCGCCTGCTTTCCGCATCCCTGCTCGTGTTCACTTTCAGCGCCGGCGTGCACGCCGACGAAATCAACGTTATGAACTCCGGCGGCTTCACCGCCGCCTACAAGGCGCTGCAACCGAAATTCGAGGCCCTCAGCGGCCATACCCTGAGCACCGCCTGGGGCCCGTCGATGGGCAAGTCGCCCGAAGCGATCCCGCACCGGCTGGAGCGCGGCGAGCCGGCCGACGTGGTGATCATGGTCGGCTACGCGCTCGACGAGCTGATCCGCCAAGGCAAGGTCGATCCGGCCAGCCGCACCGAACTGGCCGATTCGCGCATCGGCATGGCCGTGCGCGCCGGCCATCCGCTGCCCGACATCTCGACGGTGGAGGGCTTGAAGCAAACCCTGCTGGCCGCCACGTCCATCGGTTACTCCGACAGCGCCAGCGGCGTCTACATCGAACGCGAGCTGTTCCGCAAGCTGGGCATCGAAGAACAGGTCAAGGGCAAGGCGCACATGATCCAGAAGACGCCGGTGGCCAGCCTGGTCGCCAAGGGCGAACTGGAGCTCGGCTTCCAGCAAGTGAGCGAGATCCTGCCCGTGGCCGGCGTCACGCTGGTGAGCCGGATACCGGAGCCGGTGCAGAGCGTGACGGTGTTTGCCGCCGGCATCCCCACGCATGCGCGCCACCGCGAGGCGGCCGCCGCCCTGATCCGCTACCTGGCCTCCGACGAGGCCAAGGCCGAGGTGCGCGCCAGCGGCCTCGATCCGAAACAATAACCGCGTTCGTCCGCCACCGAGGTCATCATGCACAGCGCTTCCGCCCCCACTTCGTCCCGTGTCAGCACGGTCCTCCGCGTCATCAGCGGCAATTTCATGGAGATGTTCGACTTCTTCCTGTTCGGTTTCTACGCCAACGCGATCGCCAAGGCCTTCTTCCCCGTCGGCGACGAGTACGCCTCGCTGATGCTGACCTTCATGACCTTCGGCGCCGGCTTCCTGATGCGCCCGCTCGGCGCCATCGTGCTGGGCGCCTATGTCGATCACGTGGGCCGGCGCAAGGGCTTGCTGGTCACGCTGGGCCTGATGGCCTTGGGCACGGTGCTGATCGCCTTCGTGCCCGAGTACGCCACGATAGGCTATGCGGCGCCGCTGCTGGTGCTGCTGGGACGGCTGCTGCAGGGCTTTTCGGCCGGCGTGGAGCTGGGCGGCGTGTCGGTCTATCTGGCCGAGATGGCCACGCCCGGCAACAAGGGCTTCTACGTCAGCTGGCAATCGGCCAGCCAGCAAGTGGCGATCATCGTCGCCGCCGCGTTCGGCTTTGCCCTCCACCAGTGGCTGTCGCCGGCGCAGGTGGCCGCCTGGGGCTGGCGCCTGCCGTTCTTCTTCGGCTGCCTGATCGTGCCGGTGCTGTTCGTCATCCGCCGCTCGCTGCAGGAGACCGAGGAATTCAAGCAGCGCAAACACCGCCCCTCGCTGCGCGCCATCTTCCGCTCGATCGCGGACAACTGGACGCTGGTGTTGTCGGGCATGATGCTGGTGGCGATGACGACCGTGTCGTTCTACCTGATCACCATCTACACCCCCACGTTCGGTAAGACCATCCTCAAACTGAGCACCGGCAGCAGTCTGGTCATCACCTTGTGCGTCGGCCTGTCGAACTTCATCTGGCTGCCCGTGATGGGCGCGCTGTCCGACCGTGTCGGGCGCAAGCCGCTGCTGCTGTGCTTCAGCGCGCTGACCATGCTGACCGCCTATCCCGCGCTGAGCTGGCTGGTGCAAGACCCGGGCTTTGGCAAGATGCTGGCGGTGGAGTTGTGGCTGTCGTTCCTGTATGCCAGCTACAACGGCGCCATGGTGGTCGCGCTGACCGAGGTGATGCCGGTGGAAGTGCGCACGGTCGGTTTTTCGCTGGCCTACAGTCTGGCGACCGCCGTGTTCGGCGGCTTCACGCCGGCCATCGCCACGGCGCTGATCGAGGCGAGCGGCAACAAGGCGGCGCCCGGCTGGTGGATGAGCGCCGCCGCCGTCTGCGGCCTGACGGCCACCTTGCTGCTCTACCGCAAGCGCCAGGACCACGGCCAAATCGCGCCCGCCGCGGCGCTCGGTTCCTTCTAAGCCCGGCATCGGGCAAACAAATTTATAACAACAGGAGACAACAATGAACAAACCCCTTTGCGCATGGGCGCTGGCCACCTTGTGCGCCGGCGCCGCGCAGGCCCAATCGAACGTGGCGGTCTATGGCATCGTCGACATGGGATGGGTGCACGAGAGCGGCGGCGCCGCCGGCAGCGTCAACAACCTGAACAGCGGCATCGCATCGGGCTCGCGGCTGGGTTTCAAGGGATGGGAGGACCTGGGCGACGGCATGGCCGCCAGTTTCGTGGTTGAGAGCGGCCTCAATGCGGACACCGGCATGGCCGGGCAGGGCGGTCTGCTGTTCGGCCGCCAGGCGTTCGTGGGCTTGTCCGGAAAGGCCGGCGCCATCACGGCCGGCCGCCAGTACTCGCCGTATTACAAGGTGCTGCGCGACGTGGGCGACCCGTTCGGCGCGGTCAGCCTGGCCGGCCGGGCCGGCAATCTGTTCACCACCAATACCCGCGTCGACAACCTGATGGAATACGTCAGTCCCGACTTGGCAGGTGTGCGCGCCGATCTGGCGTATGGTGCCGGCGAAACGGCGGGCGACAGCGCCCGGAACCGCACGCTGAGCGGATCGCTCGGCTACACCAACGGGGCGCTCCACGTCGCTGCGGCCATGCACCAGCTGGAGAACGCCACCGCGACCGATCGCAGCACCAATAAGCTTTTGTCGGCCAACTATCGCTTTCCGGCGCTGACCGCGCATGTGTCGTACGCCACCACCAAGGGCCCCGGCGCCACCGATAGCCGCGATATGCTGGCCGGCGTGGCGGTGCCGATGGGGGTGGTGCAGTGGCTGGCGTCCTACGTGCGTCATGATGACCGGACCATGGCCAACAAGGATGCCAGCCAGTGGGGCATAGGCTGTCTGTATTTCTTGTCGAAACGCACCGACCTGTACGCTTCCTATGCCACGATCAGCAATCGCAACGGCGCCAGATTTGTGGTCGGCAACGCGACTGACAAGGGCACCGGCAACCGGGCGTTCGATCTGGGCGTCCGCCACAGTTTTTAATGGGGGGGACAAGCTTGGCACCGGGGCCAGGCTTGTCGTAAGATCGCGCTCCCGAAACTCTCCTCGTGTTTTTAGTGATGGCGGAAGAAAAGAAGGAGCCGTGGATGACCCACATGGCGCTGGCGACGGTGATCCTGGCCGTGGGCGCCACCTTGTCGACCTTCAAGGGCGGCGGTTATTCGACCCAGAGTGTGATCAACTAGAGCCTGGCGTCCGACCAGTGGGCGTTCTATCAGGCCAAAAGCACCAAGCAGCATCTGCATGAGCTGGCGATCGACCAGTTCCGCTTGCAGGCGATGACGCTGCCAGCCGCCAGCCCGGCGGCCCAGGCCTACGACAAGAAAATCGCCGACTACCAGTCACAGACTGAGCGCTACGCCCAGGAAAAGAAGAAGATCGAGGCCGAGGCCCGTTCCTTCGAGGCGATCCGCGACAACGCCAAGCAGCGCGGCAAACCGTTCGGCATCGCGGTGATCTTCCTGCAGGTGGCGATCCTGCTCAATTCCATCGCCGGCTTGATGAAGGCCCGGCGGATCTGGTTCACCTCCATTCCCATCGGTTTGGTTGGTCTGGCCTGCTTTTTGGATGGGTTCCTGGCGTTGGTGTAAGCAGTTCATTGTGATATCGGGCCGTGCCGGCAATCGCTGGCGCGCCATCCCTGATCTTGGTGCCGGCGGCCGCGCTGTCAGGGGTACTTTGTACTTGACCACGTTGTCGCCCGGACGGGCGGGCTTCGGCTGTGGGCCGGGCCGGTGATAGTCGGCCATAGTTATGCTTGGAGCTAAACAGCCGGCAGGTTGTCGGGTTGCCGCAGCAGACCTTGGTACGCGTAGTTTGGCTGGTTGCCGAAGCTGATCACGGTCGCGCTCACGGTCGATGTCGCACGCGGAAGCTTAGCGACACGGCGCCCAGGAATATCAACGCATGGTCGTGCAGACTGGGCGAGCCCGTGCTGCGGAATCATCGGCTCCCCGGTCTATAGTGGTCAAGTGGATTCGCATTAATTGCACCGTGCAGATTCAACGACAAGGGGGGGGGTAATCTGTACAGCGACAATGCACGAGTTTGATGCGATTTGCTCGGTGCCAGTGCAACCGGCATCGCCGCAGTGCTAAACGTTTTGAAGTCTGCGCTTCTCTCCCCGCAATCTCCATATGCCATCCGAAGACAGCTTCCTGTATGCAGCCATTTCGACTTACATTAACAACACGGTCGTGGGGCAAGGACTTACCACTTCTGCGTCTTCAAGTCGGTTAATGTCGCGCTTATTGCGTATGCAAAAAGGCCATTAATCTATTGTTATGGGTTGATCAGCAGGTGTTCAGTGCAATTTCATATGTCTTGCGCTTAAGTGCCTCCCCTGGTCCGAACCATGCAGAATTGAGGCGACCTTCGGGATTGCGTCCGCGTTCATGATCGATCCACTGTGTGACACTGTTGATGAACTGCCATTTTGTTCGTCCCTGGGCCAGTTCAGACCCAATGGCATCACCATCGAACAGTGTCATGATTCTGCGGTATGCTGGTGAGTCGATCGGATTCATGGAGGTAACACGCATTCCGTTAAGGGAGCCAGGAAGGGTGGTGATAATAGGAATTGTCTTCAGGACGTCACACACCATGCGCGACGCAGTTTCCCTATCGATTTCCTGAGTCGCCAGCAGTTTGGTCTGGATCAACCACTGCTCGAAGGCCCCAGCAAAAATACCGAGTTGCATGCGAACGCTGCGCGCGTCAAAAGGAGTCGCGTGATTTACTTTGACAACCGCGCTGACTGGTTTGCTTCCCCCGTGGGATTCGGCACGTACGGCGACTGAAAGTGTGTTATGGCAGACCACTCTGATCGCGGTCAATTTCGCCATGGTAGCCATTGTGCCGTCAAAACTGGTTGTAAGCAGTAGGTAGGGACGTACAATGTCATGACCAATTATCGGTGCGCCATCGTCGATCCGGGCCAATCCCCATATGCGTTTGCCGCCAGACAAGGCACCTGCCGTTTCAAGCTGAAAATTGCCGAGTTTGACCACGTCGTCAAAAAATTTCATTACCTCCTTGGGCTGCACCACTTTATATTCTTTTGAGGCAATTCCAAGGGGGGCGCCTGTGTCGCTTCGGTATAGAACATCTCGACCCGGGAATTGCTGGATTGGAATTTGCCCAAATGGCAGGGGACCGCAAAAGGGGCGCACATCTTGGAATGAAACCGGACTGCGCAAGACATCCCAATTGAGACCTGCGTTTGTGGTCCACTCCTCTATGCTGGCTCCAGGTTGCAATTCTTGTCCAAGAGTATGCCAGGGCGTCTGCCCCACATATGCCATTGAAGCCCGCCCGTTCGACTCATCGATCATGTGTGGCATCTTGCCCCCCAAAAAAATGAATTGCGCGGCAGTTGCATGCGTTAATTACTTCGTGAAGGCGTGCTTTTATCTCGGCGGATCCATCCTTCAGCAAGTTAGGCTGTATCCATTAGTGTCCTACCCGGAGATTGCGGCCCTGCCGCCCCCTGCGTCGAACCTGGTTCAGCCGATCGCTTGAAAATTTCCAAACATGGATTTGAATTCTTGGGAAGTACCAACAAAAATTCTATTAACTTACTGCTATCTAATACTACTTCGTGCATTGGAAAGAGACAACAAAAAAACCCGCATTCCCTTTACAGGGAGCGGGTTTTTAGGCTTGCGGGTACTTCTTGATCTGTGTTGCTGGTGCCCGGAGCCGGAAACCGATAGCCAGTAAAAATGCGGCTTCCGAAGCATTTGGCGTAAATTTGGCGTACTCAGAATTAATTTTTTTCCTTGTACGATTCCGCCCATGCGATGACCTCCTTGGCATTGTACAATGGCTGGGCCCGGCCCTTGGAAGTCGGCAGGCGTATCGCTTTGGGGAAGCTGGGCAGGCATGCCATCCGCTCCCGCACGGTCGCCGCGTCGCGCTTCAGGTACTGCCCGATGGTTGCCATGTCCCACAGATCAACCGTCAACGGGATGGTCGGCCGCTGCAATTTCTCTATGGCGCCGGCCAGCTTTTCGATGAATTCCATTTCGCTCATATCCATTCTCAAACGCCTTTCCGTCTGTTGATTTCCGGCGCCGCATCAGCCAACTCCCGCAAGCGCTTCTCATGCTGCCGCCGCTCGATGGTCGCCAAGGCTAGCTGCGCCGTCGCGTCCATGACCATTGGCCTGCCACCAGCGCGCTCCATGGCAGCATCCCAGATCACCCGTGCGACCACTTGCGGGACCATCTGACGCAGATGGAAGGTGGCGAACCATGCGACGAACTCGGCCTCCTTGATGGCTTCGATGTCTGACAGGTTCATGGCGAAGTACCTTCCTGCTCAATGAACGCGCCATCAAGGCCATAGCGATTTCCGTCATGACCCGTGTACGCTTTAAAACGATCGCCGTAGTGCTCCTCCTCATCCACCATGACCCACTTGCGATCATCCCAATCCGGATACCAGACAATTTGCCCGACTTTAGCCAAGTCAGCAGCAGTCGCTGGCCGAAGACGTTTCGGGAGTGCTGCACGCTCGGCGATGTCCAGGCACATCTGCTCGCGCTTCGCGGCACTGGCGGTTGCAGCCATGGCATCTAGCCATTTCTGGATTCGTGGATTCATCACACCCCTCCTTTCTGCGCGTCGAGCAGCGCTTGAACGTCGTCGTAGCGGATGAACTCTCCTTCGTCATCCCTTATCACCGTTGCATCCCACTCGCCATACCCATACTGCGCGTACCGCGTCAGCCCGCTAATATCCAGCGGTGCGGCTGGTGCCGGAACCCATTCGCATTTCAAGCATGGGCCACCGGGCCAACTTCCACAAATACATGGGCCAGTTATATTGCCGCTCGGGTATTCAACATTCACCCCTGGCGATGTCGTCTTTTCCTCAATGGAGGTGCGGTAAGTTTTGCTGGCAGAGTCAATTTTTCTACGCCAATCGCAAACAAGAGCCATGGCCGTATCGCGGCTTATGTAGTCCTTATCGGCAATGCTATGCAGGATGCCGTAGTCACAAAGTGCGGCCGTCAATTCCATCCCAGCGCTAAAGGTTGCGCGCCGGAATGTGGATTCCGCATCACCCGCCACCACAGCGCCCACAGGCTGTGAGCCAATCGGTGGCTTCCATTCTTCGCCGCCCAGGTCTTCATAACCGGCGCGCACTAGGGCGCGAGTGGCTTTGGCCAGCGCCGCCTCCAATTCCACCACCCGCTTATCCCGCTGCTCGGCGTAGGCGCGGATGTCGGCGGCGTAGTCAATATTAGCAATTTTTATTGCCGTATCACCGACATTTCCCTTGTAGGACGCGCGGTGTCCTGTATGCCTGATGCGCTGTTCTGCTGTCTTGATATCGTTCACGCTGGTCATGGCTGTCCTTCCTCACTGTATAATTGCCGGCCATATTTGACCGATCCGCATTTTCGGCACTTCCAGATGCTTCGGGCATTAAGCGCATTGATTTCATCACCATAGACGTTGCGTACAAATTGCAGATCGTGCCCACCGCCAAAAACGCATTTCAGAAACTTAATCATCCATCACCCCTCCTTGCTGTTGATGGCGGCGTCGATGGCCACCTCAAGTTCGTGGCACATTTTCTCGGTCGAGCGCTCGGAAAGGCTGTCAATAGCAGGCCAGCCGGATATAACTCCGCAAACCACGTCCACCAAATCCTTTGCCACCACAGCGCCCACAGGCTGCGAGACTGATAGGCGCGCCACCAGTGAATCAGTGGCTTCGTGGGCCTCGAACTTGTAATGAGCCTCCATGGCCCTAGCCATAGATAACTCCACTTCCAATTCCGCCACTCGCTTATCCCGCTGCTCGGCGTAGGCGCGGAGGTCGGCTTCCGTGGCCTTGAGCGCTTCCCAGGATGGCAGGCCATCGTAGGGTGGCGTGTGGCTCATCGGGTAATTTCCGCGCTGCTGCCACGTCTTAATATCGTTCACGCTGGTCATGGCTGTCCTTTCAATTGATGTGCCTTCGACAGAAGCGCTGCAAGCGCCTTCTCAAAACCGATGCCGCTGCTGATCGCTGTGAATTTTGTTACGCAGCCATCAAGCGCGGCGAGTGCTGCGCCGGGGCTGGCGAGATTGAACGCGCCGCCATTACGCCAACGGACATCGCGCCATTCCTGGCTCTCCTTGTCGTAGGCCTGCGCCTCAAGATACCAGTTGCCGCCAAAGCGGTACTGAAACTCGTAGCAAGTGTTTTCCAGCGAGAGTTCCATCTTGTCGATTTCAAACCAGTCCAGCACGTAACGATGGCGCTCAACGATGGCCGTTTTCTGTGCTTTGTCGCTCATCCCTCACCCCTCCTTGCTGTTGATGGCGGCGTCGATGGTTTCTACCAAGAGTGGCCGCCAGTGGGTTATGTCCTGTTGATCTGCCCATGGGAGAAACTCATAGCTATCAACATGCCATTCCCCACCGTATGTTGCGCGCCAATTTGCCTCATGCGTATTGCCGCTTTTAAATTTGATCTGAATACGAGTGCTGTCTTTCGGAGCCGTTTCGATAGGCTGCCACTGGTCAGCATCCCTCCCCACTACCGGCGAAAATTGCCGTTGCCTGTACAAGCATTCGCCATACAGCCCTTCGCTACACTTCACACAAAAGCCCGATCCGGGATGCGATTCACGGCAGTTTTTCGGAGGCGCTACCGGCGATTGCGCGGCCTGCTTTGCGAGTAGGGCGCGGTACGGTATATCCCTGAAAACATCGTTGATGTGCAAATCAGGATCAAGACCGTCGCTCAACTCCACCGCGCTTGCTGCTGGCTGGGTGGCGAGAGCGCGGATAGCGGCAGCAGCTTCAACGCCGAGTTCAAACTTGAAGGCGTCTTTTACGTAGCAGCGCTCTGCTACTTGGGCCGCTTCCTCGATCCCGGCTTCACGTCCCATCCCCAGCGCCACCCGCACGCGCTCGGCCCAGATGGCGTCGCGGGCGTGGACCTTCAAGCCAGAGTAATAGTGCGCGGCGGCCTTCCCGTTGACAGTTGTCTCGGCATCCGGCTCAGGCATCGGCGGCGCTTCCAGCAGATCGGCGTGGGTGGCTGGCTCAGCCTGGGCGCGCTCGACGGCGGCGATGAACTGCTCCAGAACGCCGCGCGGCCCGATTGGATCAACGCCGGCCGCCATGCGTGCGTAGTCGTCCATGTTGTCCAGCGCTTCGCGCGCTGCGGAAATGCTCACTTCACTCATCATTTCTCTCCAAAATAGTAATTTCACAAGGCCGTACCGGCTCGGCGCTGCCTTCCAGGTAGACGATCATTTCCATGTCGCCCTTGTGCCAGTGCAGGCCGGCGATGAAGTGCTTCAAGCCCTTGTGCATCACCGGGCGGCAAAGCTGCTTGGCGCGCAGAAGTCGCAGGTCATGCTTGTCGGACTCGTCGCTCATTGCGGGGCCGTCCAGAGGTTCACTAGCGCGGCGGAGCTGTAGAGCAGGGCGAGGAGGAAGAGGGCGCGGCGTTCAGTCACAACTGCCTCCATTGGTATCGCCAAAGCCAGCATCTGCCAAGATGCGCTCCATCCGCGCAATGCGCGCATCACGTTCGGCAATCATCTGCTCGGCGCTGGCCAAACTGGCGCGGACGGCGGCGAGTTCGGTGCATCGGTTGTTCTGGCACGGGCGCTTGCCGAGCATGGCGTCAATCCGCTGAACTTCCGCTTGCATCCCCTCAAAGCGTTGCTTGAGCGTGTCGCCCAGTATGTCGATATTCAACAGAAGATCGGTATCGAAACCGTCGCAAGCGTTCCAGCACGCGACCAGGCGACGGGCGTTGGCGTGTGCGATGTCCGTCACGAAAGGCTCGTCATTGAACCAGACATCTGCCGTGTCTTTCTGTATGCAGCAGACTTTTGCCAGCCCCTGCGTATGCTGGCCGCTCATGCTGCACCGCCTTTCAGAATTGCGCGCTGGCCGTTAATCATCGGACCGACAAAAGTACCCTCCATTGCTTCCAGCAGGCCGGCCGCCCGGTTGTAGCCGATCTTCAGGTGCCGCTGGATAAGCGATATCGAGGCGCGCTGATTGGTTCGCACCACGGACACGGCCGCCTCGTACATCGGATCATTGGCGCTGCCGTAGCCGGTCAAGGGCTCGCCTTGATCGCCGCCTTTCACCACGCGCTGCTCGCGCACCGGCTCATCGCCCTCGGCCGGTTTCTGCGCCGCGCTCACCGGATCATCAGCTTCGCCGCCCAGCGCTTCCACCACGTCGGCCAGCATCTTTGCCAGCTCGCCTGTCATCAACATGAAGTCGCCGTCGAAGCGCTCGTCGTCGGTCTTGACGTTCGATTCCCGCTCTGCGATCACATCCAGCGCCTTGATCGACTTGATCGCCAAGCTCTCGTCCAGCACGAAGCTGATCTTGCTGTCCCAGGTCATCGCCAACTTGGTACATTGCTTGCCTGCCTTGATGTGGCGCTGCATTTCGCCAGCCTCTAGCGTGTGGCGCTTGTATGCCACCTGCGCCTTGCTCTCGCCCGTGGCGCGCAGCGTCGCATCCTGATCGACCGTGAAGCCGGCCGGCGCTTCGTCTGCTTGCAGCCATTCCGTCATCACGCGAACCGGCGAGCGCTGCACGCGCAGGCTTTCCAGCGGCATGCGGTCGACGGCCTTCAGCAGCGCCTTGATAACGTCGTCGGCCTTGCTTGGGCTGGCGGCATCCACGACTAGCCAGCCGTTAATGGGATCTATCCATACGTGCGTGACGGACTGGATCGGAAATGCGCGCGGCAGCAATTCGTCGGCGACGCGCTCCTTGAGTTCCTTCATTGCCTTCTTACCGGGCGCGAAGCCTTGGGCTTCTTCCAGTTCCTCGGCGCGCTTGGCGGCAACTTGGTTGATGACGCTCGACGGCAGCAGCTTCTTCTCGCTTCGCAGCATCAGCAGGAACTGGCCGTTGACGGCGTGCACGAGGCCGGCGCCGCGCGGAGCGTCCCAGCCTTGGCGCATCAGTTCGTTGCTGCTGGCGGGTGTGAAGTCGTGCGGCACGAGGAACTCGGAGAGCATATCGGCAGTCACGGGCCAGTTTCGCGGCAGGCGGTAAATTTGGGCGTTCTTGAACCACATGGCTAGCCTCGATCAGTCGTTGTAAGGGAAGGTGGTGGTGTAGTCGTAGGCGGTCGCATCGGCCGGAACTACCAGGCGTGTCTTTGAGGTGTACATCTGGAACAGACGCTTCTCGAAGTTGAACAGAGGGCCGACGAAGAGCTTGTTCTTGATGTCGTCGCCGTTCAATTTCATCGCCCATACTTCGCCATCGCCATTGATGCGCAAGTGGATTTCGCAACTGTATTTTTCGGTGTTCGCCTCCTCGTCGATGTAGACCTCGAAGTAGCCATCGTTCCGCTGGCCGCGCTCAATGATCAGCGTGAATTCACCACCGCGCAGATCGTCCGCGTTGTAGGCGTCCATCTTGATTTCGATGAACTCTTCCAGCAGCGATTCGAGCGTGATCTCTGCCGGCGCCGGCTGCATCAGTTCGCTGATGTCCTTGTCCAGCTTCTCGGTGAATTCCGTGGTCATCACGGCGCCGACGCGCTTCTGGATGATGCCGCCGATCAGTTGGCGATACGATGGAAGGTCGATTTCGTCCAGGTTGACGTCGACCAAGGCCTTGACCTTCTCGTTGATCTTCTTGCTGAAGTCGCTGTTGTAGCCGCCGATCTGATCTTTGATGGCGCTAGTGATGGCCTTCGCGATTTGATCTTGGATGGCCGCCTCGATGGCGCCGGATGCCGCGATGTTGTCGAAGGCGGTAGATACTGCTGATTTCAGGTCTTCCATGTTATTCCTTGTCTGCGCTGCGGGCATTCATGCGAAGCCGAGCAACTGGTTGATCACATTGTCCAGATCGTCTCTGGTGTAATTCGTCAAAATCCGCTGCATCACCACATTGATGGTCGAGCTGTACAGCGCCTCAAATTCGTCCTGGCTCATGCTGCCGAAGCTGATCGACTTGGCCGTCAGCCGCGTCTCGCCCTTGAGCGTCACAGCCATTTCGTAGTGGCCGGCCAGCACGACCACATCATTCCGGAACTGCTCAAAGTTCTTGCCTACTTGCTGGCCCTTGTAGGTGTTGCCGACTGGCTCCCATGCGTCATAGGCCAAGTTCAGCAGGGCAAAATACTTGCGATGAAAGGCCGGGTTACGCTGGCGGCGTACCGTTGCCGTGACCGCCGCGCCCATCTTCAGCTTGGCGATGTAATCGGCCGCTTGTTGGTCGGCCGGGATCAGGGCGCCGGCCGCCTTCATTAGAACGATGTCGGTCATGGCGGTGCTCCCGCTGCGCGCTGGGTGGTCATGCCAGTGCCTTAGGCTGGTATTTCTGGCAGCTCGCAGTCTTCTTGATGGCGAAGCCGCCAATGCCGCAGCGCATGTTCTTCTCCGCACCATCCTCTTCTACCGTGTAGCGCTCGCGCTGCACTCCGTCGAAGCCTTTCCATGGCTTCTTGCCTTCGGCGTTATCGCGCTCCATCCAGGCCGGAAGCTTCTTCTCTGAAGTGAAGTGCTTGCAGTTGCCGCAGAGGTTAGGAATTGGCTTAGGGTCGTAGCCTTGCGCGGCTTGTGCGTCAGATTGTTTGCTCATCAATTTCTCCGGGTGGGTGAATTAGGCTGCGGTGGCAATCTCGGCGCTGACTGCCTCGAAATCGATGGCGGCGATGCGGTCGATCAGGTCGGCCAGTGTCATATCCTTGGCATCGGCCAGCGATGACAGGAACTCGATGTCGCGCTCGATGCTGCTATCAGCCGCATCGAACAGGTCGACCGGCGCCGCGGCGCGCACGCTATCTCCGTAGAACTGCGCGGTGCGGTCCATTTCTGGCGCGGCGCCGGATGGCACTGCATTGGCGGCCACGTTTGCGGCGGTGGCATCGGCGGCGACCCGGCGCGCAGCTTCCAGCGCAGCTTCGCGGCTCTGCTGATCCAGCGCGGCGGCGGCGCGCTCATTGGCTTGGCGCTCGGCGATGGCGGCCTGCTGCGCTTCCAGTTGAGCCTTGGTTTCGGCGGCGACGCGGGCGCGCTCGGCAGCCTCCTGTTGCGCAGCCAACTCGGCGCGCTGGCGGTCGATCTCGGCTTGGGCCTTGCGATTGGCCTCGGCCTGCGCTTCGGCTTCCTGTTTCAGCTTCAGCGCGGCGGCTTCGCGTTCGCGGAGGGCGGCGGCTTCCTGCTCGGCGGCCAGTGCAGCCAGGCGGTCAGCCTCGGCCTTCTGCTGCGCCGCCACGCGGTCAGCTTCGATCTGAGCCAGCCGCGCACGCTCGGCGGCAGCTTCGCGCAGCGCGGCCAGTTCTGCGCGCTCGGCGGCGATGCGGGCGACTTCTTCCTCGGCTGCGACGGCTGCAGTGTGCAGATTGGCCAGCTTGCCCTGCACTTCGGTGCGCGCGGTCAGCGCCGCATCCAGCATGACGCCGAAGGACTCATCGGGCGCATTTGCGTCCAGTTCAGCGATCATGGCGCTGATGTCGGCCGCCGACTTTCCGACAGCCTGCAGCGGCAGGTCGCGAATGGCGACGATGCGCAGCCGTATCGCCTCTTGGCGCTCAGCTTCAGCCTTTTTCAAGTCCTCCTTGCGCTTTTCCTCGGCCTTGATGGCGTCATGGAACTTGGCTTCGTATGGAGCGACTTCGGCGAGCAGGTCTTTGTACTTGGAATCCAGCAACTTGCCGATTTCCAGAATGGGCGCCTTACGTTCGGCGCGGGCCTTCTCGCCGGCGATGCGCACTTCGTCGCGGAAGGCGGCGCGGTACTTAACTGCGATTTCCATGCCGGCGGTCGTGGTGACATCCGGGATGATCGTGTCAGCCTCGGCCTTGAGGATGGCAAACTTGTCCTTGAAGGGCTGGAAGACCTCGGCGACGTACTTGGCCGGGTCCAGGGTGATCAGTTGACTGGCCTGGCGTACTGCGACCGCGCCGACTGCATTGTTTTCTGCTTGGTGGTTGTTCATGCTGCCTCCTTCATTCGTAAGAGTGTTTCGTTGTAGGTGACCATTTTTTCAAAACCAGTCAGGTCGCTTACCATCTGGTCGATGTATTCGTCATCGCGCTGGAATGTGCGCATCCAGAGGTGCTTGTCGATGACTTCCAGCGCCGGGCAGTACAGGCAGAAATCCCACCAGCGGCGCCCGGTGATCCATATGCAGCCCTGCACCTGATCCATGAACTCACTTGCATCGTTCTCGATGTAGATGCGCTGCAGGCGTTCCGGCGAGATCAGGCACTTGTACTCACTTCCGCCATCGCTACCAATCAGGCCGTCGGCGCTGGCGCCGAACAGGCGGTCGCTGGTAAGGACGAAGCCGGCGCGCTCGACCATGTGGCCGCTGGCGATCTCGTGTTCGCGCCGCGCCGCCGGCTCCAACTCGTGCCCACGCCGCATGGCGTATGTTTCAAAGCTATCGTCCAGCGGCTTGCCGCTGATCCGCTCGATGGCCAGGCGGAAGGCATAGGCTTTCGCCGCCTCCGAGAAGTCGCCCACCGGCAGGCCTTCGATGGCGCGCTGAACGTTCTCAGCCTTCGGCGCGGAGCGATAGCCGGCGATGTCGCGCGCTACGCTCTCGCTCATGCCGGATCGGATCGCAGTCACGTAGGCTTGCTGCTTCTCATCCAGGCCGCCGGTGCGCGAGCGAGCGACGGAAAACATGCTGGCGGTGATCACGCCGGCGCGGGCCTGATGCCAGCTATCGCTACCCTGTTCGCAGTTGACGATGATCATTGCGGAACCCCTGCAGCCTCGGCGCGGGCCTTGAGCGCCGGGTACTCGGCCGACAGGCTTTCTTGCGTGGACTTCGACAGACGCCCCCATGCATCATTGAACAGGTCAATGCCTTCATCAGCCAGCGCGGCGAAGTCAGCCAGGATTGCATGCATTTCCTCGGACAGTGGTTTTGCGCCAACTGCAATGGGCTCAGCATCTACAGTACGAGCCTGGTCGGCGGCGGTGGCGTCAGCCTTCCAGCCTTCGTGGTGAGCGGCCAGCGCCTTGCGGTTCGGCGCGCCGGCTTCACTCCAGAATTTCTGGTAGGCGGCAACACCCCTGCTTGCTGCGGCTTTGGCTTGCTGGATCAACTCCGGCGATGCTTCTTGGGCTGGTGCTGCGCTGGCGATCTGCTCATGTGGCGGGGTGATGTCGCGCATTTCGCGGTTCACTTCTTCCAGCTCGTCGGGCGTATAGACGCCCAGGATCACATCTGGCGCATACAGGCGGGCCCAGCGTTTAACGGCAAGGTATGCCAGTTGCTGCTTCGGGTCGGATGCCCACAGCGGAGAGTTGCGCACGCTGGCCTGCACCAACAGCAGTTCCAGTACGCGCGGCGCCACCTCGCCCTTGAGCGTGCACGAAACGCGGATACCCAATCCGTTCTCTTGCTCCATGCCGTAGTCCGGCACGCGGAACTGGTATTCTTTCTTGTCGCCCTTGGCCGGCACGGTGATCACCTTCGTCTTGCCGATGATCCTTTCCCATGGGCCGAACCACTCATAGGCGAAGCGATCCTCGGTCACGCCGCTTGACTGGATGACGGCGTTCACCAACTGCGCTTCATAGCCCAGCGTTCCGTTGACCAAGTGGGTCTTTTGCGCCACGGCGAACGGGTTCATGCGCCACTGCACAGCCTGCATGACGACGGCGGCGCAGTCGGCCACATTGCCGCGCAAGTGCTCGGGGATCGTGGAGCGGCCCTTTGCCATAATCTCAGCCAGGCGCAGCATGCTGTCCATGCTGGCGCTGTCCAAGATTAGGGCGGCGCTGCTGGTGGCGACCATCGGCAGGTCGGCCGGCGTTGGCGCCAACTGCATGGCGGCTTGGCTTTCTTTGGTGACTGCGTTCATTTCATTCTCCGTTTGAACTTCGTTATTTCTGCTGTAAGCAGGGCGTGGCGTATTGCATGTTCAAGGCGCAGGCCGGCGCGCAGGTTGCGCAGCGTGGCGCCAGCAAGGCGGATCATGTCGCCTCCGTGGCGCGCGCCTCATTCGCGTCGTTGTGCCATGCGGTTAGGTAGGCCGTTCCGATCAGCGCCAGGATCGCGGCTTGCACCAGCCAGTCGCGGATTTTCATGGCGTCCACCCTTGGCCGTGCAGTCGCTCGATGCGGTCGCGCTTGCGCTGGATGGCTTCCCTGATCTTGTGGCCGACATACGGCGCCGGCAGGCCTTGACCCTCCAGAACGATCGACAGAATCCGCAGGTCGTGGCAACTCATGCGGTCGTTGTCCTCGTAGAGCGAGACGATGCGCTGCAAGGCTTTCTCGGCTGGCGTTGGCTCAGCCAGCAGTTGATCTACGAGGCCTGGCTCGAGCGCGCTCATGGCAGCACCGCATTGGTTGCCACATCAACCAGCCATTGCGACAGCGACACCATCACGCACACGGCGCCGATCATCAGGCGAGGGTGGCGGCTACACCAGTCTCCAGGCGCGCCGAACAGGATGCGGGTCACGATGCGCTCCTTACGAGGCCGGCTGGTGCGCGCACTTCATAACCGCAGGCGCGCAGGTTTGCGATGATCGCCGCCGGGACGTTGATCCAGAACGCATCGCTGGGATGCCTTGCTTGCCAGTTCGTGTTCATCATTCGTTCCCTGTTCAATTCGTTGTTGGGGAGCGCGTACGCCGCTCGCTGCGAGGCAATTCAGCCCATTGGAATTGTGGCTATCCAAGCGCCCCAGCTGTATCGCTCCGCATCGAATCCGCGCCCGTACTGACCCGCAGTTAGGGAAACCGGGAAGGTCTTCTTTCCTTCAAGCGCCCGCCATCAATGCGGGGATTTCACCGACTTGCGCCGGCATGATGTCGTCACCACTTCAATTCGGTGCCGGCTCTGCCCCGGCTGGGCCCAGCTACTGCTGCTATTGTTTGTCGATGGGATTCAAGGGCCGTCTTTCTCCCATTTCGTTGCTACACCACAGAGCAAGGGGCTGGGCGCTACTCCAACTGGCGGTGTTCTGGGGCACGTTTCGAACCGTCCCGCCGCTTGCCTATCGCGTGTCTGCTTTCCACGCCGACCTTGCTCTGTGGTTCCTGCGCTTACCCTTTCGGGCCGACTGCGCAGGGAGTCGGGCGCCAGCACTTCCCTGGCATGTCAGCGAATTTGTCGCCGCGTATCGCGCATTGAGCATGTGCGAAGGGTCGTCTACGTTCCGCCGTAGACAGGCTTTCACTCAGCTTGAGCGGGATTGCTGCAAGCCTTACTTCTTTTGCCCCTCAGGCCCACTCAGGGTGAGGGCGCCGCCGGCCAGGTGTCAGATCGTCTCTTGGGATTGGTAGCAACATCGCATGCCAGTTCTCCTTATGCTGGTTGATGGGAAATCATTCGGATCAGGGTGCAAGCGCGCCGCAATCCCGGTCAAACGCGGCACGCTCAGCGCGAGCCAATTCATTCTGCATGGCGCGCTCGCGCACCAACTTGCGGTCAACTGCCCACGACATCTGTTTGAGCTGTTCCGGCTTGACCAGAGCCGATACATTCACCTTGCGTTCGTCGCCAGAGATCACGACGGCCTCAACGCTGCATCCGTCGTCCTCGTCAGCCACGCCGTACAGATCGAGGTACAGATCGTCGTGCAGGTAGTTGCACATCAGGCAGACCAGATCAGCAGGGATCGCCGGCTGGACGATTGCAGGGCGCGCCGGAGTAACAGCGCGAGCGGCAAGCAGGGCGGCAGCAACTGGCGCGTTCACGACGTCAACTCCACCAGTGCATCCATCACCGACCTGCCGGCCATGTACAGGCTGCTGGCTTTGCACACGTTGATCCGGTGCGCGGCCTTGTCCTGCAGTTCTTGGAACCAGTTCTCGAAGCTCATGGCATCCTCCTATTTGACGATCCGTTGTTTCCTGCGAGCCAGGCGCCATCCGGTGGCAGCGCGGCGCGCTACAGGAGGAAGCACAGCCCACGCGGCGCGCATGGCGAAGTGCTGAGCGAGTGCAATGTGGCGCATGGCTTCCTCCTTAATTGCCGCCGTGGACGATGGCCCAAGCGATGAAGCTGCCTGCGGCGACGAGTGCGACGGAGCAGATGAAGACGGTCATGGCATCACCTAGCGGGTGCGGTTGTTCGGCAGCAGCTTCCAGCCGAGTTGGGTGCGAACGTCGTTCGGCGCCGGCGGCGGCAGGCGCGACAGGCTGCGCTGCTGCATCCACAGGTGGACTTGCTCTTTGCTTGGGTGCGTGGTGGTAGCCATGACCGCCTCCTAGAAGGTGATGTTGTGAAAATTCGCCAGAACATCCTTCACGACCGAGGCCAAACCGAAGGCCACGGCGGTGACAAAGGCGACGAGGACGAGTGCTGCGTGATGAGGTTTCATGACAATCTCATTTCATCTGGTTGATGATTCCGCGCGACTCAAGCCATTCGGTCTCGCCATCATGGCCGGCGTGGTGCAGTACCACGTTGCCCTCTTGATCTTTGATGGTCCTGATCCGGCCGTCGCGCTCAACGGTAAATCCGATCTGCGCCCAGCCCCAATTTGGGGAGTTGACCTGGGCGATGTTTGCTGATTGGCTCATGGTCAGCTCAAGGTTGCCGGAGCGGCCGGCGTCGAGAAGTCGAAGGCCGGCGCCGGGCCGGCTACTGCTGCGAGTGCTGCAAGTTCTGCGTGGCTCATGGCGCGCTCCAAGTTGTAAGGGTTGCTTACAGGTTCAACGATCAAGGATTGCTTGACTGTTGAATCTCTAGGTTCATGGCAGCGACTTTCGCTTTTGCCTCGTTCTCGATCAGTCCAGGGAAGTGCGGCCGGTCTAATTCGATTCCGTGGATCACACGGGCGATGCTGAACGTGCCGCCGTCATTGCGGACCTTGTAAGCAATCGAGGTGTTTGTTGCTTGGGACATTTCGTGCTCCATCGGTGTTCTGTGTCGATGAAATGAGTATTACACATCTTGTGTAGTCATGCAAACGATTTGTGTAAGAAAATGTTCAAAATGTGTAGAATTGCCTCATCGCCCGAATCCCCGGACGAAAAAAAGCCCCGGCTAGCGGGGCATAGGAGCTTGATATGTCAGAACAATCGAATGGCGCGCAGTGCCAGAACTGCGGATGCGTGACCTTGCGTCAGGTTGAGGAGATGGTGGAGAAGCGGGTTGCTCAGGCCATGGCTGAGCATGTGGCGGCGGAGCATAGTTCCACGTTTGATCTGGTTGGCTTCAAAGAGCAATTGAGCCGGTATCAGCTCGGCATAGAGCAGGAGCAAGAGCGCCTAAAGGCTTTTCATAGGCAGATGTTCCCGGCCGGCGAAAGCAAGAGCATCCCGGAAATGATGCTGGAAGCAGTTGGGCTAAAGATGCCCACGCCGCCGGAACCCACCTAAGCCGCAGGCGGCTTTATAGCCAGCGCCAATCTTTGGAATCCAGCTATTGCCTGTCGAAGAAATTCCAGTTCGGCATCCGAGGCATTCAGATTGAACTTGCGCCTCATGAGAGCATCTTCGTAGAACGACGGAATTTCCGCAATATCTATCAGATTCCTTTCGTGGAGCGCGATAACGATGGGGGCAATCATCGTGAAAAGCTGGCTATAAGTAATACAGGAAGAAGGGTCTTCATGTGAGCTCATGTGAATCCTCTTTGGGCTGGTTAGCAGGTTGACGAGACGGCGCTTTGCGCTCATCAATCATAGAGAAATCAACAACTTGAAATCTATTCTATTGTCACCTTGAAACCCATGCTTGCATGGCGCAAAACAGGAGCTATGCTGATAGGTTCAGCTACTGGTTGCCCGTATTGGCGTGGATGGAATGTGGGCCAATGGCTGCTCAAGGGAGTGAGATTTGACTACGTTGCAGTTAATCCAAAAACCAACAGTTGGAGAAAGCCTATGAGTGCATTGCCTCTCGGCCGCGAAAAATCGACCGGCCAAACAAGCCTTGAAGCCAGTGCGCAGCTTGCGCGCCACGTTATACCCGAGCAGGATCGCATTGAACTCGCACTTATCGGGGTGCTGCACGTTGCAGGCGCTGCCGAACGCGGTGAGCTCGACTCCCAAGGAAACCCGTTCGCTGAGCAGGTATTTGACCACCTGCTGACCCAAGCCATTAAGGGCGGATTCCGCGAGGGCGCAATGCTCGCATGCCACGGAAAGGCGAAGGCCTTTACCGCCACATCAATGAAGCTCGCCGCAGACATGGTCAGTTGCATTGGCGGTCACGACGCCGTGCTGGATATTTTCGATCTGCACACCTTCAACCAAGCTGAATACGGGGCATTGCAATGAGCGGCCCCATTCGGAATTTTGAGCCGGCCTTGAGCAGTATGGAAATGGTCGAATTTATCAATGAAGACCGCAAGGCGCGCGCGACTTTGGAGAAGCCGTTTGTGAAGCTGGAGCACTCTGATTTGATGAAGAAGGTGCCGCGCGTGTTGGGAGGGGGTGCCGGAAAATTTTCCGGCACCTACATTCACCCGCAAAACGGGCAGTCCTACGATTGCTACTATCTCCAGAAGCGCGAAGCCTGCCTGATGGCCATGAGCTACAGCTACGAGCTGCAAGCCAAGGTTTGGGACCGCATGGTCGCGCTGGAGGCGGAGCTTACCAAAACTCGACTAAGCACTTATCACGACCGCTTGCCACTGCATCAGGCCGCTCTCGGTATCGTTGGACGCCACGGCGTACTTTTCTCTACAGCCCATAAAGCCAATAATGCTCTCGCTGGGACAACTCATTATTGCGAGATGACGGTGGCTCAGGTCGAAAAGGCTATGCCGGTCGCAGAGCGCCTGGCCAACGGCACTGCGACACCGCAAGATTTTGCAATGCTGGAAGACAGCACGCGGAATTTATTCGGCAGCGAGGCTCAAATCGAGTTTGAGTTTGATCGAACGTCCATATTGGCAGGACGGGGAGAGACCTCCTGAAATCCAAGGAGACCGTCTGCCAAATTTTCGGCAGACGGTCAAACCAACCTGGCGGCACACATGAAAACTTCGCAGCCGACAGCAAGCGCGATCATACCCAGGATTAGAAGTCGTTCAGGCGATGTTTCCATGACAGTCAGATTGTGGAAGTTTTCATGTTTTCATTATGACTGTTTGTTTTTGCAATAGTCTATCGGATTGTCACTGTGCGTATCGGCGCATCATTTATCCAGGGCCAGGTCGCGCATCTCCTTGAGTATGGCCTTCATCTCCGCATTCTCGCGCAGCAGTGTCTTGAGCATTTCTGCGACCGGGGCAGCTCGGAGCCTATCCATGATCTCAGCGTTCAGCCCGCGCCCGTTGTAGTCGGCTGCCGCCATCAGTTCGGCATGTAGTGACCTCGGCAGACGGAGAGACGACTTAATGTAATCGTCTTGGAATGGCTTCTGTATGGGCGGTTTCTTCATCGCCCGATTGTTTCTCAAAAGCCAATAATTCTGTGCAAATTCCCTTCATACTGAAGGCATAAAGTGAGAATTTGTTACTTTTCATTTAACAAATGAGAGATGAAAGTACCTTTATTCTTGCTATCAGCCGGTGCGCAGCGGGAATATTGTTTACTTTCTGTTCACAAACATACAATTCAAAAAATGACCAAGCGAGACCGATGGATTGCAGCCTGGGATGCGATGGATGACGAGAGTCAGCATAAAAACCTCATAGCGATGGAGAGCCAAGCAAGCAGATTTCCTAGAGGGAGTAATGCCAAATCATTCCTTTCCGGGCGCGCTCGGAGTCGCATCGATAACTGCGAAACTGCGGACGTAATCCATGACGGCATCCCTGTCACGGGCGCTGAGCGGATCGAATAACTGCAGCAAATCAAACGCCTGCGAATCCATCCAGCGAGGGGCGCTGCGCGGCCGGTCTGGCGCCCCTGGCATATCCAAAAGTCGATCCGTAGACACATCTAGTGCTATCGCAATAGCAACTACCTCACGAGGCGGGGCGCCGCGCGTTTTCCAATTGCTAATCACCTGTGGGTCAATCTCTAGCTGCGAGCGCAGCCAAGCCTGATCCCTACCCAACTCATTCAAGCGAGCTTCGATCCGCTCCCACGGAATATTTGTACTTTTACTCATACGCTCAAGCATAGCTATCAATTCACAAAGCGTGTTACACAAATAGTTTGACCAAAATACACAGCGTGTGTACTATGGTCTTCATGAACTCTCTCGACAAAGCCATCCAGATGTGCGGCGGCCTTTCCGCCTTAGCCGAAAAAATCGGTACTAGCTCCGCTCGCCTCGGCAATTGGCGCGTTCGCGGCGTGCCGGTAGAAAACTGCCTCTCAATCGAGACGGCTACCGGCGGCGAAGTGACACGCAAAGATTTGCGACCGAACGACTGGCAAAACATCTGGCCTGAACTCGCATCCCCACCCACCGCCGCATCAGCGGCCAAACCTGAGACATGCCATGACTAACGAAGAAACGCTCAACAAAATCCTGGCCGAAGTGATCGTGAACGCAGCCGCCATCAATTCGCAGGCTGACTTTACCAAGACAGCCGAGAACGCCGCCAAAGCCTACAAGGCCGGACTGGCGGCGTACCAGGCGCAGGTATCACCAGAAGAGAAGCTTATGGCTCGGCTGGTATAGAAATGGCCTCGATTTTGTCGGCCGTCCTTTTCGCCTCAAGGATCGCCTCCTTCAGGTAGTTATCGAAATTGGCAGAAGCAAAGTCGGAAAACTCGATGCCGGATTCGTCCTTGTGGTCGACATAAAGCATCTCAGTAGCTCGCCGGCGCATCGCATCAGCAAACATCAGTTGCAAATAGTTCATGGGAGATTCCTTTGTAAGTTGTTGAGTGGAATTGGCAATTTAACACGATTAAGTCTCCCGCCTGATTTTGTAGTACCCGTAGTAGCACTCCCGTCCCACCGCACCACTAGGAGATCACCATGAAACAACGCACCACCGTACTTAAGACCTACCTCAACGACGAGGAGCACGCCGCATTCCACCGGGCTTGCTCCATCGCCGGCACCACGCGGGCTGCCAAGGTCCGCGAGTTCTGCCGCAACTTTGCGCACTTCAATGATAGTGCCGCCAGGCGCCGAAACGAAGGGCCCAAGCTGCCCATCGGGAAGGCCCAGTACTTCCCCGGCAATCGCGTTAGCTACGGCGCCGTCCCTCGAATGCGCCTGTTGGTTTGATGGCGTAGAAGCTGACATCTAAATCAACAGGGGAGGGTCGATGGAACAAGAGCAAGGGCCGTCAGTATCCGAGGCGCGAGTTTTAAGGCGCGCCTTGGACTGGCGGCAAAAAAAGAAAGACATGCTGGGCGCATCTGATGCTGAGCGCAGCGAGAAGAGAAGGGCGCTGCACCAGGCTGAACGCGATCTGGATCATGCAGTAGATGTGATGGAGCGCAAGGGCGCACCGCCATGACGAAGCACCAGGAAGTCGCGAAAACAACCAAGGAGAAAACATGAAACACGCAGGAAATCTGATCATCACCAATGAAAACGTTGCGGACTACGCCGATCTTGAAGAAGTAACCGGCTCCCTCGACAACAGCGCCGAGAACGCACAGTTCCCCGTCCCGACCAGCGTGGGCGGCTCCCTCTACAACCGCGCCGAGAACGCACAGTTCCCCGTCCCGACCAGCGTGGGCGGCTCCCTCGACAACCGCGCCGAGAACGCGCCTTATTTGCCAATGCTGAAATCAATGCATGGCGTTGAAGGTCGTTTGGTCTGCGTCAAGAAACACGGCCTCTGGTACTCAACCGATTACAAGTTCTACGCAGGCTGCCAAGGCCCGATGACCAAGCGTCAATCGCTGGCACTGAGTAAGAAATGGGACGACCAGGAAACCGCGCAGTACATGGCGAAGTTCATCGAAGAAATCGATGTGCCGGAACTCGCCGAAGCCTGACGTTTTACGGGAAGCCGCGCCCCGCATTGCGCTGGCAAATCGAAAGGCAAAAAATGATCATTCCAACCGTCGGCCGCAAGGTCTGGTATCGCCCGAGCCGAAGTGACCTGACCGGCCCGCTGCCCATGTCCATGATGGGCAACCCCGACTTCAACCCGCAACCACTGGATGCCACCATCATCGCCGTGTGGGGCGACCGCCTTATCAATGTCCTGATCTTGGACATCATGGGCAAGCCGTTCACAAAGACTTCTGTTGCGCTGATCCAGGAAGGCGACCAGACGCCTAAGACAGTTGATGGTGCCGAAGCATACGGCTACGTCGAATGGATGCCGTACCAGACCACGCAGGCGAAGAAGCACGAAGGCGAGGCTACAGCATGAGCGACCAGGCCATCGAGCAGGAAATCCAGGCCAAGGGTCTGACTGCGCCGCGCGTGACGCCGGCGGGCATCGAGGCATGCATCGGTGGTGAGTTCTACTTCACGGCTGAGGATGGCATCGTTGGTGCCAGTCAAAGTCCTGACTCCCTCGCATTTTCGGAGGTAGTGCATTCCGGTCAAAAGCACTCGCTGGCCCTGCTTACCTTCTGCGTCCTCGTCCTGCGCAACGGCTTCACCGTCACCGGCGAGAGCGCCTGCGCCAGCCCGGAAAACTTCGATTCCGAAGTCGGCCGCAAGATCGCGCGCCAGAACGCTGTCAACAAAATCTGGGTGCTGGAAGGCTACCTGCTCAAGCAGCGCTTGGCCGACACGCCGCCACCGCAAGACAACGCCCACGTAGCGCCGGGCTGCGAGCGGTTCCCCGAGCCCATCCTGACCATCGAAAATCGCGTGCGCCGCATTGTCTCCATCCAGATGGGCACGGACGAGGCAAGCGTCAAGACGGAAGCATCTTTCGTCAACGACCTGGGCGCCGACTCGCTGGATGAAGTCGAGATGGTAATGGCGTTCGAAGACGAATTCGGCGTCCAAATCTCGGACGAGGACGCCGACAAGATCAAGACCGTCCAGCAGGCCATCGACTACATCACCAGCAAGGTGCAACCATGACTACCGCATACCCACCCGCCGGGTTCATTGACTGGCTGATCGCTAGGCTCGGCTTCAAGAACGATGCACACCTCTGCGACGCGCTAGGCGTCAATCGACCCCTCATCAGCAGAATCCGCCACCAACATGTGCCGGTCAGCCCCGCCCTGATCCTGCGCATCCACGAGAAATTCAGCATCCCTGTCGCGGAAATCCGCGCTGCACTTGCCGGCGAGGCGCCCGCATGACGCAGCAGAACCAACAGCCGGAACCGCCGCCGATCGAACCCGGCCACGTCATGCCGATCGAGAAGTTCAAGCAGCTCAAGCACTACGCGAAGTTGGCGCGCGAAGCGGCAGAGCAGAAATAGATGGGTACCAATATTTCACGGCCGATTTTAGGCGATGCAATACAGGGAGAGTTGCCTGAAATTACCCGCTGCGCCGCTCTGTTTGTGCAACCCGATGGCTGTTATGCAAATGATCCTCGCATCGATGCTTGGCCGGAGCATCGGGATGCCAGGCGTTACGCCGGACCGCTACCAGTTGTTGCACATCCACCATGCCAGCTTTGGGGCGCAATGGCCGTCGTGAACTATGTTCGATGGGGTGGAGAGCACAACATGCCAGGGAATGATGGCGGGTGCTTTGCTTCCGCGCTAGAAGCAGTCCGACGCTTTGGCGGTGTACTTGAGCACCCAGCAAAGACGAGAGCATGGGAAGCGCACGGCCTGGCGAAGCCGGTAGGTATTGGATGGCAAAGAATCATTGATGGCGGGTGGGTATGTGAGGTTTGGCAGAGCGCCTACGGGCACCGCGCCAACAAGGCTACATGGCTCTATTACTACGGCAAGAGCCCACCTTTTAATTTGCGGTGGGATAGGCCGGAAGGAACGCATCAAATCGGGTTTCAAGATCAGCGTGGAAAGGCGGCTAACAAACCGACCCTTGGCAGGAAAGAAGCCAACGCTACGCCGATTGAGTTCATGGAGGAGTTGTTGCGCCTGTCCATGAATTCCGAAAGTCGCGGTGCAACATGAAAAATTATTCTTAAATCACAAACCACTACCACGGAAATAGAAAAAGCCGCGTTGGCGCGCGCGGCTTTAGACAACTTTACTACGAGGATTCAATGCGGAATATAACACGAAATGAACAGCCATGAGATGGGATGAAAGCCAAACCGAGCGCCAGCATCGCGCCATCAACAAAGAATCCAACGCCGGCTACTACTCGCCCATGCGCAACTGCACGGGCCCATGCAAGCGCCGGCGCTCCATTACTCAATTCGTAGGCGATAGCACTGTGTGTATTCGCTGCACCAGGAGAGCAGCATGAGAGCAAAAATCATCGGAACGAAAGAGGTGTTTGAGGTAATCGCGGAAGAAGTTTCCATCCCTGGCACGGATGAGAAATTCATTGTCCACATGACCATCGACCGCATGCGTAGGCCATTCGTCGTAACACACCTGGAGACGAGTCAAATCGTCGCTGATGGTGAAACCATTGATGCGGCAATCGAAAACGCAAAAGAGCGTTGGAGCAAGGCGGCGCCTGAAAAAATAGCCGAGAGCCTGCGGGATCGGCGCGAGTGGGTGGCAAAGCGCATCGCGGAAATCGAGGCGAAGCCATGACCACCAACACTCAAGCACTCAAGGCCGCAGCGGAAGCGGCAACGCTAGGGCCGTGGACTGCGCACGCAGCCACCTTTGATCTTCATCCAGTCAAAGGCAAGAATGGTCGAATAGTCGCTGACGTCGGCTACAGCGGAGCACTTGATCGCGATGTGGCTAATGCTGGCTATATCGCTGCCGCGTCGCCAAACGTCATCCTCTCCCTGATCGCAGAACTGGAGCAACTGCGCGCGGAAAAGGCGGCGCAGCCAAGCGCCGAAGACTACAGCGAAATGCTGCGCGCGTTCTTCTGCGAACATTCCGCCGGAGGCTACAACGATGGCGATGCCCTTGTGCCCATCGAGCGCTGCAAGTCCAAGCTTGCTTGGATCGTGGACGACCAGCGCGCTCACGCCGCCGCTTCGGCAAAGCCAGTAGAGCAAGAGCCAGTCGCATGGGGAATCCTGTCCGATACCTGCCCGGAACTGACCAACGACCCGGTATTGGCAAACTACTGGGAGCGCAAAGGCCGCAAGGTAACTCCGCTCTACGCCGCGCCCCAAGCACCACAGGCAGCGCCAAGCTGGCAGCCTATCGAGTCAGCGCCGAAGGACGGCAAGCCCGTCTTGCTGTACACGGCCGAAGGCCAGATCGAAGGCCGCTGGCTTCAAGGGTATTGGGAGCAGTCGCCGTGCTATGCGACTCAGGGTTATAGCGACGCCGTGGCCTTTCCGCTGCCAAGTCACTGGATGCCACTCCCAGCCGCGCCGGAGGTGCAATCGTGAGCGCCTTCGATCTGGTTGAAAAGGAAGTAAAAAAGGAAATCTCCAATCTGACCGCTGAGTGTGCGCGTATCTCCAAAGTGGCTCAAGCGAACGCGGCCAGCGCGGATATGTATGCGAACGCATGGCAGCGCGAACTCGCCGCCTACAACGGAATGATCCGCATCAAGCACCATCACATCGATGCCATGGTGCTGACCACGCGCGAGTTCATCATGAAACTGAAGGCTGCGGAAGCGACCATGCAGACGTGGCGTCCAATCGAAACCGCACCGCGCGACGGGACGCTGATCTTGCTGGGCCGCGCCGTTGATGCGACGCTTGATCGCGAAGCGGTATCAGTTCCTGGCCGCTGGCACGTCGGCTACGGCGATGCGCCGGATGACATGGGCCATGACGACGGCTTTATGGATGTCGATTTCGAGGGAATTTTCACATGCTCGCGATCCTTCGGCAATCCCGAATGTCGAAGTATCGGGTATCAGCCGACCCACTGGATGCCGATTCATGCTGCGCCAAAGGTGACGCCTTGAAACGTTCACCCATGCCACCACGCACCACGCCCATGAAGTCCTCCGGCTTCTCCCGCTCAGACCGCATCGAATCCCGCGAGGTGACGAAGATCATCATCAAGGAGAAGAAGGTTCGCATGCGCAAGTGCGCGGTGCCGGCGTGCCGGAAGCCTTTTCCACCGCGCAGCATGACACACAAAGCGTGCTGCCCGGAGTGCGCGCAAGAACTGGTACGGCTGGAAAAGGCGCGCACGGATCGCAGGGAGCGGCAAGAAGGGCTGGCCAAGCTGAAGCGCAAGGCCGACTACGTGCGCGACCTGCAGACCACCGAGAACGCCTATATCCGGGCGCGGGACGCGCATCTTCCATGCATTTCCTGCGGTCGCTGGCACGACGGGCAATGGCACGCCGGGCACTACCTCAGCACAGGCGCGCGGCCAGGCTTGCGCTTCGTGGAGGCCAACATTCACAAGCAATGTCAGCCATGCAACGTCCACCTGTCCGGCAACCTCATCAACTACCGCATCGGCCTGATCGCAAAGATCGGCTTGGTCGCAGTTGAGGCACTGGAAGCTGACTACCGCCCGCGCCATTACACGGTCGACCAGCTCAAGGAAATGACCGCGCACTACAAAAAACTACTCAAAGAACTGAAGGCGGCCGCCTGACGACTGTCATAACGAATGGAGAAAACATGAGCGCATTTAGCCTCGAAGAACAGGAGAAAATCGCCGCTGCGCCGTTCACGCTGCACCTTGGCGACTGCATTGAAGTCATGCGCACGCTACCCGATTGCTCGGTCGATGCTGTCGTGACCGATCCCCCATACGGCATTTCCTTCATGGGGAAGGCATGGGATGGCGCTGATATCATTGCGCGCACCGAGAAGCGCCGCAGCTTCGACAGCCACGCGCCGGACGCTGGCCCGAACGGCGGTCACAAGTCAATCGCCGCCGAAGCTGGTAAGTACGATCTGGCGCCGGCAGCCATGAGGGCTTTCCAGCAATTCAGCGAGGACTGGGCGCGCGAAGCGTTCCGCGTCCTCAAGCCTGGCGGTCATCTGCTTTCGTTTTCGTCGGCGCGCACCTATCACCGCATGACTTGCGGAATCGAGGATGCTGGTTTCGAGATCCGCGATCGCGTTCTGTACGTGCGCGGCGATGGTGAAATTGAGGAGCACTTCCCCGTCTGGGTGTTCGGATCCGGTTTCCCGAAATCGCGCAACTGGACTCAAGAAAAGGCAGAGAAGGGCGAGGTTGAGAGCGCGGATATGGTGGCGGCCGGCTTCGACGGATGGGGAACGGCGTTGAAACCCGCCCACGAACCAATCTGCACGGCGCGTAAGCCGCTGGTCGGCACCGTAGCATCCAACGTGCTGCAGTTCGGTACTGGGGCGCTAAATATTGATGGTTGCCGAGTGCCGCACGACGAACAGTTGCGCGCCGGCGCAGGCGGCATCCCATGCCGACATGATGAGGCGGTACCGCGCAGCCGCGATGGAGAAGCCAGCGCCGATCGTCGCTATACCGAGAATGGCGGCACGAACTTAGCGGCTACGCCGGGGCCGCGTGGCGGCGATGCCGCCGGGCGCTGGCCAGCGAACCTGATCCACGATGGTAGCCCGGAAGTTGTGGCGCTGTTCCCTGAATCATCCAGTGGCGCGATGGAAGCCGGCACAAAACGTGCGGCACAGGATGCCCCGGGATCGGTCTGTTACGGAACCTATGGCGGCAGCACTACCAACAGCACCATTTCCGCCAGCACCGGCAGCGCCGCCCGGTTCTTCTACTGCGCAAAGGCCAATAAATCCGACCGTAACGCCGGGACGGAGCATCTGCCTCAGAAGAAGGGCGGCATGGTGAGCAACACTAGCGGGCAGCACATGACGCGCCGCGATGATGGATATGAGGCGCCATTGATGGGCAACACGCACCCGACCGTCAAGCCGACCGACCTGATGGCCTACCTGTGCCGGTTGGTGACGCAGCCCGGCGGCGTGGTGCTTGACCCATTCATGGGCAGCGGCAGCACTGGCAAGGCCGCCATGCGCGAGGGCTTCCAGTTCATCGGGATCGAGCTGGACGCCAACTACATGGAGATCGCCCGCGCGCGCATCGAATACGAGGTCGGGGCCGTGGCGCGCCGGCGCGAAGAAGCCGCCGAACAGAAGCGACTAGCTAAGCGCCAGATCGGGCTGTTTGATGCAGTACCGAATCAGGAGAGTGCATTGTGACCAAGCAGAACTTCCGCGAATACGTGCTGGGCGCCATGCCTGGCACCAAGGCCCATCTCATAGCCCGCTCAGGCGTCAGCGGTTCGGCCGTACTGCGTTGGGTGCGTATCCTGCACGCTGCCGGTGAAATCTATATCTCTGGGTGGCAGCCGCATCCGCGCGCCGGAGCACACATGGCGATCTACTCGATCGGCAACCTGCCTGACGCCGAATGCAAGCTCAAGACGCTGACGAAGCGCCAGATCCGTCTGCGCTACGAGGCCAAGGCTAAGGAAGACGGCCGTTATGACGTCTTGCGGGCGCACTGGCGCAGCAGGTATTGGGAGCGCAAGGCGGCAGCTGTTGGCGATCCCATGGTGACAGCGCTGTTTGGCGTGGCTCCGGCACGGGAAAGCTCACTACAAAAGCAGTGACGTTTTCGTACAAGCTCAAGGTTCAAAACGAATTTATTTTTACGGTGTTTTTTCATAGTGCGGCAGCGAAGCAATCCGCCTAAAAACAGGGGAATTTTACCCCTCCATGCGGATAGCAACTTCTGTCCAAACTCATAATTACAGCACCTAATAACGAAAGAAATCAGATGGAAAATATGCGGAAAGCGATCAGTATAAAGGCCCGCTTTGATGTGTTCAAGCGTGACTCGTTCACCTGCCAATACTGCGGCGCGCACCCGCCGCAAGTGATTCTGGAGCCGGACCACATCAACCCCGTCGCCAACGGCGGCGGGAACGACATAAACAACCTCATCACAGCCTGCTTTGACTGCAATCGCGGGAAGGGCGCCAGGCTACTGACTTCGCTTCCAGAGTCGCTTGAGGACCGCGCCGCCCTGATGGCTGAAAAGCTCGACCAGATAAAGGCCTACGAGCGTTTGCTGAAGGCCATTCGCAAGCGCACCGATACTTCGATCGATCAGGTGGAGACGGTATTTCAGAGGCACTTCCCAACGAAGGCGTTCACCGATACGTTTCGCCAGTCGGTGCGCACCTTCCTGAAGAGCGTAGACGCCGAAGATCTTGCTGAGTACATGCACAAGGCTTGCGCGAAGCGGTCGTGCGATGCAGAAGCGGCGATGAGGTATTTCTGCGGCATCTGCTGGAACGTCATCAAGGACAAGAAAAATGGCTGACGTAGACATCTGGATGCCGTTCTACGTCGCCGACTATCTCGCCGACACCATGCATCTCACCCCCGCAGAGCATGGCGGGTATTTGATGCTTATCCTGCACTACTGGAAGTCAGGCCCGATCCCTGATGACGACGTTCGCCTGGCAACGATCAGCCGGATGGGTGATGCTTGGAGCAATGCTTCAAGCACTCTTCGAGCATTCTTCGAGCATAAGGACGGCATGCTTGTGCATGGTCGAATCGACCAAGAAAAAGCGAACGCACTTGTCAATAAAGACAAGAATCAGGCCCGCGCGAAGGCTGCAGCAGACAAAAGATGGGGTAAAAATGCTCCAAGCAATGCTCCAAGCATGCCCCAAGCATTGCTTGATGAATGCCCGTCACCTTCACCTTCACCTACATCTATAAAACCAAAGTCAAAAACTATATCGGCTTCGCCGGAATATCCCGATGAGTTCGAGGAGACTTGGTCTGCCTACCCGCCGCGCCCCGGCGCAAGCAAGAAGGACGCACACAAGGCATGGGCTGCCCGCATCAAGGCCGGAGTTCCCGCTGCCGACATCCTGGCCGGCGTCCTGCGCTACGCTGCCCACGTGCTGAGCCAGCGCACCGAGCCGCAGTACATCAAGCAGGCCTCCACGTTCTTCGGTCCCGGTGAGCACTACAAGTCCGTTTGGAATGTGGCTGCCGGCGCTCGGTCTGCGCAACAGCAGTCTGAGAAGTTCAACTTCGCCAACGTCGACCGATCCGGCGACGCTGCCGCCCAGGCCGCGACCATGGCGAGGCTCGGCATCGCGGTCCCTGACGGTGAGGTTGAGCTGTGAGCGCCCCGGAAACTGCCGCCAACCTGCTGACCTGCCTCACGGCGAACGTCGTCGCGATGGACGGCAATTGCGATCAGCATGGCCCGGCCACGGTGATGACGCGGCGCGGCCAGCAGTGGCATTGCCCCTCGTGCCTGGAGGTGAAGCTGGCTGCCGAATACGCCGAGAAGTGGGCCAACGAGCGCAACGCCGCGCTGCACGCGATTGCCGAGATTCCGTCGAAGTATCGGGGGCAAAAATTCACGCCCAGCACGGCGGCGCACAAGGCGGTTCGCATGGTGGCCGCCTCGTTCCGGGACTTCATCATCGCGGAACAGCGCTGGGCCGCACTGATCCTGATCGGCGATGTCGGCACCGGCAAGACGCAGCTCGCATGCGAGTTCGCCGAGTCGTACATCAACCGCCTGTCGCGCTCGGTTCGCTACATCACGGCCAAGGGCATGATCTCGGAAATCCAGGCCAGCTACGGCAAGGAAGGGAAGTCCGAGGACTCCGAGATCGACCGCTTCGTGCAGTACGACCTGCTGATCCTCGACGAGATCGACGCCATCCCGAACAAGGACAACTCGGCGTTGCTGCTGACCGAAATCATCAACCGCCGCTACGGCAGCGACAAACCGATGATCGTGATCTCGAATCAGTCGCTGGACAACCTGGCGCAGTTCGTCGGTGACCGCGTGCATGACCGGCTTCACGAAAACGCGATGGTCTGCAATTTCGACTGGCCTAGCTTTCGGAGGTCTGCATGACGAACGCAAATGCCTCTGCGGCTTTACCACAGACCCGCCACGCCGCGAACGCGACCACTCGGCTACCAGCACACCAACCCGCCAAAGAAAACGGCTTAGAAAGCCGCATTTCCAATCCGGAGGAAAAATGGCAACCCAGCCCGACGAAGCGCTGAACGACGAGAAGGCGCCCGACATCGCAGATCTACCAAAAGCCATGGCCATCGTTCGATTTCGAATGGAAGCCGACGCCGGCCATCCCGTATCCCCGGATGCCGTGACGTTCAAGATGGTGCGCGGCGTTCCGGTCATCGTCACCACGTTTAGCGAGGTGCGCGATGAATAGGCAAGGGGTAATCGTGCCCGTGCAATGGTGCTTCTGGCAGTCGTCCAGCTTTATGCGAAAGGACCATGCCAGCGTGGCGCGGCCGCATGACGACCGTGGCGTGCCGACGGGCACATACTGGCTAGCGTGGCCACCGTACATAGAGGCTGGGATTGAGCGTCAGGTGATGAATCGGCGTTTTAGGTCGCCCGAGGCCGCGATGGATTTCGTGGATAAAAGCTGGCCATTATCTTCATAGGAAAAATCATGTCACAAATCACAGAAACCTCGATGGAACTAGCCCACGCCTATCTCGCATCCAAGGCCGGCGCGCGGCTGTGCTGCCAGCAGATTGCCGTGCATTTTGGTTGGACGCTCTCGCACACCTCCCGCGTGCTGCTTGCCCTATCGCGCAGCGACAAAATCATGATCTCGCTGGCGAAGCGCGACCGGACGTACTACGTTCCGACGGTCGATCCGATCGCGGCGGCATCGCCAGAGCATACGCCTCAGCCTGCGCGGCCTCTCAAGGTCGACAAGCACCGGACGGAGCTGTACCGGGAGCTGGCCGAAGCGCGCGCCGCAATCCGTTCGATAGGGTGAGCCATGGCCAAGACTAAGAAACCCCGTAAGGCATACCGTCCCAAGGAAGTCGTCCAGAACCCGGTGAATTACTTCTTCGGCGGCCTGAAACGCATCGACGCCGAGCACCTGCAGGCGCTGCGCATCAAGAACCACAAGGCCATGGCCGACTTGGCCACTGGGCACGGCAACCGGGCCGCATGGGATCTGATCGTCGGCGCCATCAACATGAGCAACATCATGTGCGAGCGCGGCACGGGCGACGAATATCGGGCTGAAATGCTCGCCGCCCGTGATGCCATGATGACTGTGCGCGAACGGTATTTTCAGATCGGCCGCTTCGTGTTCAAGGGCGAAGAATTGGCGGCGCTCAATCTCGCGATGGACGTGCATGATGCCCAGCTTGACGCCTCCCGAATAATCGACGTGGAACGCGCAGCCGACGAGGTTGTACGGCGCATCCGGAGCGGGATCAACGTCGAGCGTGCGGCATGAAAGAGAAGGAACTTACGCGCGCCGAGCGCTACGCCTTGCTGCTCTATCGCCAGGGTAAGGAAAAGAGCCGTGCGCTTCCGGTTCGTGCCTATCGCGACCCTTCTAACTACGTCGAATTCGACCGCAGCGAACGGCGCGAGCGCGATGCTGCTGGAAAACCTGCGATTCCTGATGACACATAGTTCTCTATGGTGTTAACCTTCGCCTGTTCACGAAAGGAGCGCTCATGTTTGCCGAACGATACGCAGATTCAGTCAACGCCAGCAACCTGATGGATGATGCATTTCACCGCAAGACTGAGGCGCTTTGCGCGTCGGCTTTGGCAAGCATGGCCGCGTCGAATCGTGATCTCGGCGCGCTTCTGATGCGCATCAAATTCGTGGACGGTATCGTGCACAAGGATTTCGAGGGCCGCGCCATCAACATCGCACAGGCGCTGCGCATCTGGACTGTCGAGGTGCGCCGCAAGGGCAAGGAGCGCGGCTGGCTTCCGGTTCCGCGCACGGAGTGGGATGTGCTCGCCAATGAGACTTTCTATCAAAAGGTGGCAGAAATTTCTTTGGCGCATTGGCTCGACAGTCGCTGCACTACCTGCGAAGGGACTGGCGTCCAGACAAATCAACATACATGTCCAGCCTGCAAGGGGTCTAAGCTTCAACCGATGACTGGTGGCCGACTGATCGTTGAGCGTGCGCAGCAGATGTCCGGCGAGTTGGAGGGCATTCTCCAGTCGCAAGGATCGCGCGCTGCTGGGCGGCTCTGGAGGGCGGCATGAGATGCGCAAAAGAAGTTCGGCGCTGGTCAAATAAGCTGCGCGCTCGATTTGGCGGGAAGAATGGCGTTGTCCGCGCCGCGTTATGGGATGCTCCGGAATACGAGCGGAAAAACGAGACAAGCAAAAATAATTACCGGCGATGTGTTTTTAAGTTGTAAACCGCAAGGAAAAAGGCTAATATATTTGCACATTCGTTCTGCCCCGCGTAATGTAGGCGCGAGCCTCACCGCTCAGCAGGACTAGGGCCGCCGATATTCGAGAACAGCCGGTTTATCGGAAACAAGTTGCTTAAGCCTTGTTCGCCCTGAAATTTGTAGTTGACATAACAGATAGTTTTGCAACGAACCAAAAGCCGCCCTAGAGGTGGCTTTTTCATTTCCGGCGCCACTTTGCGAGGCAGCCATGACCAATATAAAGCGCCCGACGAAACAGGAGGTGCGCGAGTACATGGATCGCCGCACGCACGAGCAGCTAGAGCCGCCGCCCACACCTGACGAGATCAGGCGCGAGTTAGGTTGGTGGCTACTTCCAGCCAATCGCCGGCCAGATCGCAGCGACAGAGATTAACGCCAAGGTAAAGCTCAACAGGGAGAGCTCCGGTCTAATAATCCGGGTGCGCAGGTTCGAGTCCCGTCCTGGCACCAGAACAGAATTTGCTTGGCCGGTACCGGCGCAGGCAGACGTGAGGCGTACACGAAAAACGCACTTGAATATTGTGAAGGCGGCTTACCGCGCAATTAGCCATCGAGGCAGCGGGTAGCTTGGCACTGGCGATGCCTTAACGCATCAATTAGCCATTCAATGACATAGCAACTTGAGCGGCGGTTTTAACCGCACAGTCGGCCCCGACCTCCAATCGGGGCGCAGAACGACGCCGGACGCTGTAACCGGCACCAATTCAAGTCTAAAGCCTGTGAAGGCCCGTTACCCTCAACTTCACAGGAGAACAGCATGTCGAGTCTGAATACCGTAAAACAATCCCAATATGACAACGTAGGTGGTCAAAGGGCTATCCAGCCAGAGCCTTTGATGACCGGCGAGGTTCATGACCAACTGAACCAGATGCAATACGCGCTGAACGCGCAGCAGGACATTATTCAAGCTCTCTTGAAGCGACTTGAACCGATTACTGGGTGCTTGGAATACCCCGTTGGCGAGTCTGGCGGCGTGAAGATGTCTTCACTTGTCCCAATTGCGGCGCGCATCCAGCAACAAGTTGAGCGCGTTCAAAGCGTCAATTCCGATCTGGATCGCATCCTGAGTCACATGCAGATCTGATCTAGCCGCGTCTCCTCTGCCGCTACCAAGCGTCAGCTTTGCCGCCGCGCGCCAGTCGCCGGCGGCTTTTTTATTCCAGGGCCAGTAATGGCAAATTTCATCTGCCGCCTTTTCTGCGGCTCACGCAAGAGGAAAATCATGTCGCTCCAAGACAAAATCGCCGCTGACCAGGCGGCTATTACCGCTGCCCAGGCCGCTGTTGACGCCGCGAACGCAGCCCTGGCCACCGCCAATTCGACCCTGGCTGCCGATCAGGCATCGCTGGCCGCGCTGCAGCCTACCGTGGCCGCGATCAACGAGATCAAGACCTTCGCTGCCGGCCTGTCGAATGCCGACGAGGCTGCGCGGCTGACCGCGCTGGCCGACGCCGCGATGGCTGCCCTGGATCTGTAACGGGGATGAAAGCAAGCGGCATATACACCATCAGGAACGCCGTCAACGGCAAGGTATATGTCGGCAGCGCAATCAACATGGGTCGGCGGTGGAGCAAGCACCGCACTCAATTGAATTGCAGCACTCACCACTGTCAGAAATTGCAGCGTGCATGGGTGAAGTACGGCCCCGACGCATTTGAGTTTAAGGCGCTACTGCTTTGCGCGCCAGAGCAGTTGCTGATGTATGAGCAGCGGGCGCTGGACGCATATGAGGCGGTGAAGACCGGATACAACATAAACCCAACAGCTGGCAGTAGGCTTGGCGCGAAAAGCTCGGAGCAGCATAAGGCCAACATGAGTAGGGCGCTGAAGGGGCGAGTGATGTCGGCAGAGTGGCGGGCGAATATAGGGAAAGCGCAGATAGGTCGAGTATGCGCGCCATTTACACCAGAGCGATGTGCAAAGATATCGGCATCGAAAATTGGCAAGCCAAGATCGGAAGAAACAAAGCGTAAGTTGAGCGCAGCGAATATGGGGAAAACGCCTTCGCTTGAGGCGCGGATGAAAATATCTGCCGCCCATAAAGGCAAGAAGGTATCTGCCGAAACAATCGCCAAAAGGACTGCGTCCAGATTGGCTAATAAGTTGGCCAAGTTGGAACAACTTAATACGGAGTAAATCATGGCACTGAACACGCAAATAGCCGCCGCTACGGTCAACTCGCAAGCCAACTCATTGGCGACCCTACTAAATTCGGGGTATTTACGCCTATACGACGGCGCGCAGCCCGCTACGGCCGACACGGCGATTACAAGCCAGGTGTTGCTGGCCGAACTGCGCTTCAACGCGACCGCCGCGCCTTCCGCATCTGGCGGCGTGCTGACCTTCAACGCGATCACTGCCGCATCGTCGGCGGCGGCGAGCGGCACGGCGTCATGGTTCCGTGCCCTGAAATCTGACGGCACGACCGTTGTGATGGATGGCTCGGTTGGCACGGCGACCGCGAACATGATCCTGTCCACGACGACCATTACGGCCACGCAAACCGTGTCCTGCTCGTCGTTCACGCACGACGTGCTGCAGTCGAGCTCCGGCCTGTAATCAGCGGGAGATAGCATGTCCGACATCAAGCAGAAATACCCGGCCTCGAACGCGGACACGGTTGACCTGACCATTACGCTGGCCTCGCTGGCCACCAGCTCGACGCTGCTCGTCGGCCGCGAATCCACTGCTGTGGACAACCGCACTAATCTGGACCTCGATCACCTGATATCCGGCCGTTTCAAGACGGGCACTAGCCCGACCGCCGGAACGAAAATCGAGGTATGGGTTGCGGCGCCGACGTCGATCGCGTCCGGCACTGCGACCTATCCAGACACCGTGACCGGATCCGACGCTGCGATTACGCTCACGAGCGACAACGTGAAGTTCTCCTCGCTGCGCCTGGCATGGTCGACCACCGTAGACAACACGACCGGCCGCGTCTACTCGATGCCGCCGACCTCGCTCGCATCGTTGTTTGGCGATTTGCCGCCATTCTGGTCGGTGGTGGTGGTACACAGCACTGCCGTCAATCTGGATTCCACCGGAGGCAATCACCAACTTTGCTACCACCGAGTGCAGAAGCAGACGGTGTAAGCCATGGCCAGGATACTCGGCCCGCGCCGTGCCAAGCGTAAGCCGGAGGCTGGTCTACAACTCAACCGCAGCAACAATTTTGCCAATGGGGCGATCGTTTACCCCATGGATGGCAGCCAGAATTCTCTAGGCTCGCTCCCGGCGTATAAGATGGCGCTCGTTGGCTCGCCGACGGTTGGTAAATTCAACGGGGCAAGCGGTGTACGGTGTTCGAGCACATCCGACTACCTGAATCTTGGCTCGCACGCCGAGCTGAAAAGTGCCGCGTTCACGCAGCTTGCCATAGTCCGGTTCGATGCGTTCGCGTCGGTCACAAGTACGATTTCGGAAACCTCTACAACCGTGGGGAGTTCCACTGGCAGCGCGCAATTCGGTGTCGATACCGCAACCGGCCGCCTGCTGCTCGTATATGACAATCACTATATTGTCAGTGAATCGATTGCAGCCGGGCCCAAGGTCACAGTCGGTAAGACCTTTGTTGCCGCCGTATCGTATGACGGAACGAATGCTGCGTTAGCTCTTGATGGATGCGACGTCAGTTCCACCACGACCACAGCCCCCTTCGGCACCAGCGGAACCACTTTCCTGCTGTCGAAGAAGGGTGATAGCCAAGAATCGGCGCGCCCTTGCGAAATCTACCTGTTCGCCGCGTGGCCTCGCGCATTGTCGCGCGCCGAATTGGTGGAACTGACGCGCGATCCATATCAGTTGTTCATCGGCGCGAAGTCGACGCTAGCGCTCCCTGGCCAGGCGCCGGGGATCAGCGCCGCCTCAAGCACATCGCAAGGACAGACGTCCGCCGCTAGTGCGGCGTTGTCATCTGCTGCCGGTGTCGCTAGTAGCCAGGCGCAAAGCGCGGCGGCAGCCGGCGGCATATCAAGCGCCGCATCCGGAGCCACGAAGCAGGGCCAGTCGGTCGCGGCAAGCACCGCAGTAAGCACCAGCGTCACATCGAGCGCATCTCAAGCGCAGAGCACCCAAGCCGCCGTAACAATAGCGACGGATGGTGTGGCGAGTTCCAGTCAGGCCCAGAGCGCGGCCGGCGCCGGGGGTGCATCGGATGCGTTGAACGCCGAAGCGACGACGGGGCAGGCGCAATCAGCTGTCGCTACGGGGTCTATCGGCGCGGATGCGCAGGTCGGCACCAAGCAAGGGCAGCAGGCAATTGCAGTGGGTGGCATCTCGGCCGCCGCCGCGATAGCCAGCCGGCAAGGCCAGTCTGTCGCAGCGCACGCGGCAACTGCCGTAGACGCCGTTAGCGCGACGAGCCAGGCGCAGTCGATTGGCGGGGCGCGGTTCGCTCCCGGCACTGGCACCATAACAGCCAGAATTAGGATTCGCCCCGCAGTCGGCGCGATATACAAAACGAGTGCCGCAGTTCGTGGCCGAACCGATGCGAGGCCGACATGAGCAACATCAGTACGTTGTATGTCGGGAACGACAACATCCTCGAAGTGGATGCTCTCAAGAGCGACCTGACCGGCGCGGACCTGAACGGCGCATCCATGTCAGTCACGCTGAAGGACGCCGCCGGCGCGAACGTCACCGGCGGCTCGTGGCCACTCGCCATGGCCTACGTCGCATCGAGTCGCGGCACCTACCGGGCAACGCTTGGTTACGGCTTGAGCCTGACCCCTGGTGCGCGCTACACGGCAACGATCACGGCTGACGGCGGCTCCGGCCTGCACGCAGCCTGGGCGGTCGAGTGCATCGCCAAAACAAGGAATTGAAGATGGAAAACGCAATCACGGCAATCAACGCGCTCAAGATCGGCAACTGCACCATCGCCGAGCCATGCGCGGAAGGCCAGCCGCTGGAACTGTATCGGAACGCGACCGATGAGGATATCGCGCAGTCGCGCGCCAAGCCCGTGGCGATCCTGTCGCCGGATGCGGAAGGCATTGCCATTGCTGTGTTGTTGGCGTCCGTGTTGGCTGATCACTTCCCAGAAGGCGAGATCACGCTGGATGCGGTTAAGGCTAAGACTTCCCCGCAGCTTCCGGGGTAAAGCATGAGTAGCAATAGCATTGATTGGGAGGCAATTGAGCGCGCATACCGCGCCGGCATTCTCTCGATCCGTGAAATCGCTAAGACTCACGGCGTTTCCGATACAGCAATCCGCAAGAAGGCAAAGGGCGAAGGGTGGCAGCGCGACTTGACGGATCGCGTCAATGAGAAGGTTCGCACTGAACTGGTTCGCAGCGAGGTTCGCACTGCAAACCCGCAAACCGAACGCGAGATTGTCGAGGAAGCCGCAGCGACCGTTGTGCACGTCGTGCGCTCGCATCGCAAGGCGATCACGCAGGGCCAACAGTTGGTAGAGTTGCTGACGAAGCAATTGATCGACGTTGCCGGCCGGCGCGACGAGTTCGAAGATCAGATCGAAGAGATGTGCTCGGAAGACAAGTCACCCGAGCGCCGTACTCGCCTGATGCGCGCGGTGTCACTCGGGACGCATGCAAGTGTCGCGGTCAATCTAGCAACCGCCACGAAAACATGGGTTGGCCTCGAGCGCCAGGCGTTCAACATCAAGGATGAGGCGCCGGCGGCCGCAGATAGCCTGAGTGACCTTCTTGCACAAATCAACGGATCGTCCCTCCCGATAGCAAAATGAACAACGCCGAATTGGAGCAGTTCGCCAAGAACATGGCGGACCCGATCTGGCGCATCAGCCATCTGTACAAGATCATCATCAAAGGTGATGGTGATGAAGATGATCTGGTGGTGGAGTTCAAGCCGAACCGGGCGCAGCGCAAATTCATCTCGCGCTTGCATCATCGCAACATCATTCTGAAGGCTCGGCAACTTGGTTTCACGACGCTGATTTGTATCGTGTGGTTGGATCACGCGCTGTTCAACGCGAACAGCCGCTGCGGCATCATCGCTCAGGATCGCGACTCGGCCGGCATCATCTTCCGCGACAAGGTGAAGTTCGCATACGACAACCTGCCAGAGGAATTGCGGGCCCGGATGCCGCTGGCTGCGGATAACGCCTCAGAACTACTTTTCGCGCACAACAACAGCAGTATCCGCGTGGCGACCTCGATGCGTTCCGGGACGATCCACCGGCTGCACGTGTCCGAGTTCGGCAAGATTTGCGCCAAGTTCCCCCTCAAGGCTAAAGAGGTGATGACCGGATCGATCCCATCAGTCCCGCTCAACGGCATCACGGTCATCGAAAGCACGGCCGAGGGCGCCGAGGGGCGCTTCTATGATCTGACCAAGAAGGCAATGGAAATGCATGACGCAGGAAAAGAACTGACGGGGCGCGACTGGCGCTTCCACTTCTATCCCTGGTGGGATGAGCCGCGCTACCGGATGGCGGCGCACACAGTCATCGTTTCCGAGAAAGACAACGAATACTTCGACTCCATCGAAGCAAAGATGAGCACGAAGATCGATGCCGAGCAGCGCGCCTGGTACGTGGCGACGCGTGAGGCCGACTTCGTGGGCAGCGAGGAAAACATGCTGCAGGAGTACCCGAGCACGCCGGACGAGGCTTTCGAGGTGTCGTCGGAGGGATGCTACTACACGGCCCAGATGACGCAGGCGCGCAAGCAAGGGCGCATTCTGCGCATCCCGAGGCTCGATATCCCCGTCAACACCTTCTGGGACATCGGCAACAGCGATGGCTGCGCGATCTGGTTCCATCAGCAGGTCGGAATGGAAGACCGCTTCATCGGCTACTACGAGGCGCACGGCGAGACGCTGGCGCACTACGCGAAAGAGATCAAGAGCCGCGACTACCTGTACAACAAGCATTTCCTACCGCACGACGCCGCGCACAAGCGGCTGAGCGACACGAACAAGTCGACGGAGCAAATGCTGAACGATCTGGGCATCAACAACACCGTGATCGTACCGGTCATCACCGACCTGAACACCGGCATCCAGATGACACGCAAGCATTTCCCGGCCGTCTGCTTCGATGAGGAGGGCTGCAAATGCGGAACGGTATCCGGCATCAAGCGCCTGGAGAACTACCGCAAGCGGTTCAGCCAGAAGGACAACCGCTGGATCGATGAGCCAAACAAGGCCAACGGATGCTCGGAAGGTGCCGACGCATTCCGCCAGTTCGCCCAGGCGAAGGAGGGCGGTTTGATCACGATGGCCGGCCGCACTGAGCAACGCCGACCGCGCCGCGCGCCAGACTGGCGCCTGTAACACCCGATACCAACCGCACTAGATGCGGTTTTTTTACGCCCCAACAGGACAACTGCCAATGAACACAGCACTCGATCAGCAAGGCGACGACGGAGAAAATGCCGCCCAAGCTGGCCTGTCGCTGGCACAGTTCCAGATGTGGCACGACGAGATCAAGGCTCAGCCTGTATGGCGCAAGAACGCCGACCGCGAGTGCGACTACCGCGACGGCAACCAGCTGGACTCCGAAGTGTTGCGCAAGCAGCAGGCCATCGGCATGCCGCCGGCGATTGAGCCGCTGATTGGTCCGGTGATTGACGCCGTGCTCGGCATGGAAGCGCAGCACCGCACCGATTGGCGTGTAATCCCTGACAGCGATGTCAACGGCGACGATGTGGCCGCCGCGCTCAACAACAAGCTCAACACGGCCGAGCGCCAATCGAAGGCCGATAAGGCATGCGGCGATGCGTTCGCCGGCCAGGCATCGGTAGGCATCGGCTGGGTCGAAGTATCGCGCGACAGCAACCCGTTCAACTTCCCGTATCGCGCAGTTTCGATCCCACGCAACGAAATTTACTGGGACTGGCGCGCGCAGGCCAAACACGGCACCGACGACTACCGCTATCTGGTGCGCCGCAAGTGGACCGACAAGGAGCAGGCAAAGCTGCTGTTCCCGAACAAGGCTGACGTGATCGAGATGGCCTCGCGCGGCTGGTCTGGCTACGACTCAATGCTGACCAATGACGGCGGGAAATCAACTCACCTGTCGATGGGTGGCAGTGAGTTTCCGCAGTCCTACGGCGCGGTGACGAGCCCTGTTCCCGGAGATGGCGGCACGACATTCCCGATGCTGGCCAGTTCCTACACTGCCGAGCGCGGATCGTCGCTCGAGGAGCAGGAATGGCGCGACGTGACCAACAACCGCGTGTGCCTGTTCGAAGTATGGTATCGCATCTGGCTGCGCGCCCTGGTGATGAAGATGCCGGATGGCCGCGTGGTCGAGTACGACGAGGCGAACGAGGCGCACCAGATGCTGGCCGCGACCGGCGCCGCGACGCCTGATTATGCGGTCATCTCCAAGGTGCGCGTCTCATGGTGGTTGGGCCCGCATCGTCTGACCGATGAGCCGTCGCCCTACAAGCATAATAAGTTCCCCTACGTCCCGTTCTGGGGCAAGCGCGAGGACCGCACCGGCGTTCCATACGGCCTGATTCGCGGCATGATGTACCTGCAGGACAACGTCAACGCGACTACCTCCAAGATTCGCTGGGGCTTGTCGGCGGTCCGGACAATCCGCACCGACGGCGCCGCGCTGGACGATGACGACACGCTGCGCAGCGAGATCGCCCGACCAGACGCCGATATCGTGCTCGATGCCGACCACATGGCGAAGCCTGGTGCGACGTTCAAGGTCGAACGTGACTTCGCGCTGAACGAGCAGCAGTACAAGATGCTGGCCGACTCGCGCGACGGAATCAAGCGCGTCGGCGGCGTGCAGAATGCATTCATGGGCGCGGCCAGCGCATCCGATTCCGGCGTCAAGGTCGCCAACTTGGCCGAGCAGTCCACGCAGTCGCTGGCCGACCTGATGGACAACTTCCGCGTGGCGCGCGCCGAGGTGGGCGAACTGCTGCTGTCGCTGGTGGTCGAGGACATGGGCAACGAGCCGCAGGAAGTGATGATCAAGGGCGGCGCGGTCAACGAGGACCGCACCATCAAGCTCAATCAGCCGGCGCACGATCCAGAGACTGGCTTGCAGTACCTGGACAACGACGTGCAGCGCACAATGTTGAAGGTCACGCTGGAAGATGTGCCGCACACGCCGTCTTTCCGCAGCCAACAACTGCAGTCCTTCACCGAAGTGTTCAAATCGGCGCCGGAGGACTTCCAGCGCGTGCTGTTCCCGCAGTTGCTGAGCCTGATGGACGTGCCGAACAAGCAGGATGTCATCAAGGCCGTCAAGGACGCATCGCAGGTTCCGACGCCGCAAGAGATCCAACAGCAGATCGAGGACGCCGTGAGTCAGGCGCTGACGAAGGCGCAAGTCGAGGCCAAGGGTCGCGAGCTCGACCTGAAACAGCAACTCAACGACGCTCAGATCACCAAGATCAAGGCGGAAGCGGTCAAGGTTGGCGTAGAAGCAGCATTCTCCGCGATGCAGTCGGGCGAAGTCATCGCCGCCGTGCCGCAAGTGGCGCCGATTGCCGATGCGCTGATGGAGTCGGCCGGCTATCAGGCGCCCGCAAATGGCGGCGTTGATCCGAACTTCCCGACCGGCGCGCCGGCGCCCGGTATCGCGCTCAACCCGATCAAGAACAACCGGACTGGAGTTCAGATCGCGCCGGGCGGCAATACCGATCCGATGTCGCCCGCCAACCCTGCGCAAGCGGCGCCCGCTGCGGCTGTGGCGCCCGGCCCGGCAGCGCCGGCCACGCCCGGAGTTGGCGAGCGTCGCGGGATCGAGACGATGCGGCCAGACAGCGCACCGGGCTTTGCTGATGGCGGCATGATCGGCTATGACGGGCTGAACGATGATGAGCGCATGGCATTGCATTACGCGTCTGGCGGTCAGCAACCGAGCGGCCGCACGGGCGACGCGCGCGCCATTCTTGCGCGCGGCGGCGCTTTCATCAACCCGAACAACGAGCCCGACAACCTCAACAGCTACAACCTCGCCCCGATGGGCTTGGCGCCGACCGCGATCAACGACAGCCCTGTGCATGACCTGCTGGCTGGTTCTAGCTTCAACACTGGCGGCCTGGATAGCGGCAGCACCGTGCACAGCATGCTGTCCGATTCCGCGTTTGCTGGCCACAGTTCAGCCGGCATCTCGCGCTTCGCCAATGGCGGCCAGATCTTCGGCCCCGGCAGCGGCACCAGCGATTCCATCCCCGCCGTGGTCGACGGCAAGCAGCCGATCAAGGTTTCGGCCGGCGAGTTCGTGATTCCGAGTGATGTGGTGCAAAAGCTCGGCCCCGAGTTCTTCAACGAACTCATCAAGAAGCACCACACCCCGACATAAGGATCAGCATGAAAACCAAGGATTGGCGCAAGGTCAAAGTGACCGCGACCGGCATCGTTCCCGGCATATCGCACGGCGACGTGTTCGGCGGAATTATCACGCAGGTCGCCGGAACATCGACCACGATCACGGCCTATGACGACAGCGCAGCAACCGCCGCCAACTTGATCATCCCCACCACGTCGGCATCGACGTCGAACGTGCCGGGCGTGTTCATCAGCCCGTTCGGCGGCGCCGTTGGAACGCTGACCGCGCCACCGCCGGCGTCCGATGGTCTGGAGTTGACCACGGGCCTTTACATCGCCCTGGGCGGCACTGGTTCGCCGGCAATCTGGGTTCTCATTCGGTAGTCCAATCGCGTTCAGGCGCAAACTTCAGGAGCTAAAAATGTATCTGGTCAAGAATATCTCCGGCACTGTTCAGACGATGCCGAAGCGCATGGAGACCGTATCCCACGCCGTCGGCAACTGGGCTATCGGTGAGAGCGATTACGTGGACGATGACGTGATCAATCTGTACCGCCCGCACACGAGCGTGTTCACCATCGTTGGCAAGAACGGCGCCGCCGTGCCGGCCACCGTCGTCACCGATGGCCTGGAAGTCGTCACCGGCTTGACCGCCGCCGACACGTGCGCTGATGGCTTCGTGCACCAAACCACCTTCACGTTCGACGCTATGGCGCTGGCCGTGACCGATGCGCTGGCCTACGCGAGCAAACTGCTCTACACGTTCCCGGCCGGCCGCATCAACATCCTTGGCGCCACCGGCTCGCTGCAATTCGCCGTGACGTCGGACCGCACCACCACTATCAACGACAGCGCTTCGCTCACGTGGTCGCTGGGATCGGCAGCCGCATCGAACGTCGCGCTGACCTCCACGATGGTCAACCAACTGCCGCTGGCAACGAAAGTGCTGTCGGCCGCGACCACGGCGCTCAACACCGCGTCAACCAACGCGCTGGCGGCATCGGCGCAACTGGACGGCACCGGCACTGCGATCCCTGTGTACCTGAACGCAGCGTTCGCGACCACGACCGACATCGACGCCGATGGCGCTCTGTCGGTGACGGGCACGATCACGATCTCCTGGGTCAACCTGGGCGATTACTAAAAATTTTCGGCAGAAAATTCTTGCGATAGCCTATTTTTTCTGATATGTTCTCGCCTGTAACACGCACTGCTGGGAAGCAGCGCAAAGCTGGCTAATAGCCGGTTCCCACGAGTTGGAGAGAAGGGGCTTCGGCCCCGACTCATAAGAATTTAGTAAGCTCTATTTCGCCCCGCTGCGATATGCGGACCGCTACTGATAACGTCGGGATGACGTGATTGGCTCCGGTAAATGGAGAATGGCACGATGGACGCAGGCAACGAGTACGGGATCGCCGATTTTCTCGGTGATCAACAGGCATACGACGCTCTGACAGACGAACAGATTCAAGCGCTTGCACGAGGCGAGACTGTTAAATATGGCGATACCGAAGTGGCCCCGGTCATATCGGAAAACGAGGAAGCGCCAGTCCTCGTCACTGATCCAGAAATCAAGGAAGAGGCACCAAAGGCAGTCGAGACGAAAGTCGAAGACGAGCCGGTCGTTCTGACCAAGGATGGCAAACACACCATTCCTTATTCGGAGCTGATCGACGCCCGCGAGGCCGCCAAGAAGGCAGAGAAGGATGCAGCCGACGCAGCCGCGCAGGTCGCAGCCCTGAAAGCAGAAGTCGAAGCGGCGAAAGCTGCCAAGGTCGCGCCCGCAGAACCCGAGGCACCATTCGGCGACTACTCGGACAAGGCCCTGAAAGATGGTGTGGAAAAGCTGGTAGCCCAGCGTGTCGCGGAAACCACTGCGGCGCTCAAAGCTGAGTTTGCGGAAGCGCTAGCCCCGATGCAGAAGGCGGCGGCGGAAGCGGCAACGGCAACCCACTTCAAAGCCATCTACGACGCGCACCCCGACACCGATCAGATTCTGGAAAAACCAGAGCTGGGCAAGTGGATGGATGTGCAGCCCTCGTTTGTGCGCGACCAGTACAAGGCCGTGCTCGAAAACGGGACTTCCGCCCAGGTCATCGAACTCCTCAACGCCTTCAAGGCATCACTTCCAAAAGCCCCCGAAATACCCGTCGCAGTCGCACCTTCCAAGGCCGAAATAGCAGCGCAGGCAGCGGCGAACGTCGCCAAAGCCAAAGGCAAGACCCCGACCAGCCTATCCGATGTTCCGTCCGGCACCATCACGCCGGTGGACGAAATGGAAGCGATGGAGAAGATGAACTCGACGCAGCTTCTCACGAAGATGCACGGGAAATCGCCAAAGCAGATATTGGATTTGCTCTCCAGGGTCGCATAACCCACAAGCAGCACGCACCGTCGGGATGACGGCGCAATCCTTTAACTGGAGCTTTAAATGTCCTCTACCAACGTTCCGTTTGGCAGCCTGATTTCCATGCTGCGCCAGTCGGTCGGCCTGTTCGCTGCCACCATGCAGCGCAAGACGATCCTGAACCGCCTCGTCGGCGAAATGCCGCAACAGAAGGATGCGGAAAACCGCCTGCGCATCCAGTCCAGCACCGATTACCCGATCGTGCGTAACATGGACTTGACCAAGTTCGCCGGCGATCGCATCACCTTCGACCTGGTGAACCACGTCGGCGGCGCGCCAATCATGGGCGACGCCTACGCACAAGGCCTGGGCGACGCGATGTCGTTCGCACAGGACGGTCTGCGCATCGACATCACCCGCAAGCCGATCTCGGCCGGCTCGGTCATGTCGCAACAGCGCACGCTGCACCAACTGAAGGGCTTGGCCACCGCTGAGGCCTTCGGCTACCTGTCGCGCCTGGAAGACCAGCGCACGCTGGTGCACCTTGCCGGCGCGCGCGGCTTCGCCAACAACGGCGAATGGGTGATCCCGCTGGCCTCCGACCCGTCGTTCGCCAAGATCATGATCAACCCGGTCAAGGCGCCTTCGCACAACCGCCACTTCGTCGCATCTGGCGGTAACATCGCCAAGGTCACGGCAACCGGCAACGCCATCAACATCCAGACCACCGACCAGATGAGCATGGATGTGCTTGACTCGCTGCGTACCTGGCTGGACGGTGTGGCCTTCGCACCCGGCGCCGTGAAGTTCGACGGCGACGAGATGGCCGAGGACAGCCCGCTGCGCGTTCTGCTGGTGTCGAGCGAGCAGTACACCGCCTTCCTGCGTTCGGGCGTGTTCCGCGCGCTGCAGGCGCAGTCGACCGCCCGCGCCGCCATGGCCAAGCAGAACCCGCTGATGCTGGGCGATGCCGGCCTCTGGAACGGCATCCTGATCGTCAAGATGCCCAAGCCGATCCGCTTCTTCGCCGGTCAGCCAATCAACCACTGCGCCAGCGCCACCAGCCTGACCGAAACCACCACCGACCTCGTGCCGGCCGCATTCGGCACCTCGTTCGCGGTCGACCGCGCGCTGCTGCTGGGCGCTCAAGCGCTGGGCGAGGCGCTGGGCAAGGCCAAGCTGCAGAACAAGGCCGGTGAAACGTCGGAAGACGGCGTGCCGATGTTCTACTCGGAAGAGATCATGGACCACGGCGCCCGCCTGGAGATTCTGGCGGGCATGGTGAACGGCCGCTCCAAGATCCAGTTCCTGATGGACATGGGTGCGCAGTCGGAATACACCGATTTCGGCGTGGTCGCCATCGACACCGCCGTGACGCTGCCAGGCATCTAATCAGAACGGCCGCGCCTAATGGTGCGGCCAATCTCACCCGAATAGGAGCATCAAATGACCACCATCAACACCAACGGCATGTCCACCCAGCAGCGCATGGGCGGCACGCCATTCGGCAATGCCTGGAAATCGCAATACAACTTCACCACGGACGCTTCTGGCATCGACCAGAACAGCGACCTGGCTACCGCCGTGCAGTCCGGCGACGTGGTGCGCCTGGGCATCCTGCCCGCCGGCCTGATCATGCACGACATGCTGCTGATCATCTCCGATGCGTTCACGGCCTCCACCACGGCGAGCGTGGGCTTCCTGTACTGCGATGGCGTGGATGACACCACCGCCGCGCAGGACGCCGCCTACTTCGTCTCGGCCAAGGCCACGGACGCCACCAGCGTGTCGCGCAAGACCGGCGTCAAGGCTCCGCTGCAACTGCCCAAGGATGCGTACCTCGTCCTGACCATCGGCGGCGCCGCACACGCATCGGCCGGCATCCTGGATGTGATTGTCGAAGGCATCAACGCTGGCATCTAACGCAGCACCGGCGGGGTTTCGGCCCCGCCGATTCAAGGAGCGGCAATGGCCAACCTCGTCCACATGAAGAATTCGCCGGCGGTGGCGAAGAAAGAGAACACCGTTTCGTACAAGCAAAGTCCATATCCGTATGGCCTGGAGCTGTCGTTCGACACCGAACAACTCAAAAAGCTTGGCATCACCGAACTTCCGGAAGTTGGCGACGAATACTCGATCACCGCGACCGGCAAGGTCACGAGCGCATCGAAAACGGCGTCCGAAAACGGCGAACGCACCAGCATGCGTATCCAGATCACGCACCTGAAGCTGGAAACCGACGACTCGGCCGAGGAAGCCAAGGAGTCGCCTGCCGTCGAGAAGGCTGAACGGGCGCCGTTCGACAAGGCTCGCGCCTCCAATCTCGCCAAGATGATGAGGTAAGCATGGTCCCAATCAAATGCATCTCGCCGCGCCCCAACCACACCGATCTGATCTACAAGACTGGCGACTGGAAAGAGGGCGAGACGAAGAACATCGACAAGGAATTGGCGCGCAAGATGCTGCGCCATCCTGACGTCTACGTCAAGAGCGACGAGAAAGCCGCCGTGAAGGCCGTTGTGGTGCCAGAAAAGGCGCCCGAGCCTGACAAGCTGCAGGAAACCTACGACATGATCGCCACGCTCGAAAAAGAGGGCGTGCAGACGTTCGTCAAGAACAATTTCAACCGCAGCGTTGACATGCGCCTCTCGGTCGCCAATCTGCGCGCCTACGCGGTCCAACTCACCGACCAATACGGCCTGCCATGAACCTTGCCGACCTGATCCAGTCGTTCCGAGCCGATGCTGATGACCGGGTCGAGCCGTATCTGTGGTCCGACGACGACCTGATCCGGTGGTTCAACGAGGCCGAGGACGAAGCGTGCATCCGCGCCCGGCTGATCCGCGAGAAGGCCAACACTGACATCTGCCAGATCGCCATTTCCAACCCGACGACGACCTATCCGCTCGATCCGCGCATCATCGAGATCGCTTACGCGAGCATGGTCTACGCCGGCGCCGCCCAGATGTTCCCGTACCGCCTGGCTAAGACATCGCCGGACGAGCTGGATCAAGTCCGGCCGTACTGGCGCTCGCAGACCTACCGCCCGACAGCGATCATCCAGTATGACGACCACATGGAGGTTGACTGCATCCCTGACGCCTCCTACACGATCAACCTGGAAGTGTACCGCCTGCCGATGGAGTCGATGGCCGCCGACGAGGACACGCCGGAGATCGTCGCCAAGCACCACCGGCATCTGGTGCAATGGGTGCTGCACCGCGCCTACCAGAAGCCGGACACGGAGACGCTGAACCCGGACAAGTCGGCGCTCGCTGAGGCCGCCTTCGAGAAGTATTTCGGCAGCCGGCCAAATGCCGATCTGCGCAAGCGCCAGCAGGCCAACCGGCCGCACCGAAACCGCGCGATCTGGTAAGCCATGACCGACGTCACCTTCAATTCCTTCGCCGGCATCCGCAACACGCTGCCGGCCGAGCGGCTGCATTCGCTGCCATCGCGCGATAACCCAAGCTGCGACCTGTCGGCCGCCGTCAACGTCGACATCGACAACAGCGGCCAGATCGCGCGCCGCGCCGGCTCCACGCTGCAGGTTGCCGGCGCCGCGCATTCGCTGTGGGCGCAGGGCGACTATTGCTTCTACGTGCAGGGACAGTCCCTGATGCGCCTGGCGCCAGATTTCACCAGCACGACGCTTGCCACTGGCCTGACCGCCGATCTGCCCAACAGCTACGTTGAGGCCGGCGGGCGCATCTACTGGAGCAACGGCGCTCAAACCGGCGTCATCGCCGACGGATTCAACCGCAGTTGGGGCATGGAGATGCCGGAAACGGCAGGCCTTCTGCCAATCAGCGGCACGTTGCCAGTCGGTACGTACCAGATCGCCTTGACCTACCTGCGCACCGATGGCCAGGAGTCGGGCGCCGGCATGTCGGCACAGATCGCACTACCAGATGCTTCCGGCGTGCGCGTCTCATGGGCGACTCCTACCGATCCCGACATCAGCCGGGTCTGCGTGTACATCAGCGAGCCGAACGGCGAAACGCTGTACCGCGCCGGCACCGCGCAAGTGGGCGGCACGGCCGACGTAACAACGCTGCGCTCGTCGCTGCCGCTCAATACACAGTGGCTCGATGCGCCGCCGGCAGGCCAGTCCATGACGACCTACCGTGGCCGCATCTTCATCGCCGACGGCGCGTTCCTATTCGCCACCGCCGCGCTCGGGTATGAGCACTGCGACCGCCGCGACTACCTGGCGATCGACGGCAGCACGATCCGGTTTGTGATCGGCGTCGAACACGGCCTGTTCATCGGCACCGAGAAGCAGGTGTATTTCGCCGCCGGCGACCGCCTGGAAGACCTCGTGCTGACAAGTGTGGTGGAGGCTGCCGCCGTCGCGCGCTCGGCTGTGATCGCGGACGGCTTCGCTGTGACAGGCGACCAGTCCATGACCAGCCAGCAGGGCGCGCTGTTCGCAACCGATATGGGCATCTTCTTCGGCCGCGAGGATGGCGTTGCGATCAACCTGACGTATGAGCGCTACCGCTTCCCAACTTCCGCATTCGGCGCGGCGTGCTTCCGTTCCTTCTCCACGCTGAGCCAATACCTCTTATTCATGTCCTAACGCAATTTCACACGCAGTCCCTGCACCCGCTTCGGCGGGTTTTTTTCGCCCAGCGTTTGCGGGGCTTTTTCTTGGAGAAACACATGACGCTCCGCTTATCCACGGCGATCCGCAATTTCTGCCTGTCCGGCGGCTCGGTCAAGGAAGCACTGACCGGCGGCCAGATCCTGATCTACACCGGCGCACAGCCCGCCACGGCCGACGCCGCACCCACCGGCACGCTGCTGGCGACCATCACAGCCGCATCCGGCGCCCTGACCAACGAGGTTCTAGCAACCGGCACCATGACCCTGTCCGGCTCGTCCGGTTCGGTCGACGCGGTGACGGTCGATGGCGTCGGCATTCTGGATGCCTCCGTTCCGTTCAACTCGACGCTGACGCAAACGGCTGCCGACCTGGCTGTCGCCATCAATAACAGCGAGTCCAGCCCGGAATACACCGCCACGTCGTCCGGTGCCGTCGTCACGATCAGCGCCAAGCGCGGCTCCGGATCGGCGCCCAACACGTTCGTGGTGGCCGGCACGCTGACCACCATGACCGCGACCTATGCAGCCATGTCGGGCGGCGTGTCGTCCGTCAATGGCCTGAAACTGGGCTACGCGGCCGGCGGCATCCTACCAAAACTGGCATCGCAGGCCTGGTCCGGCGTCGCCGGCGCGTCCGGCACTGCCGGCTGGTTCCGCTTCGTCGGCTCGGTGGCCGATTCTGGCATCCTGGACTCCACCGAGAGCCAGTTCCGCATGGATGGCGCGATCAGCACCAGCGGCGCGCAGTTGAACATGTCGAGCACCACCATCGCATCCGGTGCCACGCAGACGATCAGTTCCTTCCCGATCACGCTGCCCACGCTGTAACGGAGCCTGAAGCATGACGACCCCGACCAAGTGGCGCTTAAACGTCACGGCCAACAATGGCGACACCAATTTCGTCGGCATTGGCGGCTTGGAATTGCGCTCCACCGCCGGGGTCGCGCGTCCATTCGTCCGTGATTTCTTCACAGTTTCAGCGACGAACACAGGCGCGGCCAACATCCTGGGCGCGGCATCGCTCACGCCCATCGTTTCCGCCTTCGAGGCGTATTCGTGGCATCAGATCACGTTTTCCTTCCCCGTCATTCTCGGCGGCGTGTCGTATTCCACGTGCGTCGTCACGTCGGACGGCCAGATTTCGTTTGGCGAGAACGGTGCTACCTACGGCTATGACTATTTCCAAGTAGAAAACCTACCGAAGGGCTTCCCGAGCATCATCCACAGCCCAGGCGCCGATTCAGGCTTCAGCGGCTTCAAGGCTCTGTATGCTGGCGCCGAAAACAGCGGCACGACCTTCCGCATCCGCTTGGAGATGTTCGCGCAGGACACTGATCCAGGCGGTGCGGCCAATACGGTATGGGAAGTCACGTTCGCATCCGCATCGCCCAACGTGGCGCGGGTTGACTTCGAGTCAAGTGCATACGCCGCCGGCCCGGATGGCCTGATCGCATACGTTTCCGACGGTTACTATCGGGCGCAAGCCGCCACATTTGGCGCTGGCGTCGTCAACAAGGGCTATGACGTCGATTTTAATGTGACGACGGCGGAAGGCACAGCAACCGCATCCACCAACAAGGCCCCGGACGCGCCGCCATACGGCAATAGCTACGGCGCCGAGCAGGCATGCGACAACACGGTCAATACCGGCTGGCTGACGGCCAGTGGGAACACGACTGGCTGGCTGCAATACGAGTTCAACTCGCCGTTCGCAGTCGCCGAGTACGTCATCACCGCACCCAGCCACCCACCATTCAACGGCGTCAATCAACAGGCGAAGGACTGGACGCTGGAATATTGGGACGCCACAAGCTGGGTGGTTGCCGATACCCAGTCCAGTCAGACGGCATGGTCGTATTCCGAGGCGCGCGCCTTTACGCTTCCACCGCCACCCAGCAATGACGGCGATGTCACCCTGCTTGAGCCGACGGAAGCTGGCTTGCTGAGCGTCCCGGATAACACGTTGGTTGGCATCGAAATGTCTATCAGTGAACTGTCGCTTGATGGCGTTATCTTCGTCAACGACGGTTACGGCGCTATCACCCTGCCGTCCGCTACGGTCAGCGCTACCGGATATCCGCACCAGATGTCGGCCGGCGGCGACTTGGCAATCGCGCCACCGACGCTGGAAGGTTCGCTGGAAGGGCCGCTGCCGCTGCCGTTGATGACGCTGTCGGCGACTGGCGTGTCCGGCTCCGTGTCTATCGGCGTGGCGCGCATGCAGAGCATGACCATGAATCCCGGCGGCTCGATGGAGCCGCCGCTGGCGCTGCCTGAACTGGACGCGGCCGGCGATATGATCAGCGGCGCCGTGGCCGTGTCCGACATCAGTATGGCCACGATGGACGCCGCCGGTGCGTGCCTGGCGGGCGGGATCGGCATTGGTTCCGTGTCGCTGCCGCTGCTGAGCGCCGAGGGTGGCCCGGAAGGTGACATCATCCTTCCGTCGATCGATGCGGCCGGCGTGGCGATCGCTGGCAACATCGGAGCCGGCGACGTTGCTCTGACCCGTCTAGTCGCGGTAGCCGATGGCGCCATCGCCTACGCTGACGGGATCGCAGACGGCCAGATCGAACTTGCAGAATGGTCTATCAGCGCGGCCGGCGATTCGAGTGCTGTCATAAGCGGCTCGGTCACGCTTTCGCCAGCAGCCGTCAGCGCAAGCGCCGCCGCCGGCAACATCTGCACCGGCACATTGACCCTGCCGCTGATGGCGATCTCGGCCGACGGCTTCGCGGATGCCATCGGCACGGCTTCCATCGCACTCCCACTGCTGTCTGTCGAGGCGGTCATGCAATCGGCCGTGCCGGCGCCAGTCTTCACCAGTGTCGTGCTGAACACGCAGACCAAGGCCGCGAGCACGTATGCCGGGCTTGGCATCAACAGCTTGGCGAACTTCGGTGGTGTGACGCTGGCTGCGACCGCTTCCGGCATCGTGGCTCTGATCGGCGACAGCGACGACGGCGCGCCGATCGATGCCATGGTGGCTGGCGGCGTGTCGGATTTGAAGTCTGAACAGTACAAGCGCGTGCTGTGCGCCTACGTCGGCTACCGGGCCGACGGCGACATGGAAATGACGATGATCACCGACCAGCACCACGAGTTCATCTATCAGCTCGCACCGCGACAGCTCGATCATACGCACGCAAGCCGCGTGAAGCTGGGGCGCGGCATCCAGGGCCGCTACTGGCAATGGAAGCTGGCCAACAAAACCGGCTCCGCGTTCGCCATGGATGCCGTGACGCTCGATGTCCAGCCCTTGTCGCGGCGCACGGCATGAACGAGAAGGATTTGGTTCTTAACGAGCCGATCTCGTCCGGCTGGGCCTACAAGCAGTTCTCCGGCGACGAGGAGAAGGCCAAGGCCTACATGACGATTGCGCGCAGCATGATCGGCACCATGCGGACTATCCACGGAGTGAATGAGCGCATCGCCAACGGTGAGCCGGGTGGCTATTACCATATGCAGCGCGAATTGCCGGACGGGACGCTGATCGAGGTCTTCACGAACGACGGGCACGACTCCATGCGGATCACGGCCGCATCGCAGACGACCGCAGCATCGGCATCGACAGAATCGCAAGAGGAGACTGCGACTGCCGAATCCTCCTCCACTACATCGAAAGAGGGGACGTCAGAAGTCGTCGGAAAGAGGGTGGCCGAATCGCTGAAAGTGGAATACCCGGGCGTGCTGATTTGCGGCTCATGCGACGACGGCACAAATCTGCACCCGACCGTATGGGGATTTGCAAAATACGCGATCGACCTTGGCAACCTGAAGGACTGCACGACCGGCGAGGCATTGTCGATCTCATCTGATGGGACGGTAGTTGTCGGATACTCGCGCGGCGCCGGCGGCACGCAGGCTTTCCGTTGGGATGAGTCAAACGGCATGCGCACGCTTGGCCCGGTTGGCGATGATAATTACGCGGTTGCGACCGATGTATCTGATGATGGCTCGGTAATCTGTGGCATTAGCAGGAACGGAGACAACTCATTCAACGCGTGGCGCTGGACTGAGCCAAAAGGGTTTGAGATATTGCCAGACCTAGGCCTTGGGGTGCCGGATATCAGTGTTCCGACGACACCTACGCGCGTGAATTTGCTCCGCTACGATGTCAGTCCAAGCATCTCGCCGAACGGCAGATATATCGTGGGGACGGTGCTTCGGCGCGATCCGCAGCAAGTCTATGTCGGCGCGGTATGGGTCGATGGTGAGCTTGCTGAGATTCCCATTCCGGGCACAATTACCACCCCATACGGCATTCAAATTGATGGCGATCCGGCCGCAGTTCAACCGGGCTTATCCGGCCCCCTGTGGAGTGGCGACCAAAGTATGCCGGTAAGCGTCACAGATGATGGACTCGTGGTTGGGTATTCCACCCACTTGGACATGGTGGAGACTATATTTCATATCGACTACGATCATGGAATCAGCCCGCCAGACCAGCACCCACTTCTATTCAATCCACTGTCTCCGCAGACGGCTTTCATGTGGAATGTCGGCACCCCGGCTTGCACATATGTCGCAGACGGTGACGCGACAGCCATCGCCAACGATTCGCAAACAATCGCCGGGAATAGCAATTCCGGGCCATTGATGACAAGAGTCCTTGTCCAGCACATCACGCCTACGGACGGGGTCACAATCGTCACCACAACGTATCAAATCTACGACAGCAACACGCCGAACGGCTGGTATCTGGATGGCTTGAATCAGGTGGTTTCCCTTGGCGACTGGACCAGCGCATACGACGTTTCGGACGATGGCGAGGTGATCGTCGGCAGCGCGCAGAACGATACCAACAGCCTGCCTGCCATGTGGGATTTAGGCCGTGAGAAGGCAAAACTCACGCTGCTTGACTTGATCCCAGGCACTACGCGCGGCTGGGCGACATCGGTAGCCACAAACACGACAGAGATCGATCTCTGGAAAATCGAGCACGACGTTTAATAATCCCGCCGCAAGCGGAAGTATTTTAGAGGCAATCAATGGGCTACCATCCATCACTCAATACGGCGAACGTCGGCCCGGCACCAGCCGCCCCTGCCGCGCCGCCATCCCCGCCAGCGCAGGAGGTGGCAGCAGTCAATGCCGCGCCGATTGCCACTCCTGCACCGGCCGCTGACCCAGCAAGCCCTGCTGACGCCGCCCCGTGGATTGATGGCAGGGCGAATAGCGTAGTTTCGGAGTACATGGCCAGCTCGGAATCGCTGGCGCAGACCGCGCAGGCTTCGGCGTTGCAGGCAATCACGCGGCTGGGCGGGTTCTCCATGTCCCTGCCGCTGCTCACCATGCCGTCGATCCCAGTCCCGAGCGTCACGCTCGATACGATCGGCGCCGCGCCGGCCGAGCCTGCCGACTTGGTGTCGGTGTTCCCGCTCGCGCCGAGCGCGCCAACGATCCCTGCGCCGCCGATCCTATCGGTGTCCGACGAACCAGTGTTCGATGTCGCGGCCCCGATGCTGATCGACATTCCGCTGCCCGACCCGCTGTCGGCCGTCGTGCCGGCGGCGCCAGAACTGGACGCGATCTCGATGCCGGTCGAGCCAGGCTTCGTGCTGCCGAGTGTGCCGACGATGCTTGGCCTGAATCTGCCGAGCGTCCCGGTGCTGGACTTGCCGCAGTTCACGGATACGCTGCCCGATGCCCCTGTGGCGCCGGCCGCCGGCTTCTCGTACAGCGAAGTCGCCTATGATACCCAGTTGCTCAGCACCATGAACAGCCGACTGGTTGATCTGGTCAACGGCATGTCGACGGGGCTAAGCCCAGGCGTCGAGGCGGCCATCTGGAATCGCGCGCGCGACCGTCAGGCCATCACCACGCAGCGCGGAGTCGATGAGGCGACCCGCCTGTTTGCCTCGCGCGGCTTCAAGATCCCGGGCGGCACGCTGCTGCGCATCATCCAGCAGGCGCTGCAGGACAGCATGGACGCCGATGCGGCACTGAGCCGCGATGTGATGATCAAGCAGGCCGAGCTCGAGCAGAGCAATTTCCAGTTTGCCTTCAACGCCGCTATACAGCTAGAATCGCACCTGATCGACCTGTTCAACCAAGTGCAAACCCGCGCGCTGGACGCGCAAAAATTCACGTTCGAAGCCGTTATCCAGATCTTCAACGCCCAGGTGCAACTCTACCAAGCCGACATCCAGGCATTCAGCGCGCGCGCCGAGGTGTTCAAGGTTCGCCTGCAGGAGGCGCTGGCGCAGCTCGACATCTACAAGGCCACGCTGGAAGGCCAAAAGCTGATCGGCGAGCTCAATACGCAGATGGTGCAGCAGTACACCGGCCAGATCGAGGCGGTGAAGGCGATTGTCGACGTGTACGCGACCCGCGTCGCGGCGGCCAAGGTCCAAATCGAAGTGCAGCAGCAGCGCGTCGGCATCTACACGGCGCAGCTCCAAGGCTACGACAGCCAAGTGAAGGCCAAGGCCACCGAATACGAAGCCTACGGAACGCGCGTGAAGTCCGAATTGACCAAAGTGCAGATGTTCGGTGAGCAGGTTGGCGCCTACAAGAGCCGGATCGAGGCTTACGGCACGCTGGTCAACGCAAAACTCGGCGAGGCCAACCTGAATTTCAAGCAGACGGCCGAGTTTCCGCTCGAAGTGTTCAAGAGCCAAGTGGCGAGCTATCAGGCCGGCATCCAGGCCGAGAGCGACCGCCTACGCTCCGTGGCAACCGTGTTTGAAACCCGTGTGAAAGCGTTCGCCGCCACCGAGGAAGTGAAAAACGAGCACACCAAGGCAGCCGTGGAGGTCGTGAAGGCGACGACGGCCGTGTACACCAGTCAGGCGCAGCTTGCCCTGCAGGCCGGCGAAGCGAATCTGAAGCTGGCGGTGTCAGCATCCGAGACGGCGCAAGCATCCCTGCGCGCGGCCGGGCAGTTGTCGGGCCAGTTGGCCGCCGCCGCGCTGTCGGCACGCAGCGTGCACGCCTCGATTTCCTCGTCCGACTCGAACAGCTCCTCGAACAGCGCGTCGAACTCGACTTCGAACTCGACTTCGAACAGTTCGTCCAACGTGTCGAGCAACAGCTCGTCCAATAGCTCGTCCAACGCATCCAGCAACTCGAGCAGCAAGTCGAGCAGCGATTCGTCGGTCAACTCGACGTCGAACAGCAGCAGCAACGCAAGCAGCAATTCGCACTCGACCTCCGCCAACTTCACGGCGAGCGACAGCGGCAGCGACATCACGACTCATAAGGAATAAACATGGCAAGCACTGATGAACTGATCCGCCGTGGCGGCAATGTCGCGGTTCCTGGCGGAGCTCCGACTGTGCGGCCGCAGGTGCCGACCGAAGGGCTGCGCACGTACACGCAAGAGCAGATGCGGCAGCTCGGCGCGCCAAAGGCTCCGCTGCAGATCGGTGGCCCGGCGCCAGTGCCAGCAGTTCAGGCGCCGTTGTACACGCCGGAAGGTGCGCCGCAGTTGGGTGCCGGGCGGCCGGTTCCTTCGCTTGGCGCGCCGTCCCGAGTTCCCGCCATGCAGGCTCCGCTTTACACGCCCGAGGGAACGCCGGCCATTGGTGGCCCAGGCGCCAATCTCCCTGCGCGACAGGCCCCCATGTACACCCCCGAGCAAGCACCTCGCCTTGGCGCGCCAACGCCAGGTGCTGGCGCTCCAGCAGCAGCCGCAGCAGCTCCGGAAGCCGCCGCCGGCCCACTGGCCCGCGCCGCCGGTCTGGCTGGAAGACTGGCAAGGGGAGCTGGCGTCGGCATGATTGTTGATCAAGCTCTGCGCGCGGTCGATCCTGGCGATACCCCTGGCACGTGGATCGACAAAAACGTGCCCGGCGCCTCGTGGCTGGACAACGCCGCCAGTCACATCGGGCTGGGCCGCAGTTACGCGGAACAGGCGCAAGCGGCCGGCGCACCGCAACTTGGCGCGCGCCAGGGAGTCACCCCGACCGCCGCCGCAGCAACCATTCCGCAGTCAGCCAGCCCGCCGGCCGCCGCAGAGGCCGCCCCGCAGGCCGCCGCGCCGTCGCCGGAGTATGTCGATGGCCTGCAGCGCATCCAGGCTCAGGCGGCGGCCGAGCAGATGCCACAGGCCAGCGCAAGCGAGGCGCCGCCGCCCGCGAGCGAACCACCAGCCGCCACTCCGCCTGATGGCTTCAACCCCAATCCAATCTCCTTCATCACCTATGGCGCCGCGCAGGGCGCAGATGGCGGCAGCGGGGCGCTCGTCACGAACAAGGACGGCACGCAGACGCAACTGGATACCCACCAGCCCCTGCCTGCCGACGTGCAGGCATTCAACGAGCAAGCCCAAAAGGCGAGTCAGGACGCCGGTCCGGTGCAGATCATTCGCGGGCTGGATCAGACGACCGCCGTGCCGGGCAAGGACGGCGCGCCGATGGAAGAAATCCCGCAGGAGGTCGCCAATGCCGGCCCGACCGCAATCAGCGGCTTCCTCGCCGCGCGCCAGCAGAACGCTCTCAACCAAGCTGACCCGCTGAAGGCGCAGACTGATGCCAAGATTCGTAGCGAGATGGTCACGCAGGGCATGGGCGACCCAACCGCACCGGGCGGCGCCGGCGCAGCATCCACGCAAGGCTTGTCCGGCGACGACTACTTGAAAACGCTGCAACCGAACCGCGCCGCGCTCGTCAAATCGATCATCGGAGGCGGGATGCAGGTTTCGCCTTTCATCCTTGCGAAAAATCCCGGCCTGATGGCTCAGGTCGCGCAGGCCGATCCGAGTTTTGACGTGAAGGATATGAACGCGCGCGCCAAGCTCCAGTCGAGCATGAAGGCCGGCGTGGACGCCGAGAACATCAAGTCCCTGAACACGGCGATAGCTCACCTTGTCCACCTGAATGAGCACATGAAGGCGCTGGATAATGGAAGAGTTCCAGCCTGGAACGCATTTGCCAACTGGTTCGGAAACCAACGAGGTGATACGGAAATCCAAAAGAATTCTGCAGCCGTGGAAACCGACGCAAAGGGCGTGGCGGGCGAGATGGCAAAGGTATTCCGCTCATCCGGCATGTCGCAAGGAGAGATTGACGACTGGAAGAAAAGTTTCTCTACTGACACTACGCCAGCCGCTCAAAAGGCGACCATCGAGGCAGCTTTGGGACTTCTGAAGGGGCGTATGGACGCCATCAACGACAAGTATGTGCGTGGCATGGGGCCGCAGGCCGCACCCCTGCAAATCCTATCGAAGGAAAATCAGGCGGCGTTTGATAAGTTGAGTGCGGGGGAGCCGCAGGATAAGACAAAAACGCCGGCTCCCGCCACGCCATCCAACACAGCACCTAAGTCTGGGCCGCCCTCGACTGCCAAGGCACACCTGCAAGCGCATCCTGAATTGCGCGCTCGATTTGACGAGAAGTATGGGGCCGGCGCAGCCGCCTCGATATTGGGGAAATAATGGCAAATCCATTCGATCAGTTTGATGCTCCTGCCGCAACTCCCGCTCCGGCAAAGCCATCGGCGCCGGCGGCTCGCGCCGGCACGCCGCAGGACTTCTCCAGCACTTACGGCGATGCAGCCGCGCGCGCCGGCGCAAAGCTCGGCGTTTCGCCTCATGTTCTGCTGGGACAGTGGGGTCTTGAGACTGGGTGGGGTAAATCCATCGTTCCAGGAACGAACAACCTTGGCAACATCAAGGACATGACCGGCAGCGGGGTATCGGCCACCGACAACGCCACCGGCAGCCAGGACAAGTATCGATCGTTCGCCACGCCCAACGACTTCGCGGACCACTACGCCGATCTGGTCAGTCGCAAGTATCAGGGCGCGGTCGGCGCCGGCGATGACGCGGCGAAGTTCGCCGGCGCGCTCGCGGCAGGCGGCTACGCACAAGATCCACGGTATGCATCGAAAGTGACAGCGGCTGCAAACATGGCCAGCAGGGCAAGAAATCCGTTGCTGCGCGCGGCAAACGCCATGACCAGCGCGATCATGCCTTCGGCCAATGCGGCCACGTCGCAGACTCCCAATCCATTTGATCAGTTCGACGCGCCGGCGGCGCCGGCTGCCGCGAAGCCAGCCGCAGCGACTGCCACAATCGATCCCAATGTGGCAGACGGCAATTCCTTCCTGCAAAACGCAGCGATCGGCGTCGGCAAGGCCTTTACCGACCTGGGGCAGGGCGTCGGCCAGCGCCTGCGCGGCGCCATTGAAACGGTCGCGCCGCCGCAGGGTGGTAAATCGCTCGCCGACACGCTAGGTCTGCCAACACAAGCCGATGTGGACGAGAAGCGCCGCCTGGATGCGCCTATCATGAGTACCGGCGGCGGGAGGGTTGGAAACTTCGCTGGCAATGCCGCGCCGGCACTGGCCACCGGGCTTGTTCCCGGTGCGCAAGGATTGGCCGGCTCCATGATAACCGGCGGCCTGCTCGGTGCAGCCAGTCCGACCGCCACCGGCGAATCGGTGCTGGGCAACACTGTCGCCGGCACCGTGGGCGGCGGCATAGGATACGGTATCGGCAAGGGCGTCTCGCGGGTGGTGAGCCCGAACGCATCCACCAATGCAGACCTGGCACTCTTGAAGTCCGAAGGCGTGCAGCCGACGATTGGGCAGACGCTGGGCGGCGCGTGGAATACCATGGAGCAAAAGCTCCAAAGCGTTCCAATCATGGGCGATGCCATCACGGCGGCGCGTAACCGGGCCAAGGATCAGTTTAACAATGCGGCAATCAATCGCGCCACGGCGCCGATCGGCGTCAAGATCAATGGCGCCGGGCAGGATGCGGTCAAGGCCGCCGGCGACGCGCTCAGTTCGAGTTACGAGAACGCGTTGTCCAAGGTGCAGCACGTCACGCTCGATCCGCAATTCCATGCCGACATGGGGCAACTGCAGGGCATGGCGCAGAACCTTGTGCCGAGCATGCGCGCCAAGTTCAACAAGACGGTCAATGACCTGATCGTGGGTCGCGTCTCGCCGCAGGGCTCGATGCTGGGCGATACCTACAAGACGATCGACAGCGAACTTGGCAACATCGCATCGAAATTCGGAAAGTCGCAGGTGGCGTCCGAGTCAGAGTATGGCGATGTGATCGCTCAACTGCAAAGCCTACTGAAGCAACAGATGATGCGGTCGAACCCTCAGGTGGCGCAGCAACTGAACGCCGCCGATGCTGGATGGGCAAATCTGGTGCGCGTGGAGCAGGCAGCGAAGGTCGGGAAAAACAATACCGGCATTTTCACACCCGGACAACTGAATGGCGCCGTACAAAGCGCGGATGACAGCATTCGCGGTCGCGCCGTCGCGCGCGGAACTGCGCTGATGCAAGACCTTGGAAACGCTGGGCAAAACGTGCTTGGCAACAACTACCCTGATAGTGGGACCGCCGGGCGCGCAGCTTTGCGCCTGGGTTTGAATGCCGGCGCTGCGGGGGCTTATTTTGCCCACCCTGGGATTCCAATTGGCCTGACCGTTGGCGCCGGCGCTTACGCTAAGCCGGTTCAGTCGCTTCTGCGGGCAGGCGTCAGCAATCGCCCAGACATAGCGCAGCCAATCGCCAAAGCGATCGCCAACCACGCATCATCGCTTGCGCCGGTCAGCGCGCTTACCGCTGTTGGCGGGATTCGCCGGAAGCCGGCTCAGTGATTCCTTCTCGTGATCCGCCGTCCACAGCTTATAAAGCAGGATCGACCTGAGCTTGGGCGGCGCATACCGGCGCGTCAGCTTGACGCAGCCTTGCAGGAACGGGATGACGATGAAGATCAGCATCAATGGCCGCAGGGCCATGACCCAGAACGGGGTGGTATCCAATTGTATTCTCCAATAGGTTTTCGTTTTAAACAGCACCAACAAGAATAGTCCATCCATCAGGATATTCCCAACCATTTACCCGCTTCGGCGGGTTTTTTTATGACCGGAGAGCGCATGAAGATCAAGCAAATCGCCATTGCCTTTGACCAGTTCCTGAACACTCTCCTCGGCGGCTATGCCGATGAATCGATCAGCTCTCGCTGCTGGCGATTGCGAGAGTTCCAGCCCTACAAAACCGCGCGGCCAGTCATCGACTGGCTGTTTTCTTATTGGGGGCCGAATCACTGCGAGGCATCCTTCAACAACCGCAAGGCATACATGCCTGCCGACGAGGGGAAGTGATGCACAACATCAAACACCTGCTGGAAACGCTGTCACTGCTGACCGCCGTCTACACAATCGCCGGATGGATTGCCAGTGCACTCCCGCCGATGGCTGCAGCCGCGTCTATCGCCTGGATTGCATTCCAGTTTTACCACTCCGAGCCAATGCGCGCGCGCCGTGAGCGCAAGCGGACAGGGAAAAGAGACTGACCACATGAAACCTGACGACTTCATTACCATGCTGGCGCCGGCCGCGCGCGCCAGCGCCAAGACCACCGGCATCCCGGCCAGCTTCACGCTGGCTCAGGCCGCGCTGGAATCTGGCTGGGGCACCAGCAAGACGGCGGCCAACGCCCGCAACCTGTTCAACATCAAGGCCGACAAGTCGTGGACCGGGCCATGGTGGGAAATGGCTAGCACCGAGCATGTCGACGGCAAAGACGTGCTGCAGCCGGCGCGCTGGCGCATGTATCCAGACTGGCAAGCCTGCATGGACGACCGGGCCCGGTTCTTCAAGACCAATCCGCGCTATGCCGCCTGCTTCAATGCGGCCGGTGGCGAAGCATGGGCCCGCGCAGTGGCCGCCGCCGGCTACGCCACCGATCCAGACTATGCCGACAAGCTGATCGCCACCATGCGCTCGCACGATATGGCGCAATACGATGCCGATCCGGCGCCGGACGCAGCACCAGCACCAGCGGCGCCACCAGCGCCGGAAGTCCACACGCAACCACCGAGCATCCTGTCCGCGATCTTCGGCCTGATCTCCTCCATCTTCAGCAAGAAAGGCTCAAAATGAACCACATCAAAAACGCATGGAAATCCCTGACCATCTGGTTTAACGCCGTCGTCGGCGCGGTGCTTGGTCTGGGCGACACCATCAAGGAAAACATCCCGTTCGCGCAGCAGTACCTGACGCCCGAGGTAGTCAAGTATGCGGTGATCTCGGTCGTCGTCATCAACGTGCTGCTCCGCTTCAAGACCAACAAAGCGCTGGCCGACAAATGAATCCGCTGGCCTATATCCGGGTTGCCGAATTCATGGCAGCCCTGGCGCTCATAGCCGGCATCTGCTTCGGAGTCCATGAGTTTCTGGAGCATGAGCGAGACATCGGCCGCAATGAGGTACGCGCCGAGTATGCCCAGAAGCTGGCCGAGGCAAAGGAAGCCGCACGCCTGCGCGAAAATGAACTGCGCGCCCAGCGCGATGACGCAATCACCAAGGGGAATCAACGTGAGCAAACTATCCGCAGCCTTGCTGCTTCCAACGCTACTGCTTCTGTCGGGCTGCGGGACACAGTTGCCGGTATCAGCAGCAGCATGTCCAGCTATTCCGCCGATGCCCTACGTTCGATCACCAGTGCCTACGGGGTCGTTTTTGCAGAGTGCGCAGCAAGACGCGCAGGACTGGCAGAAGAAGCTGAGCGACTCAATTCCGAAAAGCAAACCTTGATCGAGGCGTGGCCGGCGCAGGCAGGAAAGAAGTAGGGCGTCCGTCAATCCAGCCGCGCCGCCATTTCCTCCGCGCTCTCGTTGTAATAAATCTGCAACATGCGCAAATCCTTGTGCCCGACCATCCGCGCCAAGTCGAGTACGTTCAACTTCTTCGCCAGCCGCGTGATGGCCGCATGCCGGCTGTCGTGGAACGTCAGGTTCTCGATGCATGCCCGGTCCCGCGCCTTGCGGAATAAGGCGTCGAGCGTGGCCGTCGTGAGCCCGAACAGCGGCCCGCTTTCAACCTTCGGCAGCAGCGCAAGCAGTTCGACCGCACGCTTCGATAGCGGCACGTCCCGCTTCGTCTCGTTCTTGTTGATCGAGGCCGGCAGGCGCGCCACAGCACCCGATACCCACTCTGGAAGCAAGCCGCATATCTCGCCGGCCCGCATTGCCGTCTCGATCGCAAACAGGTAGGCCACGGCTACCGCCTGGCTCTTGTTCGTCACGGCGCCGCCATCGAAGCCCAGCGCGTTGCTCAGTCGCTCGATCTCGTCGTCGGTAGGAATCCTGTCGCGCCCTTGCGCCGCCTTTGGCCGCCTAACGTCCGTTGTCGGGCTGGCCGCGATCCACTTCCATTCCTTCCGCGCCGTGCTGAACACGTGTGACAGCAGATTCAGGTCGCGGCTCACCGTCGCCCCGGATACCTTGTTCTCGCCCGTCATTCGCGCATCCCGCCACGCGCCAAGTATCTCCGGCGTCATTTCCTGAAGCGGCGCGTCCTTGATGGCGCGCCCGTTGACGACGGACTCTCCAACGGCCTTGAGCCTCAATACCTCCCACCGATGCCCGCGCTTGTGCGGTGACACTTCCTCTAGATAGCGGTCGAACGCATCGCCGCAGGTCTTCCCAAGTACAATCCCCAGGCCCGCGCCGCGCCTGATCTCCGTCTCGCGCTCCGTCGCCCACGCCACCGCTTCCGCCTTCGTGCTGAACGTCCTCGACTCCCGCACGTCCTTTACCGCAATCTCCGCTCGCCAGCCGCCGGATCGCTTTCTATATGTTGCCATTCATATCTCCATTGATGGCGTAATTATGGCGTAAATCTGGCGTAATGAATCGGCGTTTTTATCGGTTTTAGTCGCCTTTTGTCGTGTTTATGCAGAAAGTAAAAAGCCACTAAACCGTTGATTTTACTTGGTTTAATGGCTTTTTCTGGCCTTGCTCAAATTGTTCGCTGGTGCCCGGAGCCGGAATCGAACCGGCACGCCCTTACGAGCGGGAGATTTTAAGTCTCCAGTGTCTACCAGTTTCACCATCCGGGCAGCGAGGCGAGATTCTAGCACAGGCATAGTCAAAATCACCAGTTTTCCCTGCCTGTTCGGCACCGCGCCGTCTCTGTTGCGGCCGCCCTGCCGGCACGGCTTGGATATCAAAATGCTATTTATGTTGCAGTTATTTACTATCCGTTGCTGTTCTGGTAATCTCTTAACCTGAATTAAGAATTCTCGGCTGCGTGACGCGTTCGGTACATTGGAGCGCGTTGGTGCGGATATCTGGTTTTCCGGTGATTTAAGCAAGGCACTCAATAAAAAGGGCAACTCCATGAAAGTAAAAGCACTCCTTGGCACCTTCCTCCTCGCCGGCCTGTGCACGGCTGGCGCGCCTGCGATGGCGATCAACCTCGCTTGCACCGGCGTTTCCGTGCATACCGCGTCCCGTAACGACGTCACCCTGGGCGGCGACATTGCCGATGGTTGCGATATCGCCACCGTCAATCCAGCTCAAGGTCCGAACGGTAACACTGGCGGTTTCACCGACAACTTCGGCAACGGCTGGTCGCTGCTGAGCAAGGTGACGGGTTCCAGCGTCGCCTCCGCGACCTCGTCCGCCACGTTCGGCGGCGTCGACTACAAGATCAATTTCACCGAGACCCCAGGCGCCAGCGCCAAGAAGGGCACCTGGACGATCACCGTCAGCAAGCCGGTCACGGTCGACCTGGTGTTCGCCCTGCACGCGGCCAACCGCAGCGGCGCGTTCCTCTTCGACAATCAGGTGCTGACCAGCTCGCCGCTTGGCAATGGCGGCACGTGGGCGATCAACTGGTACAACAACGGCGGCCAGGTGCCGGGCTTCTCCAACCTGACCATCTTCGCCCGCGACCAGCAGGTGAGCGCGGTGCCGGAACCTGAAACCTACGCCATGCTGCTGGCCGGCCTGGGTCTGGCCGGTTTCATGGCCCGCCGCCGCAAGCAGCAATAAGCCGTGCCGGCGGACGGCCGAGCGCCGTCACCGCCACGCTTCACAAGACGCCCCCTGCGCCCGCACGGGGCGTTTTGTTTTGCGCGCTGGCGATTCAGACAAAGCCCAGATTGCGGGTCGATGGCAGGTAATTCTTCAGGTTGGGCAGCATGGCGAGCAAATCGCTGTCGGCCACGCCCATCCAGCTACCCAGGGTGGCCGCGTACTGGTCGACCGAGGTGGTGGGCAGCAATCGGCCCTGGCCCACGTCGTCCGGCCCGTCGCTGGCGACGGCGGGCGGCACCCCGTAGTAGCGCTGGCCGTTGACGGCGCCGCCGAGCACGAAGTGCATGCTGCCCCAGCCGTGGTCGGAGCCATCGTTGTTGACCGTCAGCGTGCGGCCGAAGTCGGATGCGGTGAACGCCGTCACGTTGCCGGCCACGCCCAGTTCGACCGTGGCCGCGTGGAAGGCGGCCATGGCTTCGGCCACGCTGGTCAGCAGGCCGGGGTGGACCGTGTTCAGGCCGTCGTGGTTGTCGAAGCCGCCCAGCGAGACGAAGAACACCTGGCGCCGTGCGCCGATCGCGCCGGCGCTGGCGATCATCCTGGCCACCATGTGCAACTGGCTGCCCAGGTCATTGTTGGCGGGGAAGGGCGTGCTGATGGCCGGGCCGCTGGCCAGCGCGGCGCTGAGCACGCTGTTCGCGTCCAGCGCGCGGCGGGTCACGCGCGCGTACTCCTGCTCGAACAGGTGGACGCCGGGCTGGGTCATCAGCGCTTGCAGCGCGCTGCTGGCGGCCGCCGAACCGTACAGCGGCTTTTGCAGGGCACCGAGCGGCACCGGGCCGTCGGCCGTGATCTGGTATTGCACCGCCGTGTTGCCCGACAGGAAGACGGCGTTGCCCGACACGTTGACGCAGGTGAAGGTCGCATTGCCATTGCCCGAGACGAACAAGTCCCCCATCCGTCCGCCCCAGCCCGACATGGCCCCTTCCGGCGCCGACGCTTGCCAGAACGATTGCTGGTCGTTGTGCGAGAACAGCTTGGGCGGCAGCGGCACGCTTTTGTTCGTGTATTGCAGCTTGGTGGTCGGTTGCACCAGCGTGCCCACGTTGAGCAGCACGCCCAGCTTGCCGGCGTTGAATAGCGGCAGCAGCGGCGCCAGTTCCGGCGCCAGCGCGTACTGGCGCTGGAAGCCGCCCGCGTCGACGGGCGCGGCCACGGGCGCCAGCACCGTGCCATCGAGGCTGGCGCGGCTGTAGGCGAGGCCGGGGCGCAGGTTGTAATAGGCGTTGTAGTTGGCGCTGTCATACGGCACCAGCGTGTTGCCGTAGTCATTGCCACCGTACAGGAAGACGCAGACGATGGCCTTGTAGTCATTGGCCGTGGCGGCGGCCGCCTCGGCCATGGCGGCCAGGTTGAGCAGCCACGGGGTGGCGGCGCCGGCCACGGACAGGGCCGAGGCCCGTTGCAGAAAGGCGCGCCGGGAGGCGTTGAGCGTGTGATCGCGGGTCATGTCGGCCTCCTTATTTCAGCACCAGGAACTCGGGCGCGGCCAGCACCAGCAGCACGGCGGTGCGCACGCGGTTCAGGCGCCGGGCGTCGCTGCCGGACGGCATGGCGTTGAGCGCGCCGAGCATCAAGGTCTGGCTGGCGCTGCCGATCTGGCCGGCGGCCAGCACCGTGTTCAGTTCGGCCAGCAGGGCGCCGGCGTTGTCGGCCAGCGGCAGCCAGGCGCTGTAGTCGGGCAGCACGTCGCCCACGCCCACGGCGACCACGCGCTGCATGAAATTGAGGTAGCCGATCACCGATGACTCGTTGGCGATCTGGAATTCCGGCGCCACCAGCCCGGCGGCGGCGATGCCGCTGTTGGGCGGCACGTAGCCGGGACGGAAGAAGTTGAACACGGTGGGCGAGCGCAGCGGACTCTGGCCAAGCCGGGTGGCCGGGTTGCTGGTGTTGCCGATGCCCCAGCTGTCGGTGGCCGAGCTGGCCTTGCAGCCGCGCGCCCAGCCGGTGAGGCGCAGGATCGGTTCGCGCAGCTTGCCTTCGGCCGTGGTGGCGCCGGACATGCCGGCCCGCGCCTCGGGATCGAGCAGCACGGCCTTGAGGACGGCCCGCAGGTTGCCGCGCACGTGTTGGCCGTCGTCGTTGAAGGCGGCGGCCACCCGCGCCACGTAGGCCGGGCTGGGGTTGCTGGTGACGAGGCGCTGGATCAGCTGGCGACCGATGAACGGACCCACGTTGGGATGGGCGTGGATGATGTCGAGCGCGGCCTGCAGGGCGTCGGCGCCGCTCAGGCCGGACGGCACCGTGTGGCCAAGGAAGGTCGAGGCGCCGCTCTCGTGGCGGGCCGGGTACTGGCGCATGGGGCGGCGGATGAAGTCCGGCGTGGCCGTGCTGGTGCCGGCCAGATCCACGTCCCAGCCGGTGAAGATGCGGGCCAGGCCGCTCACGTCGTCCGGCCCGTAGGTGTAGACGGGCGCGCCATCGGCCAGTTTGGGCGTGCCGTCGCCGTTCAGTTGGACCAGGCCGATGGTGAACAGCTGCATCAGCTCGCGCGCGTAATTCTCGTCCGGATGGGAGCCGGTGGCGGGATTGGCCTTGCTGTTGCCCCGGAAAGTGAGGAACTGGCCCATGGCCACGCTGGTGGACACGGCGCCCAGCAGCGCGCGGTAATTGCCGAACGCATGCGCTTCGAGCAGGTCGAGCCAGGCGGCGGCCGAGAACGCGCGCCAGCCCAGCCCGACCAGGCCGTCGATGGCGACCACGATGATCTCGGACAGGGCCAGCGTGACGCGCTGGCGCAGCGTGTCGGGCGCGGCGATCAGCTTGCGCCAGGCGGCCGCGTCGAAGCCCGCTTCCGAGTTCTTGTTGGTGCTGGCGTTGTAGCCCTTGGCCACCAGCCAGTCCCAGCGGGTGCCGGAGGCGGGCAGGGCGAACTGCGCCGCCAGCCAGCCTTCATAGCCGAGTTGCTGGACGCTGGCGATCTGCGTCCGTTCGCAGCCCATGGCGGCCTGGGCCAGGAAGCGCGCCGCCTCGGCGTCGCTGATGGCGTCGGCGCGGGTGACGGTGCCGAGCACGCTGGCGCGCGGGCTGGCGCTGTCGGCGGCGCCGGGGCTGGCGCCGCCGCAGGCCGACAGCAGCGTGGCCGCCGTCAAGGCGATGGTGGCAGTGGTGGCGGTAGCCGCATCGGCGGCGCTGGCGCCGCCGCTGGCCGGCGCCGGCGGCGCGGGAGGTGTGGACGTGGAAGCTGGCATGGCTGGCCCTCATCGAACGGAAAGCGGGACTGCGCGACGGCGACGTGATGTTTGCCAGGAAAAATATATACCAGTTTTCCGGCCTTGCTCAGCGGTGTTACACGCCTGTTACACACGCGCACGGCTCGGCTGGCGGGGCGCTGGCGCGGGCCCGGCTTGCTGTATCTCGCAAGCAACACCAGCGGCGGGTGGCGAGGCGGACGATGCTATACAGAAGCGGCGGCTGGCGTTAATCTGCTTGAAACATTCGGCGCCCGGCGGCAAGGGCGAACTGCGGTGGCGGGACACGGCGAGGGAGACGGGCGGTATGGCATTGCACTTGAGCGCGATCGGCTGGCTGCACACGCTGGCGTCCCTGTACGCATTGGGCGCCGGCGCGCTGGTGCTGTCCGAGCCCAAGGGCGAGCGGGCGCACAAGCGGGCCGGACGCCAGTACCTGTACGCGGCGGCGCTCGCCAATCTCAGCGCGCTGGGCATCCACAAGCTGGGCGCCTTCCACTTGTTCCACGTGTTTGCCCTCGTTTCACTGGGGTGTCTGGCGCTGGCGTTCTATTGTGCTTGCATGCAGGCGCCGCGCCGCCACTGGCTGCGCATCCACCTGAGCGCCATGTTGTTCAGCTACTATCAGCTGACGGCGGCCCTGATCCATGAGATTTTTACCCGCGTGCACGGACTGGAGACGCGCCATTTCCCGCTCGTCTACACGCAGGGATTGGCGTTGCTGGTGTTCCTGATGACGTTGGCGTATTTCTGGGGCCGCACGGCGCCCGGCATGCCGACGTCGCGCATCTACGACCAGCAGCCGACGGCGCGGCAGTGACTTGTCGTTGCCGGCCCAAGGCGCGCCGGTGGCGCCTGGCCGTGGCCGATGCGCGGCGACCTGTCAGTTGGCGCGGCCGGCGCTGCGCCGCTGGGCCGGCATGCCGAGCACGCGTTTCACCACCGGCAGCGGCACCTGCGCCGATTCCATGAATACCCAGGCATTGGCCGCGCCCATGCGCGCGTCGAGCGCGATGGCCTGGTCCACGATGCTGGCCATTTCAGTGTTGCTGCGGGGAGGGTGTGCATTGTCCATGATGGCCTCGTTGGCGGATACGCGTTGCGCGAGGGTGTCATTTTACTATGTTGTGATTCAAAAAGTTTACTGTGCCTTGTCAAACCCGTCATATTTGCATCATTAAAACGACACTTACTTGCTTGATGCAATGATCAGGCGTGGGGCTGGCCCTGGCCGCCCGTGCCGTGGGGCCGGGCCGGCGTGCCGCACAGCTGGCAGAAGTTGAGGAAGGCGTTCTTGCGCACCTTGCAGCGGCCGCAATGGTCGAACAGGCCGATGCCGCAATGGGGGCAGTAGTCGAGCGTCGTGTCCTTCAAGTCCACGCTGCGCTCGCAGCCGGGGCACAGGCCATGGCCGAGCCGCTTCAGCGCCAGCTCGTAATTGAGCGTGGCGCGGCGTTCGTCTTCGGGCAGCGCTTCCTGTTGCTGCTGGCGGGCCAGGTAGCGTTGCAGGCCGACGATGGCCTGGCGTCCGATCATGACCGTCAGCACAATGCCGACCAGATAGCGCACATAGCCGCCGTAGCTGGGCAGGTAGGGCACCAGCTCGACGAAGAAGGCGAAGCCGGCGAAGATGATGAAGCCCCACACGAACGGCCAGTAGGCGCTCTTGCGCTGTTTCGCGTACAGCCAGCCGGCCACGGCCAGCAGCGGCGCCGTCAGCATCAGGCGGTACAGGAAGATGTGCAGCTCGCGCCGCTGCATGGCCCGTTCCAGCGCATCGTGCGCCGGTTTTTCGAGTGCCTGGCGCCGCAGGTCGGCGTGCTGGCGTTGCTGTTGCGCATCCAGCAATACCTGCTGTTGCTGCTGCACGGCGGCCAGGGCCTGCCGCTCGGCCGCCTTCAACCGATCGAGTTCGCGCGTGCGCGCGACCAGGTCGGGATCCTGATCCGGGCGGGCCGTGGCGCGGCGCGTGGCCAGCCAGTTCTGGAACGTCTCGGCCGCCGCGTGCGTGTTCGCTTGCGCCACCTGGTGCTGCTGGCGGGCCTGGGCCAGCGCGTCGTTGGCCGTGGCGATCACCTTGTCGGCGCGCTCCTGGTCGGCGCGCACCTGCGCCGCCTGGCCGGCGTCGATCAGCTGTTCCAGCGTAGGGATGGGCTCGGCGCCGCCAAGGTTGTCGACCAGCTTGCCACCGAGGCCGATCAGGAACCAGGCGAACACGAAAGCGACCAGCCACAAGGCGCGCTGGAACCAGGTCTGGGAACGGCGCAAGGTCTTGCTCATGGAATCTCCGCGGCGGCATGGTGATACCACCAATAGTAGCATTGTGGAAACGCCGGCGTGGCGATTTGTGGACAGCACTGGCCGCCGCTTGCGGGCGCCGGTGGCCGATGGCATGATAAACCGCAGGTGCCGGAAGAACGGCCATGGCGCCGGGAGGAGGGCGGATGCGGTCCTGGATGTGGATGGCGGCTGGTGCGCTGGCGCTGGTGTTCATGGGGCCGGCCCGCGCCGCCGCGCCGCTGCGCATCGCGTCCGACGACTGGTGTCCCTACATTTGCGTGGGCAGCGACGGTCGCGCCATCACCTCCGGCTTCCTGGTCGATGCCACCGCCAGGGCGCTGGAATTGGCCGGTCTGCCGGTGACGCCGCTGCTGATGCCGCTCAACCGCGCCCTCGCCCTCGTGCTGGGCGGGCAGATCGACGGGCTGTACGCGCCAGCAATCGACAGGCGGCTCGTCATGACCGCGCCGCTGATCCGGTCGCGCGCCTGTTTCTACACGCGCAGCGTGAGTTCCTGGCATTACCAGGGCCAGACCTCGCTGGCCCGGCAACAGCTGGGCGTGATCGCCGATTACGGCTACGACGACGGCCCCATGGATGCCTATCTGGCCAGGGAACGGCACAATCATAGTCTGGTCGAGTTCAATTACGGCGAAGACGCGGGCGTGAAGAACATCCGCAAGCTGCTGTACGGCCGCTACGACGTCGTGCTCGAGCATGAGACGGTGATGCAGCACTTGCTGGCCCAACTGGGCGAGAAGCATGCGGTGCGCCAGAGCGGTTGCCTGGAGCACTACCTGCCGCTGGTGGTCGGGTTCTCGGCCAGACTGCCGGGTGCCCATGAGATCGCGCATCAGCTCGACGCGGCGCTGGTGCAGATGAAACAGTCGGGCGACTATGCGCGCCTGCTGCAGCGTTACGCGATCAGCGACCCCGATCCGGCGCCGACGGCGGCGCGCCATGCTCCATTATTGCATTAAATACCACACTTTGCGCGATATCAAGATGCGTGCATTGCGCCGGCCACGGCGCGCGCGGCGCGCATAGAATGCTCGGTTTTTTCCGTTTTTGAAAGCCACTATGCTTCGCGCTCCAGAACTCCTCCTGCCCGCCGGTTCGCTGGCCAAGATGCACGCCGCCTTCGACTTCGGCGCCGACGCCGTGTACGCGGGCGCGCCGCGCTACAGCCTGCGGGTGCGCAACAACGAATTCTCGCGCCAGGAAGTGCTGGCGCTGGGCATCGAGCAGGCCCACGCGCGCGGCAAGCAGTTCTTCGTCGCCAGCAATATCTTCGCCCACAACGCCAAGCTCAAGACCTATCTGCGCGACATGGAGCCGGTGATCGCCATGAAGCCCGACGCGCTGATCATGGCCGACCCCGGCCTGATCATGATGGTGCGCGACCAGTGGCCCGAGGTGCCGATCCACCTGTCGGTGCAGGCCAACGCCGTCAACTGGGCCGACGTCAAGTTCTGGCAGCGCATGGGCCTGACGCGCGTGATCCTGTCGCGCGAACTGTCGCTCGACGAGATCGAGGAGATCCGCCAGCGCTGCCCGGACATGGAGCTGGAAGTGTTCGTGCACGGCGCGCTGTGCATCGCCTACTCGGGCCGCTGCCTGCTGTCGGGCTATTTCAACCATCGCGACCCCAACCAGGGCACGTGCACCAATTCCTGCCGCTGGGATTACAAGGTGATGAACGCGGCCGAGGACGCCAGCGGCGACCTGGCCCGCATCCCCGTCGAGAGCATCAGCCTCAATTACCGGCAGGCGCTGGAGGAAGCCAACTCCTCGTTCTCGTCCATGGGCGACATGGAACGCCACCCGCTGGCCGACCGGCCGTACATGATCGAGGAGGCCGAGCGCCCCGGCCAGTTGATGCCGATCATCGAGGATGAACACGGCACCTACATCATGAACTCCAAGGATCTGCGGGCCGTCGAGCACGTGGAGCGGCTGGTCAAGATCGGCGTCGATTCGCTCAAGATCGAAGGGCGCACCAAGTCGCTGTACTACGCGGCCCGCACGGCCCAGGTGTACCGCACCGCCATCGACGACGCCGTGGCCGGCCGGCCGTTCAACATGGACTTGCTGGGCCAGTTGCAGGGCCTGGCCAACCGTGGCTACACGGACGGCTTCTACCAGCGCCACCACACGCAGGACCACCAGAACTACATGGCCGGCGCGTCCGAACTGCACCGCAGCCAGTACGTGGGCGACGTGCAGGGCGTGCGCGACGGCTGGGCCGAGGTGGACGTCAAGAACCGCTTCGCCGTCGGCGACGAGCTCGAAGTGCTGCACCCGGGCGGCAACACGCTGGTGCGCGTGGAGCAGATCCAGTCGCTGGACGGCGCCCCGATGGAGGCGGCACCCGGCAGCGGCCACCGCGTGCGCATCGCGCTCGACGCGCGCTACGACAAGGCGCTGCTGGCGCGCATGCTGTAACCGCCGCGGAACCAGGGTCTGACCCCGAGGGGTCTGACCCTGGTTTGCGGTTTGTCACCTTGAATTCGCCCGGCCCGCCATCCATATGGCGGGCCGGCGCCGCTTTGGCAGGCGCCACCCGGATGGTGTAGCATGCGGGACGGCCATGGCCGTGCCAGCAATTCAAGGATGGAACATGCAAATTAAAATCAACGATGTACTGCGTAGTTACATCGATCCGTTGACCGAGGCGGAATATGCGGCGCTCGAGCGCAGCATCCTGGTCGAAGGTTGCCGCGACGCGCTCGTGCTGTGGGGCGACGTGCTCGTGGATGGCCACAACCGTTATCAAATCTGCCAGCAGCACGGCGTGCCGTTCAAGGTCACCGAGAACACCAGCTTCAAGAGCCTGGACGACGTCAAGCTGTGGATGATCGACAACCACCTGGGCCGGCGCAGCGTGTCGGATTTCCAGCGCGGCGTGCTGGCCCTGCGCAAGAAGGAGATCATGGCCGAGCGTGCGGCCGAGCTGGCGGCCTTGGCGGCCGCCGAGGACGCGGCCATCGCGCCGCCAGAGACGGACGACGCGCCCGCCAAGGCAGCCAAACCGGCCGCCATGCCGCTGGCCTCGCGCGAGGACATCGCGCGCGCCGCGCGTCTGAGCAGCAACACCATCAGCCAGATCGAAAAGATCCAGAAGACGGCCACGCCGGAACTGGTGGAGGCGGTCCGCTCCGGCACCATCTCCATCAACGCCGCCGCCACCGTGGCCTCGCTGCCGGAAGCGGCGCAGGTGGCCGCCGTGGCCGGCGGCAAGAAGCAGTTGCAGCAGGCCGCCAAGGAGGTGCGCGAACTGCGCGCGGCCATGCGCCCGCCCAAAGAGGCGAAGGAGGGCGAGGAACCGCTGTCGGAAGTCGAGCAGCTACGCGCCGAAATCGCCACCCTCAAACAGCGCAACGCGGCCCTGAAGGCCGAGAACGCGGCGCTGCAGGAACGCATCGCGGCGTTGATCGACGCGTCCTGAACCAGTCCAACCGCCCTGTGGAGGCTTGCCCATGCTGAAACGCCATGCCCTGTTCGCCATGTTGTGCGCCATGCCGGTCGGCGCCGCGCTGGCCGCGCCGCCCGCCGCCGCCATGGCCACCGTGTCCCCGGCCGACACTGCGCGCTGGCAGGGCACGGCGCGCCGCGTCGATATCCTGCGCGACAAGTGGGGCATCCCGCACATCTACGGCAAGACCGACGCCGACGCCGTGTTCGGCATGATGTACGCCCAGGCCGAGGACGATTTCAACCGGGTCGAGCTCAACTTCATCAACGCCATGGGGCGCTTGGCCGAGGTGCGCGGCGAGGCGGAACTGTACCGCGACCTGCGCATGAAGCTGTTCATCAACCCGGCCCAGTTGAAGGGCCAGTACGCGGCCAGCCCGGCATGGCTGAAGAAGCTGATGAACGCCTGGGCCGATGGCCTGAACTACTACCTGTACACCCACCCGCAGGTGCGGCCGCTGTTGCTGACGCGCTTCGAGCCGTGGATGGCGCTCAGTTTCAGCGAGGGCAGCATCGGCGGCGACATCGAGGACGTGGACCTGACGCAGCTGGAACGGTTCTACGGCAAGCGCGCCGACGTGCCGCTGGCCTACGCGGGCAGCGACCTCGATCAGGAACCGGCCGGCTCGAACGGCTTCGCCATCGCGCCGCGTCTGACCCGCGACGGCCATGCGCTGTTGCTGATCAATCCCCACACCTCGTTCTACTTCCGGCCCGAAGTGCACGTGAGCAGCGATGAAGGCCTGAACGCCTACGGCGCCGTGACGTGGGGCCAGTTCTTCGTCTACCAGGGCTTCAACGACCGGCTGGGCTGGATGCACACGTCCGGCGGCGGCGACGTGATCGACGAATACCTGGAGACGGTGACGGAAAAGGATGGCCGCTATTTCTACAAGTACGGCAAGGAGCTGCGGCCATTGAAGGCGGTCGACATCACGCTGCCGTACAAGACGGCGGACGGCATGGCGAAGAAGGTCGTCACCGTCTATTACAGCCACCACGGCCCCATCGTGCGCGAGGCCGGCGGCAAGTGGGTGGCCGTGCGCCTGATGAACGATCCGATGCGCGCGCTCACGCAATCGTTCAGCCGCACCAAGGCGCGCGACTACGCCGCCTTCTACAAGGTGATGCGGTTGCGGACCAACTCGTCCAACAACACCGTGTATGCGGACGCGGACGGCAATATCGCCTACTTCCACGGCAATTTCATCCCCGTGCGCGACACCCGCTTCGACTTCACCCACCCGGTCGATGGCAGCGACCCGGCCACCGAGTGGAAAGGCCTGCACGAGGTCAAGGACACCATCACGCTGTTCAACCCGAAGAACGGCTGGATCCAGAACACCAACAACTGGCCGTTCACGGCGGCCGGCGCCTACAGCCCGCGCCAGCGCGATTACCCGGCCTACATGTCGGTCAATCCCGAGAATGCGCGCGGCATCCATGCCGTGCGCGTGCTCAAGGACGCCAAGGACCTCACCATCGACGGCCTGATCGCGAAGGCCTACGACAGCCAGTTGACGGCCTTCGAGCCATTGCTGCCCAAGCTGTTCCAGGACTACGACAGCCTGCCGGCCGAGGTGCCGCTGAAGGCCAGGCTGGCGCCGCAGATCGCGGCCTTGCGCGGCTGGGACATGCGCTTCGGGCTCGATTCCGTGCCCACCTCGCTGGCGATCTTCTGGGCCCAGAACCTGGCCGACACGTTCGGTCCGGCCGCGCACGCGCGCGAGGTGCTGGTGCTCGACTACGTCGCCAACGCCATCACGCCGATGGACCGGCTGACGGCGCTGGCGCGCGCCTCCGACAAGCTGGCCGCCGACTTCGGCCGCTGGCAGACGCCGTGGGGCGAGATCAACCGCTTCCAGCGCCTGACGGGCGACATCGTGCAGCCGTTCGACGACAGCAAACCGAGTCTGCCGGTGGCGTTCGCGTCGGCCAACTGGGGTTCGCTGGCCGCGTTCGGGATGACGTCCAAGGCCAACACCCGGCGCATCTACGGCGAGCGTGGCAACAGCTTCGTGGCGGCCGTGGAGTTCGGTCCGCGCATCAAGGCGCGCAGCATCCTGGCCGGCGGCGAAAGCGGCGACCCGGCCTCGCCGCACTTCAACGACCAGGCGGCCATGTACGCGCGCGGCGAATTCAAGGACGTGCTGTTCTACCGCGAAGACGTGGAGAAGAACCTGGAACGGCGCTACCATCCGGGCCAGTAATATCATAAGAACATAAGTTAACCCCAAATTCCGTCGTTCCCGCCTGCGCGGGGACGACGGAGGTGGCCATAAGGAACAGCTAATGAGTTTGGAATCGGTACGGGCCTTTTTCGCGGCCCGCCAGCTGGATATACCCATCATCGAACTGGAAGTGAGCACGGCCACCGTGGCGCTGGCGGCCGAGGCGCACGGCGTGGAGCCGGGCCGCATCGCCAAGACGCTGGCGTTCCGGCTCGGCGACGGCCGCGCCATCGTGCTGGTGGCGGCCGGCGACGCGCGCATCGACAACAAGAAGTTCAAGGACGCGCTGGGCAAGGGCAAGATGCTGCCGGCCGAGGAGGTGGTGGCGCTGACCGGCCATCCGGTCGGCGGGGTGTGTCCGTTCGGGCTGGCGCAGCCGCTGCCCGTGTATCTCGACACGTCGCTGCGCACGTACGACGAAGTGATGCCGGCCGCCGGCGGCGTGCACACGGCCGTGCGCATGTCGCCGCAGCAGATGGCCGACATCACGGCCGGCGACTGGGTCGACGTCTGCCAGGCCAGATCGTAATTGCGCAATTAGGTGCCGCCAATCAGATCGCGTCGAGCGCGGTGCGCAGGTCGCGCCGCAAGTCGTCCACATCCTCGATCCCCACCGACAGCCGTATCAGGCTGTCGCTGATGCCCAGCGCCGCGCGCTGCGCCAGCGGGATGGTGGCGTGGGTCATCAGGGCCGGGTGTTCGATCAGGCTCTCCACGCCGCCCAGGCTCTCGGCCAGCGCGAACAGGCGGCAGCTTTCGAGGAAGCGCCGCGCCCCGGCCATATCCGTCTTCAGGTCGATCGAGATGATGCCGCCAAAGCCGGCCATCTGGCGCTGCGCCAGTTCGTGCTGCGGGTGCGACGCCAGGCCGGGGTAGTACACGCGCCGCACCTCCGGCTGCGCTTCCAGCCACTGCGCCAGTTCCAGCGCGCTGGCGCAGTGGCGTTCCATGCGCAGCGCCAGCGTCTTCACGCCGCGCAGCGCCAGGAAGCTGTCGAACGGGCCGGCGATGGCGCCCACCGCGTTCTGCAGGAAGGTCAGTTGTTCGCGCCACGCGTGCTGGTGCGCCTCGCCCGCCACCACGGCCATGCCGCCGATGATGTCGGAATGCCCGTTCAGGTACTTGGTGGTCGAGTGGACCACGATGTCGAAGCCGAATTCCAGCGGCCGCTGCACCATGGGGCTGGCGAAGGTGTTGTCGGCCACGGCGATGATGCCGCGCACGCGGCAGATTTCGGCCACGGTCTGCAAGTCGGCCAGCTTGAGCATGGGATTGGTCGGCGTCTCCACCCACACCATGCGCGTCTCCGGGCGCAGCGCGGCCAGCAGGCAGTCGGGCCGGGTCAGGTCCACGTAGCTGAACTGGTGGCCGGCGCTGCGCCGGCGCACCTGTTCGAACAGGCGGTAGGTGCCGCCGTACATGTCGTCGCCGGCCACGATGTGGGCGCCGGCGTCGGCCAGTTCCAGCACGGTGGAGATGGCGGCCAGGCCGGAGGCGAAGGCGTAGCCCTGCGCGCCGCCCTCGAGGTCGGCCACGCAGCGCTCCAGCGCCCAGCGCGTGGGGTTGTGCGAGCGGCCATAGTCGAGCCCCTTGTGCACGCCGGGGCTGTCCTGCACGTAGGTGGAGGTGGCGTAAATGGGCGGCATGATGGCGCCCGTGGACGGGTCGGGAGCCTGCCCGGCGTGGATCACGCGCGTGGCCAGCGCTGGCGGCCGCGAGTTATCGGGCCCGCTCATGACAGCTTCCTGCGCAGGTGGTTGAGCAGGTCGAAGCGGGTGATCAGGCCGTAGAACACGCCGCCGTCGGCCACCACGGCCGTCAGTCCCCGGTCCAGCGTGGCGCGCACCGCGTGCAGGCCGGCCGTGGGCGACAGCGTCTCCACGCGCGCGCTCATGGTCTCGCCCACGGGGGCGGCGAAGTGCGCGGGGTCGTCGTCCACCTTCAGCAGCAGGTCCGATTCGTCGATGATGCCCACCAGGCGGCCCCCGTCGATCACGGGCAGTTGCGCCAGGTCGGCGCTGCGCATGCGGTTGAAGGCCACCAGCAGGCTGTCGGTGGGCGCCACGCTGACCACCTCGTCCTCGTCGTATCGCCGGCCGATCAGGTCGCGCAGGTCGTTGGTGGGCACGCGCGGCAGCAAGCCCTGGTCGTGCATCCAGCCGTCGTTGTACAGCTTGGACAGGTAGCGCGTGCCGGTGTCGCACACGAAGCTGACCACGCGTCTGGGCTTGCTCTGGGCGCGGCAGTAGCGCAGCGCGGCGGCGAACAGCGTGCCGGTGGACGAGCCGCCCAGGATGCCCTCGGCCCGCAGCAGGGCGCGCGCGCTGGCGAAGCTTTCCTGGTCGTCGATGGTGTAGGCCAGCCGCACGGCGCTCAGGTCGGCGATGGCGGGCACGAAGTCCTCGCCGATGCCTTCCACCGCCCACGAGCCGCTGGTGTCGCTGGCGCGGCCGGTGCGCACGTAGTCGGCCAGGATGGAGCCCTTGGGGTCGGCCAGCACGAATTCCAGTTGCGGGTGCACGCGCCGGAAGTAGCGCGTGAGCCCCGTCAACGTGCCCGAGGAGCCGACGCCGACGACGATGGCGTCCACATCGTGGCCCGTCTGGTCCCAGATTTCCGGGCCGGTGGTGGTCTCGTGCGCGCGCGGGTTGGCCGGGTTGTTGAACTGGTCGGCGAACCAGGCGCCGGGCAGCTCGCCGGCCAGCCGGGCCGCGTAGTCCTGGTAATAGTCGGGGTGGCCCTTGGCCACGTCGGAGCGGGTGGTGCGCACCTCGGCGCCCAGCGCCTTCAGGTGCAGCACCTTCTCCGGCGACATCTTGTCGGGCACCACCAGCAGCACGCGGTAGCCTTTGAGCCGGCCCACGAGCGCCAGGCCCAGGCCCGTGTTGCCGGCGGTGGCCTCGACGATGGTGCCGCCGGGGCGCAACCGGCCGTCCGCCTCGGCCTCCTGCACCATGGCCAGGCCGATGCGGTCCTTGATCGAGCCGCCGGGGTTCTGCGATTCCAGCTTGAGGAACAGCTGGCAGGGTCCGGTGTCGAGCCGGGTGATCTGCACCAGCGGCGTGTTGCCGATCAGACTGAACAGGGCGGGTGTTTGCATGGACGCTCCCAATCCCGGATTGGTTGATGCGAGCTGGCCGCGCTGGACGCGGTGCCAGTGCGACAAGTATGCGCTTTTTTGGCGGACGGCGGTTTATAATCGGCCAGCCGGCAAGGCGCAAGAACATGGGCAAAGGCAGAGGCAAAGGCAGCAGTGGCAAAACTTTATTTCCGGTACTCCGCGATGAACGCGGGCAAATCCACGGCAATGTTGCAAGTGGCGCATAACTACGAGGAACAGGGGCAGCAGGTGCGGCTCTACACGGCGGCCATCGACGACCGCTATGGCGTGGGCCGGGTCACGTCGCGTCTGGGCCCCCAGCGCGAGGTGGAGGTGTTCACGGCGGACACGGACTTCCTGGCCGGCATTCCCAAGGTGGCCTGCCTGCTGATCGACGAATCGCAGTTCCTGTCGCCGCGCCAGGTGCGGCAACTGCACCAGCTGGCCCAGACCCGCGGCGTGCCCGTGATCTGCTATGGCTTGCGCACGGATTTCCTGGGTGAGCCGTTCCCCGGCTCGGCCTACCTGCTGGCCCTGGCCGACGATATCGAAGAACTGAAGAACATCTGCACTTGCGGCAAGAAGGCGACGATGAACATCCGCGTCGATGAGCATGGCAAGCGCATCAAGGAGGGCGAGCAGATCAGTATCGGCGGCAATGAAAGTTACCGCCAGGCTTGCGGCCGCTGTTTCTACGCCGAATAGGTGTTGAGATCCAGCGTGGACATTCAGCGTGGACATTCAGCGTGGACATTAAGCGTGGACATTGCGCGATGAGCACCATCGGAGTCCGCCATGGCTAGCCTGCTCAGCTGCGGCGCGCTGGCGCCGGCCTGGCTGTGCCGCCATGGCGACATGCTGCTGTATCTGGCCCCGTCGGTGCTGCTGGCGCTGCTGATCCGCTCGTTGTCGGCCCGCCATCCGGTCTTTTTCGTGTTCACGGCGGCCGGCACGGCCTGTCATGAGCTGGCCCATTTCAGCATCGGCCTGTTGACGGGCGCCCGGCCCGGCTCGTTCACCATCATCCCGCGCCGGGTGGGGCAGGGCTGGGAGCTCGGTTCCGTGCTGCTGACGCGCGTGCGCTGGTACAACGCCGCGCCGGCCGCGCTGGCGCCGTTCCTGGTGGTGCTGCTGCCGGTGCTGGTGGCGGCCTGGCGCACGCGGCCCGGCTGGCATTTCCAGTGGCTGGACCTGGCGCTGGCGTTCGCGGTCGCGCCCCAATTCCTCGCTTGCTGGCCCTCGAAAGTGGACTGGAAGATCGCCCTGCGCTCCTGGCCCTACCTGCTGATCACGGCCGCGCTGTGGCTGGCATGGCGCCAGTGGGCCCAGGCATGGGGATAATGCGGCGCGCCAAGGGGCGTCGTCTTCAGTTAAGCTTAAGCCTTGGCGCGGAAACTGTGCGGCGACGAGTCGTGCGGCAGATGCTATCCTGTAGAATTGAAGCGGAAAAAAATGCCGCAACCCCGTCGTTCCATGCGCCGGTAGTCCCGTGCGCAGTTTCATGCACACATCAAAGTTCGGAGTAAGCCGATGAAGAAGCACATGTTGTTGGTCGCGCTGGCCATGTCCGTATCGCTGAGCGCCGTGTCGGCGCAGACGGAGAAAATGGGCGACGCCCAGCTGAAACCCCTGCCGCAGCAGACGCAGGCGGCGTTGTGGGCTTCGCGCGTGCTGTCGCGCTACCACTACAAGGCCGTCCCGCTCGACGACGCCATGTCGGAAAAGATCTTCGACCGTTATTTCAAGTCGCTGGACGGGGAGAAGCTGTTCTTCACGCAGCCCGACCTGGACCAGTTCGCCGGTTCGCGCACCCGGCTCGACGACGCCATCAACGGCGAGAACCTGAGCGTGCCGTTCGCCATCTACAACCTGTACCAGCAACGTTTCAACGAGCGCATCAATTACGCCCGTGAATTGCTCAAGACCAAATTCGATTTCAGCGTCGATGAAAGCTACCAGTACGACCGCGAGAAGGCGGACTGGGTCAAGACGGACGCCGAGATCAAGGAACTGTGGCGCAAGCGTGTGAAGAACGACTGGCTGCGCCTGAAACTGGCCGGCAAGGACGACAAGGCGATCCGCGAGACGCTCGACAAGCGCTACGAGAACTACCTGAGCCGCTCGCGCAAGCTCAACAATGAAGACGTGTTCCAGATCTTCATGAACGCCTACGCCATGTCGATCGAGCCGCACACCAACTACCTGGGCCCGCGCGCGTCGGAGAACTTCGACATCGCCATGCGCCTGTCGCTGGAGGGCATCGGCTGCGTGCTGCAGACGCGCGACGAATACACGGTGGTGCGCGAGGTGGTGCCGGGCAGCCCGGCCGGGCTGTCGGGCAAGATCAAGGTCGGCGACCGCATCCTGGCCGTGGCCAAGGACGAGAACTCGCCCATGACGGACGTGCTGGGCTGGCGCATCGACGACGTGGTGGCCCTGATCCGTGGTCCCAAGGATTCCACCGTGCGGCTCGACGTGCTGCCGGCCGACGCCGGACCGGACGGCAAGCACGTGTCGCTGTCGCTGGTGCGCAAGAAGATCAGCATGGAGGAGCAGTCGGCCAAGAAATCGATCCTCGAAGTGCGTGACGGCACGGCCAAGCGCCGCGTGGGCGTGATTTCGCTGCCCACGTTCTACCAGGACTTCGAGGCGCGCCGCAAGGGCGACCCCAACTTCAAGAGCGCCACGCGCGATGTGGCCCGCCTGTTGGGCGAGCTGAAGAAGGATAAGGTGGACAACGTGCTGATCGACCTGCGCGGCAATGGCGGCGGCTCGCTGAACGAGGCGGTGGAGCTGACCGGCCTGTTCATCGACCGTGGCCCCGTGGTGCAGCAGCGCAACGCCGAAGGCCGCATCGAGGTCGAGAGCGACACCAATCCCGGCCTGGCCTGGGATGGCCCGGTGGGCGTGCTGATCAACCGTGGCTCGGCCTCGGCGTCCGAGATCTTCGCCGCCGCCATCCAGGATTACGGCCGTGGCATCATCATCGGCGAACCGAGCTTCGGCAAGGGCACGGTGCAGCAGCTGATCAACCTGGACCGCTTCGCCCAGGGCGACAAGGCCCGGCTGGGCGAATTGAAGATGACGGTGGCGCAGTTCTTCCGCATCAACGGTGGCACCACCCAGCTGCGCGGTGTCACGCCCGACATCAAGCTGCCCGTGATGGCCGACTCCGACAGTTTCGGCGAATCGAGCTACGACAACGCCTTGCCGTGGACGTCGATCCGTCCGGCCACCTACATCCCGGCTGGCGAGCTGAAGGAGATCGTGCCGCTGCTGGACAAGAAGCACGAGGCGCGCGTGGCCAAGGACAAGGACTTCCAGTACCTGCAGGAAGACATCAACCTGGTCAAAAAGCAGCGCAAGGACAACCTGATCTCGCTCAACGAGACCGTGCGCCGCAAGGAGCGTGACGCCCAGGAAGCGCGCGCCAAGCTGCGCGAATCGCGGCTGGCGGTGGCGGCCGTGCCCGGTGGCGACGACCCGGTGCTGGTGCCCGATCCCAAGGAACTGCTGAGGCAACAGGCGTTGGTCAAGCAGGCCGGCGGCAAGGCCGGGGCCAAGGTGGCGGCCGTGAAGGGCGCGCTGCGCACGGATGACGGCCTGCAGGCGGACGAACGGGCCTTGTCGGCCGAGCTGGACGCGGAAAAGGCGGCCAAGGCGGCCAAGGACGTGTTGCTGAACGAGGCCGTGCACATCCTGGCCGACGAGGTCGGATTGCTGAAGACGGACACCCGCATGGCATCGCGCGTGCTGCCCTACGCCATGGAAGCCAACAAGTAACCCAAAACCGGGGTCAGGTCATGCCATCGCGCAAATTGCGCGCCGGCATGACCTGACCCCGGTTTAAATTTTGCCAGGCGGTCAGGAGTTATGCGTTTGGGAAATTTCTCTCATCACAAACTTAAATTGGATTAAGTTTGCGCAATGCAGCATCATTCACCTGTCTCCTCTATTCTCCTCCAAGGAAATAGATTCAGCCCGCTCCCGTAGCGGGCTTTTTTTTTGGCTATGTCCCCATTAAGTGTTGAACTTCCCCTGGGAACGTTTGTCCAAGACTAAGCACCCAAGTCTTGGAGAGAGC
>NZ_JBXANP010000017.1:0-127960 GCF_058801745.1 Rugamonas sp. GW822-FHT03B10 | reverse complement strand
ACCACCGAGATCTACACGCAATTCTCATCGTCGGCAGCGTCAGATGTGGAGAAACCCCCGCCACGGCGCCGGCCGGCGCGTGCAGGCGGCACGGCAGCTCGACCCGGAACACGGAACCCTCGCCGGGCGCGCTGCTGCACTCGATGTGGCCGCCCATCAGCCGCACCAGCCGCCGGCAGATCGCCAGCCCCAGGCCCGTGCCGCCGTACTGGCGGCTGATGGTGCTGTCGGCCTGGATGAACGGCTCGAACAGCCGATGCTGGGCCTGCGCGTCCATGCCGATGCCGCTGTCGCGCACCGTGTAGCACAGGCGCCAGTTGCCGCCCCGCCCCGCTTCGGGCCGGGCCTCGAGCGCGATCTCCACGCTCCCCGCCGGCGTGAATTTGATGGCGTTGCTGACCAGGTTGCCCAGCACCTGGCGCAGCCGGGCCGCGTCGCCATACACCTTGCGCGGGCAATTGCCAATCCGCACCGCCAGCCGCAGGCCCTTGGCGTCGGCGCTGGCGCGGTGCAGGGCCGCCACCTGGCGCACGGGTTCGGCCGGGTCGAACAAGCCCTGCACCAGCTCCATGCGGCCCGATTCGATCTTGGAGAAATCGAGCACCTCGTTGATGATCTGCATCAGCTCCAGCACGCCGCTGTGCACATTGCGGGCGTAGCCGCGCTGGGTGGCGTCGAGCTGGGTCCCCAGCATCAGTTCCGACATGCCGACGATGGCGTTCATCGGGGTGCGGATCTCGTGGCTCATCATGGCTAGGAAGCGCGACTTGGCCTCGCTGGCCGCGTCGGCCATGCGCATCAGGGCCCGCGCCTGCTCGGCGTCGCGCTCGCGGCGCTTGAGCAACTGGCCCATCATCCGGAACGCCATCGACAGCGCCGCCAGACTGGCCAGCGCGATGCCGCCCAGCAGGCGCAAGTTGCGCCAGTAGCCGGCCAGCAGCAACTCCTCCGTGATGGTGGCGTTGATCACGAGCGGATAGTTGCGCACCAGCCGCACGGCGCCCATGCGGAACACGGGCTGGCCGCCGGCCGCCTCGCGCGGTCCCGACGACAGCCGCACGTCATGGTCGAGGCCCCGGGCCAGCACCCGGCCGGTGTTGCCGGTGTTGAAGCGTTTGCCCATCAACTGCTCGACCTGCGGCCAGCGCGCCAGCAGGGTCTGGTCGCGCCGGTACAGCGAGATGGCCGCGTGCTCGCCCAGGCTCACGTTGCGGAAGAAGCGGCTGAAGAAGTCGCACGACACGCCCACCAGCACCACGCCGGCGAAGCGCCCGTGGCTGTCGTTCAGGCGCCGGCTCACGTAGAAGGTCCAGTTGCCATTGCCCTTGTTGCGCACCGGCACGCTCAGGAACGCCGCGCCGTCCGCGTGGTCGCGGTGATAGGCGAAATAGTCGCGGTCGGCCAGCGAGATGGGCGGCGGCGGATAGACGCGCGTGAAATTGAGCACCGTGCCGTCCGCGTCCGCCACGGTGGCCACGTCCACCTGGGGCAGGCCGCTGATCTTGTCGCGCATGGTCTGGAACAGCTGCTCGGTGCCGGCGGCGGCGGCCAGCGGGCCGGGTCCGCGCGACTGGGTCGCGCGCACCACCTCCGTCAAGCTGTCCAGCACCAGGTAGGTGGAGGCCATGGTTTGCGACACGTTCTCGGCCAGCACCAGCGACAGGCTGCTCATGTCGCCGCGCCAGTCCTCGATGGCGCGCTGGCGCAGCAGCCACGCCGCGCCCACGGTGGCCAGGCACAGCAGCACGATCACGGCGCCGCCGATCACGGCGGCCGCCCGGCGCGCGCTCAGCCCCGTCCAGCGCAGCGGGTGGCGCCAGGCGCGCCGGCGCGCGCCTTCGCCGCCGGGCGCCGAAGGCGCGGCGTCGCCCCCGCCTGCCGTCCTGCGCCCCGTCATCGGCCCTCCGCCGGCCCGCCCTGGTAGTGCATGATGCTGTCGCTGACCTCGTCCATCACCAGCCCGAACTGCTGCTCCAGCGCCGGCCACAGGGCCGCATAATCCACAACGGCGCCGGCGCCGGCGCCGGCCTGCGATTCGATCTGCTGCAGCAGCGCGCACAGCGCGTGCGCGCCCACCAGCACGGCGCTGCCCTTCAAGGCGTGGCTCTCGTGCGCCAGCGCGCGCGCGTCGCCGCCCGCGCGCGCGGCGCGCATGCGCGCCAGCGCCGGCGGCGCGATGGCCAGGTACACCTGCGACAGGCTGCGGAACGACGCCAGGTCGCCGGCCACGGCCTTCATCAGCACCTCGGGCGCGATTGCCCGGTAGCGGGTGGCCGTCATGCCGTCTCCACGGCCGGCAGCGGCGCGCGCACCGGGCGCTCGGGCGGCGTCAGCGGCGGCAGCACGACGGTGAACACGCTGCCCTGCACCGCCCCCGGCTCGCCCCAGATGCGCCCCTCCATCAGCCGCACCAGCCGGGCCGCGATGGCCAGCCCGACGCCGGCGCCGCCCTTGGCGCGGCTGGCCGAATCATCGAGCTGGGTGAAGATCTGGAACAGCCGCCGTTGCTGCTCGGGCGAGATGCCGCAGCCGGTGTCGGTCACGCGCAGCAGCAAGCCTTCCGGCACGCGCAGCACGTCGAGCTGCACGGCGCCGTAGCTGGTGGCCGCCAGCGCGTTGCGCAGCAGGATGTCGAGCACGCGCAACAGGCGCGCCCGGTCGCACACGAATTGCTCGGGCAGGTCGGGGCCGTAGTTGACGCACAAGCCCACATGGCGCTCGGCCGCCGCGTCGCGCTGCATGCCGAGGGCCTGCTCCATCACCTCGCGCAAAGGCTCGGCCTGCAGCGCCAGCACGGTGCGCCCCGATTCCAGCGCGCTCAGTTCCAGCACCGACTCGATCAATCCCAGCAGGCGGCGCCCGCTCACCTGCACGGCCCGCGCGAAGCCGCCCAGCCGGCTCTCGCCCAGCTCCTCGGCCAGCAACTCCGAATAGCCGAGGATGCCGTTGAGCGGCGTGCGCAACTCGTGCGACATATTGGCCAGGAAGCGCGACTTGGCCAGGCTGGCCGCCACGGCCTGCTCGCGCCGCGCGATCAGCTGGGCCACCAGCATGATGATGGCGCCGCTGAACAGCGCGATCAGGGCCGTGGTGGCAGCCGCCAGACGCAGCGCCTGGTGGCGCCGCACGTCGAAGTTGGCCATGCGGTCCTCAAGGTCGATGCCGACCACCACGTACAGGGGGAACCGTTCCAGCTTGGCATAACGGTAGAGGCGACGCCGGCCGTCGATGGGGCCCTCGGTCGTCAGCCCGCCGCGGCCCTGGGCCAGGATGTTGGCGAACAGCGAGCTGGCATGGACGTCCTGGCCCAGCGACGCCTCGCCGCCCACGCGCCGCACCCGCATCACGCCGTCGCCCCCCACCAGCGCGATCACGCCGTGCGGACCGACGTCGATCTCGCGGTACAGGCGCACGAAATACTCGGGATCCATGGACACCACCACCACGCCCTTGAAGCTGCCATCGGGATTGTTGATGCGGCGCGTCAGCTGCAGCGACCACTTGCCCGACACCCGCCCCAGCACGGGCCGGCTCACGTACAACTGCCCCGAGTCGGCGCGCATGTGGACGCGGATGTGCTCGCGGTCGCTCAGATTCATGGGGGTGAACGGTTGGCTCGACAGCACCACGTCGCCATGCTGGTCCACGATGGAGAACAGGTTGTACAACTCCAGTGTGCCGAGACCGCTTTTCAGTTCGGCCGGTATGTCCAGCGCCCTGCCCTGGCTCAGGTAGCGGTGGCGCAGGAAGATGACGGCCTGGTCGGCCGCCTCCAGCGTGCGGGTCGCATGCTCGTCCGACAGGCGCACCAGCGCCTGCGCGTCGCGCCCGGCGTCGGCGAGCTCGGTGCGTTCGGCGTCGGCCAGCTGGGTCAGCGTCAACCACCACAGACCGGCGGTCAGCAGCAGCGCGAAGCAGGCCACCAGCCAGCGCACATCCAGTTTCTTGACCGACCCTCGCCACATTTCGCTCTCCCCGCCGCGGCCGCCACCGGCCGGGGTGGCCGCGCGCTGCGCCTGCAGTCAGATAGTGCTCCAGTTTCAAAGAAATGTCAAATTCGTTGAATTTGATGAAATCATTTCAATACATTTCAGCCACGCAGGCGCTGGGCGATGCAGGCCCGCAAATACCCGCGCAACTCGTCGTAATTGACGGGCTTGGCGAAGAACACCACCCCCGGCGGCACCCCGCCGCGCTGCTCGAGCTGCTGCTCGGTCAGGCCGGACAGGATGGCGATCTGCATCGTGGCCAGCTTGGGATCGTCCAGAATGGTCTTGATCACCTCATAGCCGTCGATGCCGTCCATCACTATGTCGGCCAGCAACACGTCGGGCTGGCTGCGGGCGATCTGCAACAAGGCCTGGTAGCCGTTCTCGCAGAACGTCAACCGCACGGGCAGGTCCCAGGCGTCCAATTGCCGCTCGTACAGGGCGCGCTGCATGGGGTTGTCCTCGATCACCATGATGGCGACGCGGCCGTCGGCGGCCGGCGCGCGGGCCGGGCCCATGGCGGCCGTCCCGGTGCCGGCGCGCGCGGCCGCGGCCGGCGACGGCGTGGACTTATAGGCCAGCACGGCATGGCGCGGGATGCGGCGGTGGCCCCCCTTGGTCTTCCACGCCTCGATCACGCCCGCTTCCACCAGTTGTTGCACCGACGACACAGAAATCCCGAGGATCTCCGCCGCCTGTTGCGTTGTGCACACCTCGTCTGGTGGTTCTTCCTTTATTTTCATGGCAGGAACTTTCGGCAACATTAATTTTCGCAATTCCAACAAATCTCTAATAAATTCATTATAATTGTTCCAAGCGGTCGGAATTTTACTGATTTACCCTCCCGCCGCTAAGGGCATTATGCCGCCAAAACGTCTGCAGCGATAGCAGCGGGCCGGGCTGGCCGGATGCGAATTTGCGAAATGCACGGAAATACCGTTTTTTCCCAAACAGGAACAAGGCATGCCCGGTAGCGGCGCGAGGCTAATATGAACCGACCAGATCCCCCCTTCCAGCACTACCGGCCTGACGGCGCCGCCGTGCCGCCGGGCCCGGCCCGGCCCGGCGTGGAGAGCCTGCGCCCCTTGCCGCTGCTGGGCGCGGCCCTGCTGCTGCTGGGCGCCCTGCTGTACGCCCCGCGCCTGGCGGCATGGGAACACACCTTGGTGGTGCTGGTCCTGGTGGCCGGCGGGGCGGGCCTGACGCTGCGGGCGGTGCTGGAATCGGGCCGGCTGCTGTCGTTCAGGACGTCGCCGCCGCCCGCCAGCGCCAGCGCCATGCCGCCGCCACCGGCCCCGCGCCCCCTGCTGCGCCTGATCACGCCGGCCGCCGCGCCCGCCGCCACATCGTCGGCCACGTCGTCGGCCACGTCAGCGGCCCCCGACACGGCGCGGGCGGCCGCTGGCGGCCCGGACGCCGTCGCCGACCCGCTCACGGGCAGCTACAGCCAGCGCGAGTGCCGCAAGATGCTGGCCCTGATGTTCGTGCGCGCCAGCCGCTTCCAGAGCCCGCTGGCGCTGGTGATGGTGCGCGTCGAGCAGCTCGACCGCATCGACGCCCTGTTCGGTGCCGAGGCGGCCGGCAAGGTGCTGGTCGAACTGGCCGCCTTCCTGCGGCACCAGGTGCGCGGCAGCGACGTGGTGGCGCGCTGGGACGACGCCAGCTTCGCCCTGCTGCTGCCGGGCACCGCGCAGGACGAGGCGGACGACCTGGCGGCACGCCTGCACCAGCTGATCGGCCACACCTTCTTCGCCGGCTTCAGCCACCTGAGCTGCGCCATCGGCGTGGCCGACAGCCGCCAGCACCGCAGCGCCGAGGCCCTGGCCAGCGCGGCCGCGCGCCTGGCCGTGCCCGAGGCGCCGGCGCACCACCCCGCAACCCGAACCGGAGCCTGATTTTGATGGACGTACTGATCGTCGACGACGAACAAACCAACCTCGAGCTTTTCAGCCACATGCTGGCCACCACGGTCGGCGCCACGCCGCGCCTGGCCAGCGACCCGCTGGCCGCGCTCGACTGGTGCGCCGCCAACGAGCCGGACCTGGTGCTGCTCGACTACATGATGCCGGTCATGGATGGCCTGGAATTCCTGCGCCGCTTCCGCGCGCTGCCGGGCAAGGCCATGACGCCGGTGGTGATGGTGACGGCCGTCACGGAGTCCGCCGTGCGCCAGCAGGCCTTGCAACTGAGCGCCAACGATTTCCTCACCAAGCCCGTCAACACGGCCGAACTGCGGGCCCGCGTGGGCAACCTGCTGACGCTGGGCAAGGCCCAGCGGGAACTGGCCAACCGCGCCAACTGGCTGGCCGACGAGGTGCGCAAGGCGACCGCCGCCATCGCCGACCGCGACCGTGAAATCATCCTGCGCCTGTCGCGCGCGGCCGAATACCGCGACCCGGAAACGGGCGACCACCTGCTGCGCGTGGCGGCCTACGCGGCCCTGACGGCGCGCGGCCTCGGCATGTCCCAGGATGAATGCGACCTGGTGCGCGACGCCGCCCCCATGCACGACATCGGCAAGGTGGGCATCGCCGACGCCATCCTGCTCAAACGGGGCCGGCTCACCAGCGAGGAGGTGCGCGTCATGCGCGGCCACGCCCGCATCGGCGCCGGCATCCTCGAAGGCAGCAGCTCGCGCCTGCTGCAGGTGGCGGCCCGGATCGCGCTGTCGCACCACGAGCGGTTCGACGGCAGCGGCTACCCGCAGGGCCTGATCGGCGCCGCCATCCCCATCCACGCCCGCATCACGGCCGTGGCCGACGTGTTCGATGCGCTCACGTCGGATCGGCCCTACAAGCAGGCGTGGCCGCTGGAAGCGGCGGCCGAACACCTGCGCGCCGGCGCCGGCACCGATTTCGACCCCGAATGCGTGCGCGCTCTGCTGGCCGACTGGCCGGCCGTGTGCGCCATCCATCAACAGTACAACTCGTCCCCCTCCCAGACTGAAAGGAAAGCAGCATGACCACCGCGCCCCGCCGCCCGCACAAGCCACGCAACCCGCACCGCCTGCTCGACACCGTGATCGCGCGCCATGACCTGAAGAACGACGCCGCCCTGGGCAAGGCGCTGCAAGTGTCGGCGCCCCGGCTGAGCAAGATCCGGCACGGCAAGCTGGCGGTGAACGCCGACCTCGTGCTGCGCATCCACGAGACGTTCATGATCCCCATCGCCGAGCTGAAAAGCCTGACCATGGAATGTATTTGACGCCACGACGCGGGAGGGCCGGCCCGCGCCGGCTTTCGCCTCCCCGTTTGACCCAGATCAAACCTGAATGACTATTCACTTGCTATTCTGAATCTAACGAATCGGAAAGCGCAATGAATGCCACCCAGCGGCCCCCGGCCGTCCACCACGCCGCGCACGCGGCGCCCAACGCGCCACCGTTGCGCCCCCCCGCCCTGGAACGACTGGGCCTGCAACGTCTGCGGGCCCTGCCGCAGCCGGCCGAACGGGCCATGCATGCCCAGCACGACGCGGAACTGGAGCAGATGCTGCCCGTGCTCGGCCCCATGTTCGGCCTCGGCATGCTGTTGTTCACCGTGTGGGACATGCTGCTCGATCCCCACCTGGCCCGCTACACGCTGGCGCTGCGGGCGCTGGCCGTGCTGGCCGGCGGCGCCGCCTACTTCCCCAACGCGCTGCGCTGGAGCGTGGAACGGCGCTGCACCCACATCTACGTCACCCATGTCTGCGCGCTGATCCTGTGCGCCTTCATGCTGCCGCAAGGGCTGGTGTACGGCCTGGCCGGCATCGCCGCCTGCCATTTCACGGCCGCCCTGTGCACGCTGCGCCTGCCCGTGTTCGCGCGCATGCTGGCCGCGCCGACCGTGCTGTACGTGGGGCTGAGCGCGTGGCGGCTGCCGTGGTTGCTGTGCGTGAGCGGCTTGATGCAATACGCCTTCACCGTTGCGCTGGCCGTCGTGATGCTGCTGGTGATGCGGGTGTTCCAGCAAAAGTCCTTCCTGCTCGAACAGCAGTTGCTGCACCTGTCGCAGCACGACAGCCTGACGGGCGCCTGCAACCGGCGCTACCTGGAGGAAGTGGCCGAGCGCGAACTGGCGCTGGCCCAGCGGCACGGCCGCAAGCTGGCCGTGGCCATGCTCGACATCGACCACTTCAAGCAGGTCAACGACCAGTACGGCCACGAGACGGGCGACCGGGTGCTGCAGGCGCTGGTGGGCAGCTGCCAGGGCGCATTGCGCGAGATCGACCATTTCGGCCGGCTCGGCGGCGAGGAGTTCGTCTGCGTGCTGCCCGAGACGGACCGCGAGGATGCGCTGCGCTGCGCCGAGCGGCTGCGCCACAGCCTGTCCATGCTGGCCGTGCCGACGCCGTTCGGGCCGCTGCATTTCACCGTCAGCGTCGGGGTGGCCGTGTACGGTCCGGGCCACGCCAACTGGCCGGCCTTGCTGCACGACGCCGACCTGGCCCTGTACCGCGCCAAGCACGATGGCCGCAACCGGGTGGTGCTGGCCAGCGCGCGTTGAGGGGATGTCGCGGGGCCGCGTCAGGCCAGCCGCACGAGGGGATTGGCGATCAGGTTGTCGATCTGGCGGATCGCCTCGTCGCAGGCGGCGGCGATGGCGTCGTCCTCCGTCTCGCGCAGGAACTGCATGGTGGCGCCTTCGAACACCTCCACCCCGTCCACGCCGGCGCGGGCGATGTCGCAGCTGGCCGTCCACCGCTTGTCGCTGGTGGGCAGGGCCACCGGCATGATTTCCCAACCCTTGTAGTGGATTTTCGACTGCTGTTCCATGGCGTTCTCCTTTGCCGCTCGCCGCCCGCCGCGGTAATGGCCGGCGTCCCGGGCGGACGCCAGCCTACAGACTAGCACGAAGCTACGCCACGCGGCGGCACGCGTGGTCAAGCCCGGCGCGGCCGGTCACGGCTGCAGCGTGCGGCCGATCGGCTGGTCCATATTGGCCAGGAACCAGGACAGGGTCGCCATCACGGCCACGTGGCGCCGCAGGTCGTCCGGGTTGACCTTGTCGAGCGTGTCGGCCGCCGTGTGGTGGTAGTGGAAATAGCTGTGCGTGTCCACGTGCGGCTCGAACACGGGCATGCCGGCCTTCTCCAGCGGATGCAGGTCCGCCGCGCCGGCCTCGTCGCGGCGGGTGAAGACGCCGGCGCCGATAGTCTCCAGCGCCGCCATCAGCGGCGCGAACAGCGGCTCCGCCCTGGGCGCCACGCTCGACAGCACGCCGAACGGGCGGCCGGAGCCCGAATCGCTCTCGATGCCGGCCACCTGCTTGTCGAGCCGGTCCTGGTGGGCGGCGAAATAGGCCTTGCCGCCACGGGTGCCGTTCTCCTCGTTCATCCACGCCACCATGCGGATGGTGCGGCGCGGCTGCAGCTTGAGCTTCTTGAGCGTGGCCAGCACGCCCATGGCGCCGGCCACACCGGCGCCGTCGTCGTTGGCGCCGGTGGCCAGGTCCCACGAATCGAGGTGGCCGGACACGAGCACCACCTCGTCGGCCTTGTCGGTGCCCGGCAGGTCGGCGATCACGTTGTAGCTGTCGGCGTCGGGCAGGGTCTGCGGCGTCAGGGTCAGGTGCATCTTCAGCGCGCCGCGCGCGGACAGGCGCGTCATCAGCAGCGCGTCCTCCGTGGTGACGGCGGCGGCCGGGATGCGGGCCTTGTCGTCGAGGAAGGTGGCGCCCGTGTGCGCGATGCGGTAGTCGGCGCCGCCCACGGAGCGCACCAGCGCCGCCACCGCGCCCAGTTCGGCCGCCTTGCGCGGGCCGTTGACGCGGTAGTCGGCGCCGTGGCCGTAGGCCGGGCCGGCCATGCCGCGCTCGGCCATCTGCTGGTCGAACGGCACGTCGAACAGCACGATGCGGCCCCTGGCCTCGGCCGCGCGGGCTTGCAGCTCGTCGAAGCTGTGCACCACCAGCACCGGCGCCGTGAGCCCGGCGGCCGGGGTGGCGCCCGAGCCGCCCAGGGCCGTCAGCACCACGCGCTGGGTGATGCCGGCCGGGCGGCCGGCGTAGTCCACCAGTTCGGCCGTCTCGGCCCCGCGCACCCAGTGCGGCACCTTGACCGGCTGCAGCGTGACCTTGGCCCCCAGCTTGCGCATGGCCTCCGCCACCTGCTCCACGGCCGCCGCCGCGCCGGGCGAACCGGACAGGCGCGGCCCGACCAGGTCGGTCAGGTCGGCCAGGCGCTCGTAGGCCCAGTTGTCCTGCATGGCGCTGTCGCGGATGCTGGCCAGCGTGGCGCTGTCATTGGCCGGGGCGGCCAGCGCGGGCAAGGCGGCGGCGCCCAGCAGGCAGCCGGCCAGCATGGTCAGTACGGGCTTGCGGCCCAGGGCGTGCTTGAAAACGGTGTTCATTCGTGTCCTGTCTCTCGGATAATGAAGGAGTATTTCATTGTTGACAATCTTTCCCTGGCGGATGGCGAGGGGATAGCAACAATAGCGTATTTGTCTATTTTTCGCAGCAAGCATGCTGTTTTTGCCAGCCCGGTGCGCTGTTGATCCGGCGGCAAGCTTGCCTTACCATGGGGGCTCGTGCCCAGCCGTGAAGGAGGCGTCCATGCTCAAAGGGAAACTGTGCACCGTGCGCCACCTGCTCACGGCCGACCTGAACACCTTCATCGCGCTGGTCAACGACCTGCCCTCGCGCGGCGACTATTTCTCCAGCCAGTTCAAGTCGCCCGAGACCATGCGCAGGGAATTCATGCAGAACGGGTTCGCCTCCGAGGACAGCGAACTGTTCGTCATCGAGGACCTGGCCCACCACATCGTCGGCGTGGTCACCCATTTCAAGGCGCGCACGCCGACCATGCGCGAGATCGGCTACCGGCTGTTCGACCAGACGCTGGCCGGGCGCGGCTATGTGACGGAAGCGTGCACGCTGCTGATCGACTACCTGTTCAACGTGAGCCAGTACCACCGGATCGAACTGATGACGGCGCCCGCGAACACGGCCTCGGTGCGCGTGGCCGAGAAATGCGGCTTCACGGCCGAAGGCACGCTGCGCCAGTCGTTCTTCATCAATGGCCGCTTCCAGGACGTGACGCTCTACAGCCTGTTGCGGCCCGAATGGGAAGCCCGGCGCGCCGGTCTGGCGGGGGTGGCGGCAAATGTTACACGGCTGCCCCGAATGTAAGAATGTGTATAAGGCATGGTGATTTTTTTCCCGGGCGATATAGTTAAGCGCATACGACGGCGGAACTGATCATCCTGATCGGCGCCGATGCAAGGAGAAACACCATGTTGAACAAGACAATCCTGGGTGCGGTCACGCTGGCCGCGATGGCTGTATCGTCCGCCGCCATGGCCGGCGACCGGGACTTCAACACGGCGGCCGGCGCCGTGATCGGCGCGGCCATCGGCAGCAACGCGGGCGGCCGCGACGGCGCCATCGTCGGCGGCCTGGTGGGCGCGGCCGTGGGCAACAGCATCAGCACGGACGACCGGGGCTACCGGCGCGGCTATACCGAAACCCGCGTCTACACCCAGCCGGCGCCCGTCTACTACCAGCAGGCGCCCGCGTACTACGCGCCGCCGCCGCGCTACTACGGCCCGCCGCGCGTGGTCTATGTGGCGCCGGCGCGCCCCTACTACCGCGAAGACCGTGGCCGCGGCTACTACGAGCATGAACATCACCACGGCTACGAACGCGGTTACGATCGGGGTTACGAGCGAGGCTACGAACGCGGTTACGGCCGTTGACCGGACCGCTGACCGTTACGCGCCGCCCCCCCAGCGGCCAAGGCCTGACGCTTCCGGCGTCAGGCTTTTTTTATTGCGCGACAACAACTCGCAATGGTTTTTTCCGCTCCGTATGGTGCGGCGCGGGCAACCCAAACGATGCTATGGTGATCGGACTGCTTGAACATGGATCAGGAAGGAGCAGATCATGCAACAGAACCGATACCAAACCTGCATCGAAGCGTGCGCCGAGTGTGCGAATGCCTGCGACATGTGCGCGGCCGCCTGCCTGGGCGAAGAGATGGTCGGCCCCATGACGCGCTGCATCGCGCTCGACGTCGACTGCGCGCAGTTCTGCCGACTCGCCGCCGCGATGATGGCCCGCGAAAGCGAAGGCGCCAGCCTGGTTTGCCAGGCCTGCGCCGAGCTGTGCACGATGTGCGGCGATGAATGCGCCAAGCACCGCGCCACGCATTGCCAGGATTGCGCGGCGGCGTGTCGCCGTTGCGCGGCCGCATGCCGGCTGATGGGCACCTTGGCGGCAGGCGGGCGTTCGACCCCGGCCGGGGTCACGGCGCACTAGGCGGCGCCGGGCCATGGCCAGTCCGACGTCCCCGACGAAGCTTGCACCGGAATACAGGGCACAGCCACGGCTGAGCAGGCCGGCAGCGCCCGCCTGATGGGGCGGATATCCCAGCGCTTGCCCGCCCTTTTCGCCTCCCCCCGCTACAACGGCATGACGGCACGATGCCGGCGGGGGAATCATGACGGACACTATCATCACCTTGGAACTGGGCCACTACCGGCTGCGCGAGCAGATCGCCGGTTCGGCCTACGGCGTGATCTGGCGCGCCAGCGGGCCGCGCGCCACGCGCGACGTGGCCATCAAACTGATCAACCAGGAGCAGATGGCGCGCGCCCTGCCGGAACAGCGCGCGCGCTGGATCGACAGCGCCCGCAACGAGATCGCCTTCCTGCAATCGCTGGAACCATGGGACGAGCGCCACATCGTGCGCCTGCTCGACAGCGGCTGGCACGACGGCTTGCCCGTGCTGGCGCTCGAATTGATGGGCAGCGACCTGGCGAAGCACACCACGGCCCTGAAGACGCGCGGTGAGACCGTCCCGCTGCCGCAGTTGCTGGACTGGATCGCGCAACTGAATCAGGCGCTGGCCAAGGTCCACCAATACGGCTGGCGCTATCTGGACCTGAAGCCGGCCAACGTGCTGCTGGACCCGCAACTGTCCACCGTCAAGCTGGCCGACTTCGGCACCAACCGGCCGCTCGATCACCTCCAGCCCCACTCCTACGCCGGCACCGCCAACTGGCAGGCGCCGGAACAATTCTTCCCCGGCGCCGACGGCGGCTATGCGACCGACACGCGCAGCGATTACTTCTCGCTGGGCGCTCTGCTCTACTTCCTCGCCACCGGCGGCGAGCCGCTGCGCTTCTGCAGCGCATGCGGCCAGGCCTACCGTGTCCACCACACGGCCGGCGCCGGCGTGCTGCGGCAGGCGCACGGCGGCGCCGTCCCGCCCGCCCTGAGCGAGGACGAGGCACAGCACTTCGGCGACGCCATCGCGCGCGCGCGGCCGCAAGCACGCACGCCAGCCCTGCAACTGCTGCGCGCCCTGCTGGCCACCGATCCCGCGCTGCGGCCCAGGCACGCCGTGCAAATCAGCCGCCTGCTGGACGCCATCCGCCATACGCTGCCGCTCGCGCCCCTCGCGAGCGGGCATGCACTGACCCACGGCCTGGCGCGTCCCACCGCCGCCAATGGCTGGCGCGCCATCCAGAGCGCATGATGGGACCGACCATGCCATTTCCGCGCCGCCAGACCAACGCTGGGTGCAATGCCGGCGACACGCGGATCCGCGCCCACGCGCTCCCCCACGGTGGCACGCGCGCCGCCGTCGCCGCGGTGGTCGTCCTGCTGTGCGCCTTGCAGGCATGGGCATTGTGGCGCGCGCCGCCCGCCTGGCTGCCCGCCACCATCAAGGTGATGCTGGCGCCGGGGGCGAGCGTGACGCTGGGCCGGAACGAGCTGGCGGCGCCGCAGGCCGACCTCTCCCACGTGCAGCTACGGCGCGACGCCGCCGGCGCCTGGATGCTGGCCAATCTGAGCCCATCGCGCCAACTGGTGCTACAAGAGGCGGAAGGCGAACGGCGCATGGGCAGCACAGGCTTGCAGGGCATGCGCGCGTTCCAAATCGACGGCCAGCGCTTCCCCCTCGAACCGTCAGACGCCGGCAGCGTCGCCTTCGCGGCGGCCGGCCAGCATTGGCGCTATGACGGCGCCACGCTGTACCGGGAAGGCCGGCCGCAGCCTGCTTGTTCCGACGCCCACCCCGGCGCGCGGCTGATGGCGCTGTGGAACCGCTGGGCGCCCGCCATGCTGACGATGGCCCAACCGCTCACGTTCGGCGGCAACGTCCACTGCGGCAACCGCCTCGGCCTGCCCGACGTCACGCCCGGCGCCGCGCGGCTCGCGCGCGACGATGGACGGCTCATGCTCAGCGTCGGCAATCCGGACGGCGAACCGGCCGCCGTGCAGGTGCTGCAAGGCCGCCAGCCGGACGACCTGCGGCGCCAGGAAGCGCCGCTGGCGGCGGTGCGCGCCATCATCGTCGGCCACACCCGCTTCGGCCTCGCCATCGCCGACAACGAACTGACCCTCGCCCCGAGCCGCCGCATCGCCCTGTACAGCATGCCGCAAGCCCGGCTGCCGTCCGCCGTCGAATGGCGCTGGCAACCACGGCTGCTGTGGCATGCGGACGGCGACCGCATCGTGCTCGCAGCGCTGGCCGCCGGCGTGGCCGGACTGTTCCTGCCGCTCGCCATCGGCGTCGCGGCCCGCATCAGCGCCCGCAGCCAACGCCCGACAGCCACGCGCATAGACTGGAACGCGGCTGCCCGGTGGTGGTCCGTCATCTGCCTGCTGATCGGCGGCGCGGCCGCGCTGGCGCTGCAACACGCGGGCCAGCCGCCCAGCGCCGCCTGCTCGCTACTGCTCGCCGGCTGCGCGCTGGCGATGTGGCTCGCGCCGCCGGGCCGCCTGTCGCCGCCGGTCGCCGCCGCCGTGATCCTGCTGGCGGTGGGATTGCTGGCGCAACTGGAACTGGGACTGGGCGCGAATGAATCCTCGTGGCTGCGCTACTACCAGAAAAGCGCCGCCATGCTGGCCGTTGGCACGGCGCTGGGCGCCGCGTGCCGTCTGGCTACCGGTGAGCTGGCGGGCCGCATCCAGCAGCGCAGTGTGGAATGGCTGCTGATGCTGTTCGCCGCCGTGGCGCTGGCGGCGCTGGCGGCCCAGGTGCTGTGGGGCGACGAGACGGGCGTGTTCGACCTGCAGCCGGTCGAACTGGCCAAGCTGGCGCTGACCGCGCTCACGGCCCATTGCCTGGCCCTGCGCTTCGGTTGGCGGCACGGCCCGCACGACTGGCCCGGCCGCGCCAGGCGCTGGCTGCAACTGGCCGCGCCGGCCCTGCTGTTCCTCGCCCTGCTGGGCCTCGCGCTGGTGCAGGTGGACGACTATTCCCCCCTGATCCTGCTGCTGGTGTGGAGCACGTCCATGGCGCTGGCCTATGCCGCCGCCGCCCGCCACGGCAAGCTGGCGACGGCCCTGCTGCTGCTGGTGCTGGCGGCCGTCGCCGCCATCGCCTGGCTGCGGCTGGCCGGCACCGATGACCTGATCCGGTGGGGCTTTTACGCCGACCGCTTCCTGGTCTGGCTCAATCCGGTCGAGCATCCGCACACGGGCCAGCAACTGCTGCTGGGCGCGCACGCCATCGCCGATGGTGGCTGGTGGGGCGCCGACCACATGTTCGGCCTGCGCACGCTGGGCCAGCCGCTGGGCGCCGTGCTGCGCATTCCCGCCGTGCAGGACGACTTCGCGCCGGCGTTCTTCCTGAACCGCCATGGCCTGGCGGCGGCCCTGCTGCTGTGGGCCGTGCAGGCCGCGTTCGTGACCGGCATCGTCATGACGGCGGCCCGCCGGCTGGCCGCTGGCGCGGCGGCCCGCCACCACCGCGCCGCGTGGGCCGGACGCTTCGCCTATTTCGCCCTGTGCGGCGGCGCCGCGTTCGCGCTCGGGCATTTCCTGCTGTCGTGGGGGACCAACCTGGCCATCTTCCCCATCATGGGCCAGCCCATGAGTTTCCTGTCCGCCGGCGGCAGCCACCTGCTGTTTTTCCTGTGCCCCCTGCTAACGCTGGTTGCGGTCAGCGCATCATCATCCGAGGAGAATCCATCATGCCGATCTATGTTCAACACCAAGTCCTGGGCCGGGTAGCGGACGTTTTCAACGCCGAGGCGATCTGGCAGGCGCCGGGCCTGGCGCTGTTCGCGCGCCGTCCGCTGTTGCGCGACCTGCTCGAACGCTGCCCGCGCGAACACCGGGGTCGCGCCGCCACCCGCTGCTTCTCGCACGTGACGCTGATGCTGCCGCAGGAGGAGGTCGATGACGACTACCACCTCACGCGCGGCGCCCGCGCGCGCGACCTGGCCCAGACGCTGACGGCCCTGCACCAGAAGGACTTCGGCGACCTGCTGGGCGCCGACCAGGTGCGCTACGACGTGGTGGGCGCGGACGCGGTCGCACCCGGCCAGATCGAGGTCAAGTTCGGCCACGCCGTCTACCTGCCCGCGCCGGGCGAGAAAATCCTGTTCAACGTCAGCGTCTCGCGCGACAGCGCCGTGTGGCATCCCGTGTGTCCCGTCTATCCCGACCAGCGGCTGGTGCTGATCGGCGCCGACGCCGGCGGCGCAACCTGCGCCGCCCCCGGCTGGCCGTTCGGCCCGGACGGCGCCATCCTCATCATCAACGACGGCCCCGACGCCCCGCCCACCGTCCAGATGCGGCCCAAGGACGCCTTCGATTGCCGCTTCGACCCGCGCAGCGGCTACTACACCATCAAGTCGGCCACGGGCGGCATCGACGGCGGCGCGGGCGGCCCGCGCCTGCTGCTGAAGATCACGCGGGTCGGCCCCAACCCGACCGCCATGGCCGCGCCGCCCATCTCCGCCCCGCCATCGGCATCGCGCAACAGCATCAAACCCGCCGTCTGGCAAAGCCGCGCGGCCGCCCATTGCGCGCCGCCGGCACCACCTGCGCCGTCCGCGCCCGCCGCCGCCGATCTGACGGCGCTGCCGGCCAGCCACAAGCACCTGTCGCGCCCGGCCGAGAGCGAAGCCACCTATGCGCCCACCGCCCAGCAGCGCGTCAGCCTGGTGGCGCTGGCCCTGCCGCGACTGAGCCGCTACCGCGACACCGGTGCCAGCGTGCTGGAACTACCGTTCGACGCCGCGCTGGCCATTTCGCACGACGCGGCGGCCATCACCTTCGGCGTCACGGCCGCCGACGAACTGTATGCGCGCACGGCGGCCGGCCGCCAGCGCATCGCCGCCCCGGCCACCTTCAATCCCGTCGACGGCCGCAGCATGGCGCTGCTGGCCGTGGCGCCCGAGATGGCCGAACGCTATTGCGCGCTGCTGTCGCTGGCCCAGCCGCTGACGGCGCCCGTGGCCGGCGGCGCGCGCTTCACGTTCGGCCGCAGCAGCCCCGTGCTGGCGGCGCTGCGCGTGCTCGACTCGCCCCGGTTCCTGCGGCGCGACGCCGGCGCCGATGGCGCCAGTGCCGAGCGACTCGGCCTGTCGCGCACGGCGTTCAGCTTTGAGGCGACGGCGCAGGGCTACCGGATCGGCCGCCTGGCGGCCACGCAGGCCCTGTTCCACCTGGACGACAAGCTGGCCTTCGTCGCCACCATCGGTGAGGCGAGCGCCGAGGCGCCCTACCTGCTGCCCACCGGCCACCACCTGGCCGTCGGCCACTACGTGCTGCGCTTCGACGCATGATCAAAGGGGGATGGCATGGACATGGCTAAACTCTACGGCGCGGCAGCGTTCCTGGCCGGGCTGGTGCTGACGCTGTTCCTGGCGTCCGCGCTCACGCCGCGCCAATGGTGGCGCCGTCCCAATGCGCGCGCGCTGCTGATCCTCGTCGCCGGCAGCTGGGGCCTGGGCAGCCTGATCCTCGCGCTGGCGCCCGCGCCGCGCACGTGGGCGCAGGCGACCGGGCGGTCCGGCATCGCCACCACGCCGGCCACCGCGCCGACAATCGCCGGTATGAACACCTCGCCTCCCGGTCCACATGACGCGCCGCGCCCCGACACCGCCGGCCAGCCGTTCCAGACGCACCGCGCCTTGCACCTGCGGGCCGCCGCCGGCGTGAACGCACCGCTGCTGGCCACCGTGCCGCCCGGCGCCACCGTCACGCCCACGGGCGCGCGCGACGGCGACTGGTGGCAGGTGCGCGCCGTCATGGCCGAAGGCAGCAACGTCGGCTGGGTCAGCAGCCTGTGGCTGCGCCGGGGCGGCGAATGAGGTGCATGCGCGGCGCCAGCGCCCCACAGCGCCCTTCCAGCGATCCCATGACCTGCCTGGCCGACAGTCTCGATTTTGGCCCCGGCTTGACGGTGGCCGCCCGCAGCGCCGCCAGCGCGAGCCGGCTCGTGGTGCCCGAGAACCAGGACAATGTGCTGCTGATCGACGCCACCGGCCACGCCGTCCGCCTGCAAGGACAGGCGCCGCTGCGCACGCGCGTCGAGGGCTGGCCCGCCGGCCACGTACGGCTGGCCGTGCTCGATGGCATGGGCGGCCACGGCAACGGCAGGCAGGCGGCGGAAGCCGTGGCCACCGCCCTGCTCGACGTGCCGGCCTGCCGCACGCTCCACGAACTGTCATCCCGCCTCGACGCGCTGCACGCCACGCTGCAAGCGCGCTTCCGCCAGCCCGGCGATGCCGACACCTTCCGCCGTCCAGGCACCACGCTCACCTTGCTGGAGATCGCCCCCGGCCAGGCGCCGCTGCTGTACCACGTGGGCGATTCGCGCCTGTACGAAGTGACGGCCGACATGGCCGTGCCGCTCACCATCGACCACGTGCCGGCCACCGGCTACGCCATGCACGGCCTGCTCGGCGCGCACGAATGGTGGCAGCAAGTGCACACCGAGCACCGCACGCAGATCGCGCAAGCCTTCATCCTCGGCAACGCCTTCGCCAACCCGCAAGTGCTGGACGACGGCCTGCATGCGCTGGACCAGGCGACGCTGCCGCCCTTCCTCCATCCGCTGGCCGACCGCCGCGCGCTGACGCTGCGGCCCGGCGCCCTGTACCTGCTGGCCACGGACGGCCTGTGGGCCTGCGGCCAGCCGCAGCCATGGCTGGCGCGCTGGCCGCGTCTGCTGGCGCAGCACACGGTCCGCGTCGACGACGCGCTGGCCACCCTGTTCGACGCCTGGACGACCAGCCCGCCCCCGAAGTTACATATCGACAACATGACGGCCATCGCCATCCGCTTCACGGAAAACAATCTTGACCAGACGGCACTGCCACATTCCATTCTGACCACATTTTGCTGAACAGCGTTGTTACAAAAACAGCAAACCGGCGCAATCGGGCCACAAATCCTGTGCAACCCCGGTTCCTCGATTGCCAAGGGCCGGCAAAAGCGCATAAACTCATGGTTATCCCGTCGGTTTGAATGCCATGAAAAAATGCAGTAACCCGCAGCATCCGCACTGCACGTACTGGGTCATGCCTGGCGAAGACGTGTGCGCGGGCGGCCACGGCCAGCCCGCAGCGCAACCTTCCAGCTACGACCTGCTCAGTGCCGTGCGCCATGCCCGCGCCGAAGTCCCGGCGACGGCGCAGGCGGCTGCACAGGCATCCCACCATCCCGACACCGGCGCGCCGGCCGCCGCCGACCTGGCCCCCGCCTACGCCCGCACGCTGGTGCGCGCCCAGGCCGAACGTCCCCAGCTCCACATCAGCGGTTTCGACCCGCGCGCCGCCGGCGGCCGCCAGACCCTGAAAATGGAATTGCGCGGCATGCCGCAAGGCTGCGCGCCCCAGCTGGCGCTGCAACTGCAATCGGACCTGATTCCGCACGGCGCCGCGCGCCAGCAGATGGTGCGCTCGACCAACGGCGACTGGCGCCCGGTGTTCGTGGAATTCTCCTCGCGCGGCATGGAACATGGCCAGTACCAGATCAGCATCGAAGTGCTCAGCCAGCACCCGGAACTGGCCGCGCGCAAATGGGTGTGCACCTTCGTCATCCTCGTGCCCCGCCCCGACGCCACGCTGACGGAAATCCACCGCATCTTCCTGTCCACCCACAAGAACGTGCGCGTGATGGCGGAGGACGCGTCGATCGCGCGCGTGAGCGCGCAAGGCGGCGACCGGCTCGACATCGACGTCACCGCCCGCAACGCCGGCATCGCGCACCTGGACCTGGGCGCGCCGCAAGGCAAGGTGGACCTGGGCTTTTCCACCATCGCGTGGGATGAGGACCTGATCGAGATCGACATGCCGGCCGCGTCGGCGCTGCATCCGCACCCGAGCCGGGCGGCCTGCCTGGTGAACGCGGCGCCGGAAGCGGGCGCGCAGCGCCAGATCCGCCTGTTCGCGCTCGACGAATGCGTGTTCGGCCGCTTCGAACTGGTCGACCCCGAGGCCGACGCCCTGCTCACCCATTACACCGGCGATGGCCAGGAAACCAATGGCCTCACGCGCCGCCTGTCCGGGCGCCATGCCGTGATCCGCCGCGCCGGCCACGGCTTCGAGATCGAGGACGTGTCGCGCTACGGCGTGCTGCTGGACGGCGCCTGGCCCGGCAAGCACAAGCCGACGGCGCTGCGGCTCGGCATGCGCATCGAACTGAGCGCCAGCATCAGGGGCATCGTGGTGCTGACCGTGTCGGCCATCCTGCCGCACGCCGTGATCCTGCACCGCATCGACGAAGGCGCGCGCGCCGAGTGCTTCTACCTGGTGGCGCCGGAAACCCACCCCGGCTACCCGATGCCGGCCTACGCCAGCACGCCGCTGGCGTCCGGCCTGCCGCTGCTGCTGCACCACGACGGCGGCTTCTGGCACCTGGACCAGTTAAGCGGCAAGGAAACGGCGCTGGCGCCCACCACCTCGCTCGACAAGCTGACCCGCATCGCGCGCCACAACCGCTTCGCCAGCGACCCCTATCCCGAACACTGGATCATCCGCACCGGCGCGACAGGCCTGCACAGCACCATCGCCGCGCACGACTTGTCGACCGCCTGATTCACGACCTGGACCAGGGCCTGAGTCCTTCCCGACCGCACGGAAAAACATAACACATCTGTTTCAATAACAACAGAAGTGTTCTACAATGGCGTCATGGATTGACCATTCGGGCTGTTCATGAAATACAGCGAGTTCCGGCGGTGGCTAGAGCGGCAGGGGGCGCAGTTTACTCCGGGCCGTGGCAGTCACAACAAGGTAACTTTGAACGGTCAACGCGCCACCTTTCCGGACCACGGGACCAAAGAAATCAACAAAAGGCTGGTGGAAAAGATCAAGAAAGACCTTGGACTGAAATGAAGCAAACTCCGCAGCGGACTTTCCCGGACTCGCTAATGTGATCCCCCCTCGTACCTTGAAAGGACGAACCTTGTTGAATTACCCGATTAACATCACCCCGGACGGGGATACCCACCTGGTGGACTTTGTGGACTTCCCCGACGTGCATTCGGTGGGCGACACCGTGGAGGAAGCGTTGCGCGAAGCTGTCGACGGCCTGCTGACTGGCGTGGAGATGTATATGGATGACCGCCGCGCCGTGCCGCTGCCGTCCGCTGTGGCTGCTGGTCAGCACACCGTCAACCTGCCCGCGCTGGAAACGGCCAAGGTGCTGCTCTGGAACGAAATGCTGGCCAAGAAGCTGCGCAAGGCCGATCTGGCCCGCCTGCTGGACGTCCACCAGCCGCAGGTCGACCGCCTGTTCGACCTGCGCCACTCGTCCAAGGTGGACCAGGTGGAGCAGGCCGCCGCCGCCCTGGGCCGCCGCTTGAATGTGGAGCTGGTGTGAACGTGACGGTTGCAGGCAGGCGCGCCAGCGCTCTGTAGACGGACAAACGCGCCGCGTCAGCGCGCCGCGCGCGCGGCCGCGCCCGCCAAGGCGGGACGGCGCGTGGTCAGCGCGGCCTTGCCAGCACCCCCACGTGCCGGGGCGGACGTGGCGGCGGGCGCGGATGCGGTTGCTGGCGTCGCCACCGGCGCCGTGCTGGTCGCCGCATCCGAACGGTAGCCGATCCGGAACCCGCCCCAATGCCGGCCCCGCACCATGATGGGCGCCGACAGGTCGTGCATCACTTCCCCGGTGTCGCGCTTGTAGGTCTGCAGCAGGAAGGGCTGGGTGTGCGAGCCGCAACGGACGCCGATGCGGTCGTCGAAGATGCGCTTGGTGCGGTTGTGCACCAGGTCGTAGTCCATATCGCCGGTCAGCGGCTGGCTGAACTTGCGGTTATGGGTGGGGAAATAGCCATGGTCGTCCACGGCGCCGGCGTAGGCCAGCTGCGGCAGGCGCTCCAGCACCGCTTCCTGGATCGCCGGCAGCACACTGTCCGTGTAGGCGTCGAAGGCGGTGCGGTACTTGGGCGGATTGGTCCCGGCGATGGGCGTGTAGCGCCGGTCGAACAGCGCTTGCTCGCTGATGACGCCGCACTTGAGTCCCTGCTCGAACAGTTCCCCCACTTCGCGCGCGGCCTGCTGGGCGGCGGCGCGGATGGCGTCATGCGCGCCGGCCGCGTCGGCGCCCGCGCCCGCGTGGAACAGGGCTTCGGCCCGCTCGCTCAGCATCATGGCCGACTGCGAGGCGAGCGGCAATTCGGCCTGCGTGTTGAGCATGCCGTCGCGGATCGCCTCGATGGCGCCGCCGATGGCGCGCGTGCTGTCCACATGGCCGCGCGAGGACAGCGCGATGCCCTGCACCTCGCCTTCCGCCGTGGCCGAGGCCTGGTCGATGGTCTGGAAGAAGGCGTGCACCTGTTCGACCTTGCCGCTGGCCGCCACCACCTTGCCGCTCAAGGCCTCCATGCCGCTGGCCGCGCGCTCGGCCTGCTCGCTGATGGCGCGCACCAGCTGGCCGATCTCGTTGCTCGATTCGCTGGTGCGCTGCGCCAGTTGTCGCACCTCGCCGGCCACCACTGCGAATCCACGCCCATGCTCGCCGGCGCGGGCCGCCTCGATGGCCGCGTTCAGGGCCAGCAGGTTGGTGCGCTGGGCGATCTGGTTGATGGTGTCGGTGATGGTGTGGATGGTGCGCGACTTCTCCTGCAAGGCCCGCATCAGCGCGACGGCCGCATGGGCGTCATCGCGCGCCTGGCCGATCTGCTCCAGGCTCCGGTCGGCCTCGCTGCGGCCGGCCAGGCTGGCCTGCCGCACCTGGGCCGCCACGGCCGACGCGCGCTCGGCGTTGGCCGCGATCTGTTCCGTGTTGTCGGTGGAGCGGGCCGCGTGGCGCACGATCTCCTGCACGGCCTGCAGGTCGTGCTCGACCTGCTTGCGGATGGTGTCGATGAAGTGCGAGGTCTCGGCCGCGCCTATCATCATCTGGTCGATCATGGAGCCGCTGCTGGCCAGCAGTTCTCCGGGCGAGCCCGCGCCGCGCCCGCGCAGCAAGGCCCCCAGCCAGATGCCGCCGGCGGCCGACAGCGCCGCCGCCAGCCGCGCCGGCCACGCCGCCCCGGCCAGCGCGCTGATCCCCAGCGCCAGGGCGGCGAACAGGGCCGCCGTCGTCAAAACCATCAACCGCCGCCGCGGAACGGATTGCGCAATCATCGTCGTCTCCCACTATCTCGTTATGGTGTCGCGCCCGGCCCGGGCGCGCCTCACGCCGCCGCCAGCCGGTCCATACCCAGCTTGCGATAGATCGTGTTGCGCGAAATGCCCAGGGCGCGCGCGGCGGCGGACGTGTTGCCGCCGTGCGCTGCCAGCGTGCGCTGGATCATTTGTAATTCCATCTGGTCCAGACCGTGCGCCGGTGCACTGTCGTTGTAAGCAGCTTCCGTGCCCGCGATGTCCGCCCCCAGGTCATCCATGAAATCGTCGGCCAGGTGCTCGAGCCGGATCTCCTCGCCGGGCCCCGCCATCACGGCGGCGGTGCGCAGCACGCTGCGCAACTGGCGCAGGTTGCCGGGCCAGCGATGGCGCTCCAGCAGGCGCGCCACGGCCGGCGCCACCGTGCAGCCGCCGCCCTCGTCGGCCAGCACGCGCGCCAGCAGGGCCGGCAGGTCGCTGCGTTCGCGCAGGGCCGGCAGCTTCACCACCAGCCCGTTGATGCGGTAGTAGAGATCCTCGCGGAAGGTGCGCGCTTCGATCTGTTCGCGCAGGTTGCAGTGGGTGGCGCACACGAGGGCGATATCGACCGGGATCGATTTGGCGCTGCCCAACGGCGTCACCTGGCGCTCCTGCAGCACCCGCAGCAGGCGCGCCTGCAACGGCAGCGGCATGTCGCCGATCTCGTCGAGGAACAGCGTACCGCCATTGGCCTGGGCGATCTTGCCGGGGCTGCCCTTGCGGCGGGCGCCCGTGAACGCGCCCTCCTCGTAGCCGAACAGCTCCGATTCGATCAGCGATTCCGGGATGGAGGCGCAATTGATGGCCACGAACGGCTGCCGCGCGCGCGGCGAATCGCGATGGATGGCCTGCGCCAGCCATTCCTTGCCGCTGCCCGTCTCGCCCGTGATGAGGACGGCGATGTCGGTGGCGGCCACCTTGCGCAGCTTGGCGATCACCTGCGCCATGCGGGCGTCGCCCGTGTCCAGTCGGCCCAGCGCCGTCGCGGCCACCGGGAGCGGCGGGTCGGGCAGCCGACCCAGGCCGGCCCGCACGCGCCGCGCCCGGGAGAGGTCGGCGCCATCGGTGCCGGCGCCGGCACTGGCGCCGGGATCGGCGTCGGGCCGGTCCATCGTGTCACAGCTGTCCCAAAATTGCACACGGCAGTGCACGGTGCCGCCATGACGTAGTTGCAAGCTGGCCTGGCCGGCCGCCGCGGCCCCGCAACGTTCAAGCAGTTCGGCCAGCGTGCAGCCGAACAGCGAGGGGAAGGTGTGGGAGGCCAGCGCCGCGCGGGGCAAGCCCAGTTGCGCCAGGCCGGCGGCGTTGACCATGACCACGCGGCCGTCCGCGCTGCAGCTGGCCAGGCCGTCCTGCAACGTGCCAAGGCACGCGCCGCGGGTGTGGAAATGCAGCGTCAAACCTTGCGGGGCGGCCGCCAGGAACATCTGGCGTTCTATCATGTTGGCCGACATGCGCGCCAGCGCCAGCATGCACGGTTGGTCGCTGGCGCAGTCGCCGAGGATGGCCAGCGCGCCGCACAACTGGCCGTCGGCGTCCAGGATGGGTGCCGCCGCGCCGCCGGACGCGTCGTGCTGGCACTGCGGCGCGCAGGGGCCGGCGCACAGGGCGGGCAGGCAGGCCGGCTGCTGGCCGCTCTGGAGGATGGCCATGACGTCGGCCATGCGATCCGCGCCGGTCCCGGCGTCGCCCCGGGCATGGAGCGGCTTGCCCAGCGGATCGACGACGAGGATGGTCATGTCCTTGCCGCCGATCTGTTGTTGTAGCAGGTCTAAAACGGGTAATGCATGGATCCACAGCAGACTGGAAGAATTCATCGCGCTCTCGTGCTGCAACCTGCAAGAGCGCATTCGCTGGGCGCACTACCGGGTGACAGAGTTAGTTGGGGAAAACTGATTCTGACACACACTGTACCCGGATCGGACAACGCCAAACTTTGATCTAGATCAATGCGTCTCCCAAGGTGCACCATCACAACAAACTGTCCAAGACAGCCCCGCCAAGCAGGCAGCTCAGGCGGGCATCCGGGCCGGCAACGGTATCCATTCCGTCTCGCCGGGGACGGGATCGAAGCGCCGGGCCATCCAGTCGTCGGCCGCCTGCGCGATGCGCTCCTTGCGCGAGGACACGAAGTTCCACGACATGAAGCGCCGCCCTTCCAGCGGTTCGCCGCCGATCACGACGAAGCGCGCGTCCGAGCCGGCCAGCACGCGCTGGGCGGCGGCCGTGTCGAGCAAGGCCATCGTGTGCAGCGCCAGCGGCACGCCGTCCACTTCCAGCGCGCCGCTGATCGGATAGATGGCCGCTTCCGGCGGCAGACCGGCCAGGCCCAGTTGCTGGCCCGCCTGCAAGGTCACGTCCAGGTACAAGGTCTGGCTGTAGGTGCGCACCGGGGAGGTTTTGCCGAACGCGCTGCCGATCAAGACCCGCACGCGCGCGCCCTGCACTTCCAGTTCGGGAATCTCGTCGGCGGCCGTGTGGCAGAAACTGGGCTCGTCCTCCTCGTGCGCCAGCGGCAGCGCGGCCCACAGTTGCAGGCCGTGCGTGCGGTGCGGACGGTCCACCAGATCCTTTGGGGTGCGCTCGGAGTGGACGATGCCGCGTCCGGCCGTCATCCAGTTGATCGCGCCCGGCTCGATGCGCTGCACGGAACCGATGCTGTCGCGGTGGTCCATCGCGCCTTCGAACAGATAGGTCACCGTGGCGAGCCCGATGTGCGGGTGGGGCCGCACGTCGTGGTTGGCGCCGGGCGCCACGTCCATCGGGCCGAAGTGATCGAAGAAGATGAACGGTCCGACGGCCTGCTTGACGGCGGCCGGCAGGAAGCGCCGCACGATCAGGCCGCCGCCCAGGTCCTTCTCGTGGCCTTTTAACACAGTGGCGATCGTCATGGGCCGTTCCCCTATCCCAGCACCGTCGTCACTTCCGTCGTCACCGACGTCATCAGCTTGTGGACCGGGCATTTCTGGGCCACGGCCAGCAGGTCGGCGCGCTGCTCGTCCGTCAGGTCGCCCGTCAGGTGCAGCGTGGTGGTCAGGCGATAGGTGCCCTTGCGTTCATCGCTCGCGTCGCGCTCGCAGCTCACCTCCACCTGCTCGACGGGGATGCCCTTGCGTTTCGCGTACCAGACCACGGTGAGGGCCTTGCAGGAACTGATGGCGGCGTCGTACAGGTCGTGCGGCGACGGGCCCGCGTCGTTGCCGCCTTCCTCCAGCGTGCCATCGGTGGAAATCAGGTGGTTGCGGACATGGACGATGTGGCGCATCGGCAGCGACTGGTCGCGAATTACTTTGAGTGTCATGGCGTTCCTTGGTGAGCAATGATTCAGAACCGACAATTTACACCGTTTGGACGATTCGCGCCCGCCGCAGAGACAGAAAACGGGCCGGCGACGCCGGCCAGTCCGCAGCGCCTTACAGGCCGTCGACCAGCATCATGTCCATATGCGAGCCGCCCTGACGCAGCTGTTGCAGCGGCAGGTGTTGCGGGTCCGCGTGCCAGGATTGCGCATGTTCCTTGCTGGGGAACTCGATCATCACGGTCACGCCGTGATGCAGCACCTCGCCTTCGAGCCGGCCGGCCGGCGCGCGCGCCAGCAGTTTGCCGCCATGCTTCTGGATCAGGGCCGGCATCTTGCCGCCATATTCCTGCTGCCAGTCGGTGTTATGTACAGTCAAAGCGCCAATCACGTATGCAGCCATGGGATTCTCCTCGGGTCGGTTAGGGTCGCGGCCAGCGCGCCAGCGATGGTGCCGGTGCGCTCGTCGTGGTTGAATTATCAATCCGAACCAAATCGGCAGAAATAGCACTACAATTTCGATACTCGAAACTATTTGTTCTGGATATGAGCGACAAACTGCGCAGCATGCAGGTGTTCGTGGTGGCGGCGACGGCCGACAGCCTGGCGGCGGCCAGCCGGCAACTGGGCATGTCGGCCGTCATGGTCGGCAAGCACGTGCGCGCGCTCGAACAGCAGTTGGGCGCGCGCCTGCTGGAGCGCACCACCCGCACCCTGACCTTGACCGAGATCGGCGCCAGCTACCTGGAACGGTGCCGCGACGTGCTGGCCAGCGTGGAGGCGGCCGACCAGGTGGCCGAAACGCTGCGCGCCGTGCCGCAGGGGAGCTTGCGCATCACGGCGCCGGTGGCGTATGGCGCGCAGCGGCTGGCCCCCGTCATCAGCGCCTACACGGCCGCCTTTCCGCTGGTGCGGATCGAGCTGCTGCTGAACGACCGCGTGGTGGACATGGCGGAGGAAGGCATCGACATCGCGATCCGCTCGGGGAAACTGGCCGACACCGGCCTGATCGCGCGGCCCCTGGCGCGCAGCCGCATGCTGGCCGCCGCCAGTCCGGACTATCTGGCGCGCCACGGCGTGCCGCGCCAGCCCGCCGATCTGGAACAGCACAACTGCCTGGCCTTCGACACCTGGGGTCCCGACCATCGCTGGCGCTTCAGCCAGGGCGACACGACGGTGGCCGTGCACGCGCGCGGCAATTTCGTCAGCAACCACGGCCACGCCTTGCTGGCGGCCGGGCTGGCGGGCATGGGGGTCGTCATGCAGAACGACGCACTGCTGGCCGCCCATCTGGGCTCGGGCGCGCTGGTGCAATTGCTGCCGGACTGGGAACTGCCATCGCGCGCCGTCCACATCGTGCGCCGGCCGGAGCCGCGCCCCAGCGCCAAGGTGCGCAGCTTCGTCGATTTCGCGCTGGCGCGGTTGACCTGATCCTGCGCTGGCGCGCCGCGCCTGCGACGGCGCGCAAAAAACGGCGCCTGGCACACCCGCCGGCTGCCCAGCAGTGCCATGCAAAATAAAAAAGCCCCTGAAACTCGGGGGCTTTGCGTTTCGAATTGCCGGGAGTGGCCTTACCCGGCGGGATCGAAAATCATCCCCACTCGATTTTCAATTGGTGCGATAAGGAATTGATTTTATTCACCTTGTTCCAGAACGCCGAAACCCATAGCATCAGAAACACCATCAACTCGATCAAGCGGAAGCGTGCCGAAAACGGAACCGGTATTGATGATGCGGCCGGTTCTGGGCTCGCATATGCGCTAACACGGCGCGCGTCATGCGCATCAATCCGAAGACGTTCTTATCGAACAAAGCTTGTGCTTGGTTAAGAGAACTCTCTTCTGCCCCTGCCCGGATCATGCAACGTCTGTTGTGGCACAGCTCAAGCTACCGATCCGGAATTGCCCGCAGCCCAGCGAATCGGCACCCTTGCCGACGCCGCGGGTGCGCAGTCGCCGGCGTTGTCAAGGCGGTCGATGTGTTCCGCAGAGAGCTCAACTGTCAATGCGCCGAGGTTATCACTCAGTTGACTCAGTGTGCGCGGTCCGATGATCGGCACCGCGCCATGCGTTCCGGCCCAGCTGATGGCGACCTGGCTGGCGCTGACGCCTAGCTCGGCGGCAATGGACAGCACCGTGTCCAAAATCTGCGTGCGCTGTGCCGAATTCTCGAACTGGAAAACGCGTCCACCAAAACCTTCGGCCCGGCCTTTTTCTCCTTGCCGATACTTGCCGGTCAGCATGCCTCCACCCAGCGGGGACCATGTGACGATGCCAAGACCCAGCGCGTGCGCAGCCGGGAACAGATCGGCCTCCGGTTCACGGCGAACCAGGCTGTGCTCGAACTGCGCCGCCGCGATGGGCACCGCGTGAGTCAGTTCAGCCATGGTAACCGCGCGGGCCAGACGCCAGGCGGCGAAATTCGACAATCCCGCATAAAGAATTTTGCCCGCACGCGCCAGATCCTCGAATCCGCGGACGATCTCCTCGACGGGTGTGACACCATCCGGGTGATGCGCCCAGTAAATGTCTATCCGGTCGGTCTTGAGCCGCTTCAGGCTGGCTTCAACGGAAGCGACCAGCGCCTTGCGACTATTGCCGGTCACCAGCCGGTTGGCATTGGGCGCGGCACCGTTGCTGAACTTGGTGGCCAACACAAAATCCTCGCGTCTTCCTTGCAGTAGCGTTCCGAGCAACTCCTCCGATTGACCGAACTGATAAACATCCGCCGTGTCGATGAAGTTGCCACCGGCCTCGGCATAGGCGTCAAAGACCGCCTTCGCGGCATCCGGATCCGCCCCATAGCCCCAACCAGTGCCAAAATTGCCCGTGCCCAATGCGACCTGCGACACCCGCAGGCCGGTCTTGCCAAACGTCGTATATTTCATCTGCCACTCCAGTATTTTTGAGATACATCACACTTAACTACGACGGACGTCGTTGCACGATGAGATTGCCCACCGACACCTGGACCGCCTCGCCCCGCTGGTTGAACGTATAGGTGCGCATCTTAATCACCCCCTGTCCCGGCCGGGACTTCGACGGGCGCACTTCCAGCACCTCGCTTTCTACGCGCAACGCATCACCCGGGCGCACCGGACATGGCCAGCGCAGCTCATCGAAACCCGCGCCAACAATGCCTCCCGCAGGCTGGAATTGACTGTCGACGAGCAAGCGCATCGTCACCGCAGCGGTGTGCCAGCCGCTGGCGGCCAGCCCCCGGAAAATCGATACGCTTGCCGCTCCTTCATTGACATGAAAGGGTTGAGGATCGAACTCCGCCGCAAATGCCTTGGCACGCTCGGACTCAATACAGATACGCGTGCCGCCGATGAAACGCTGCCCTGGTGTGAAATCTTCAAGATAGAGAATTGTCATGATCAAACCTTTATGCAAAGTAATGTGCCTGGCGTCGCCACCACTGGCACCCGGTGATGTCCCCCCCAACAGAAATTCCGACATCTACAACTACCTTAATCATGATACAAAATATGATGACAATAATATTTTTATCGTCATCAAGTCTTCAAAGTACGCCAATTTTCCGGCCTTCTTGCTTGCATTCAAGCAATAGCCGGGAAGCGCAAAGCCCATTCCGCCGACGCCCGCGAATCCCAGATCGTTGGCCGCAGCTTCGCCGCCACCATTCAGGCTCACCGCTGGCGCCGCATTCCCGGACTTTCAGGGGCAGAGCCTATGGCGAATTTCCAGCCGCCACATTTTTGGGAAAGTCGCATTGACTTTATGATGAGCCGCAAATATGATGACCATCATAACACGATCAAACACAACTTGCACGGTGCTCGAAAGGACAAAAGGGTTGCGACATGCCCTACAGCCTATCGGTCCACCGCACCACAGCCACGCAACGGACAAGAACATGACTGACACGCACAGCACCACGCCCACGCGCCACGTGAACATCGCCGGCGCCCGGTTTGCCTACCGCCGCTGGGGCAATACCGCGTCCCCGCTGCCACCGATACTCCTGCTGCAGCATTTTCGCGGCGGCATGGATCATTGGGATCCTTTGCTCACCGACGGTCTCGCCGAAGGGCGTGAAGTGATCCTATTCAACGGCCGGGGCGTCGCCTCGTCCACAGGTACGCCCCGCACGCGCATTGAGGACATGGCGGATGACGCCGCCGCCTTCGTGCGCGCGCTCGGCTTGCAGCAGATCGACCTGCTCGGCTTTTCGCTGGGCGGCTTCCAGGCGCTGGACCTGACTTGGCGTCATCCGCAGCTGGTGCGCAAGCTCATGCTGCTTGGCACGGGGCCGCGGGGCGGCGACCCCGAGATGGAGACGAAGGTGCTGACCACGGCTGTGAACGAGGTGCCCACGTTCGAGGACTTCCAGTACTTGTTCTTCGGCCGCTCAGCGCAAGCGCGGCAGGCCGCGCGCGATTTCTGGCAGCGTCGACACCTGCGCGTTGACCAGGACCCGCCCTCCTCGCAGCAGGTCGCCATGGCGCAGATCGAAGCGAATCTGCACTACCTGCCGCGCCTGTCGGAAGACGACCCGTTCGCCTACCTGCGCACGATTCACCAACCCACCTTCATCCTCAACGGGGTGCATGACGTCATGGTGCCCACCGTCAATTCCTTCTACATGGCGCGCAACATGCCGAACGCTCAGCTCTTCATCTATCCGGATGCCGGCCACGGCGCCCAATTCCAGTGGCCGCAACGCTTCCTCTGCCACGCCGTGTACTTCCTGGCCGAGTGAAGGCGGCACCATCCTTTTCAACTTTTCAGCAACCAAAGATACCACCATGCTAAAGTTCAAATTCCTGCTGTGGATTTTCAACCAACTCTTGCACCGGCAAATCAAGAACAATCCTGAATGCGCGCGCTATGTCCAAGGGAAAACACTCGTGTTCCAGATCCGCACCGCCGCCGGTGTCGGTCGCTACTATGAGATCCGCGATGGCGGCATCCGCTCCTTTGGCGGACTGGCCACGCACCCCCAGTTCACCTTCACGTTTGTAGACGCGGCGACAGGCTTCGCCATCCTCTCAGCCAAGGATAGCCAGTCGGCATTTATCCGCGGCGTGGGCAGCAAGGAGCTGATTGTCAGCGGCGACTTTCGGGAGGTGATGTGGTTCCAAGGTCTGAGCGCCTTTCTGCAGCCCCCCAAGGTGGTCACACCATATGACCGCACGGCATTCTGAGCACGCCATTTAGCCATCCGCACGCCACTCCAAGCGTCATTGACCGCAGTTCGTTGGCAGATTAAGGAATACCCAAGCTCTTCCGTCTCAAGCACCATCAGGGCTTAGATGCTTCAGCGCAGCTTCACTGAGCGCGGCGGACAGCTTGGGATCGTCGAGAACGCGCGCCAGTCGCAGCACGCCAGCCAGTGCGGATGACGTCGAGGCGGTACGCGCACGCGCAACCGGCTGCTCCCAATCGGGTGGCTGACGAACGAGCAAGGCTATCAGCGCTTTGATTCGGCGGCGCACGGCGCCGCCGTGTTCAAGCGACACCAGATTAATGGATCGGACGCGAACGCCAGCCGCGGCGAGAACCGCGTGACTCGTCAACGTATTCGCATCGTGGCCATCGTGCGTCAGACCGACGTCCCGCATGATGTCTGCAACCGCGGCGACGATGCGTTTATCCTCCATTTGCTGACGACTGGAATGAACTCGTTTCATGATAGCGTACTAGTGCTTTCTGGACATATTGCCGTATTTCAAACCACCTGGTTGCCGACCAACCTATCCTGAATGGACAAGGGCGCCGTGGCCGGCGCCCTTTGAACCTTACTGAACCGTGAGGATCACTTTAACGGTGTCGTCGACCTGGGCCTTTTCGATGTAGCCGATGGCGTTGACATCCGCCGCGACCGCCTTCTTCACGTCGGCACTGGACGCGAGCTCCCTTGGCGCGATGGCCTTGCCGGTAAACACCAGCTTGGACCAGATCGTCTTCACCTGCGATGCATCCTTGTCCAGCACTTTCCTGTAGAACTCGCCGCGCAACGGTCCGTCGGTGTGCTCGATCGGCGTAAACATGGCGGATTTCCCAAGGAAGAACTGGCCCGCCTGCTCGCTGAACATCCGGGTGGCCGGGTTCTTGGGATTGACGATGACCACGATCTCGGTGGCGAAGACCGGCACTGTGGCCAGCCCAATTACTGTTGCCAATAGCAACTTTCCAATCGGCGTATTCATGCGCTCTCCTTAGAAGACGAAGTCAATGGCCGCCGCATATACGGTGACGGGGCCACTGAATCCAGGTTTGGTATTGAGGAAGTAGCCCACCCCGTCACGCGGCTTGACGCGGTCCACCTGCAGCTTGAAGGCAGCCGACTTGTAGAAATCCCAGCGCACCCCGACCGAATCGGTCGACTGCAACGGTGACTTGACCGCACCGTTGACTACCGCGCTCAGTGGCGCCAACGGGCCGTTGGTGGGCAACGCCGCGACCGCGCGCGGGCTATCCTGCTTCACATTGCCATGGACGTAGAACGGCACCCACTTCCCCCATCGATAGCCCAGCATGACGTACCAGGCGCTGGTGTCCGGCGCGAGCGCCGTGTCGACCTTGCGCCTGCCATACTCCGCCTGGGCCAGAACATCGTGATAGTCCATCGTGAAACCGGCCGAGGCGAATGTGCCGCGGTTATCGATAGGATTGAGCTGGTCCGCCACCGCGCCGAACCCCACCTGCCTGAGCGCGTCCAGCATGGTGGTGATGTCGGCGCTATGCAGGCTGATCCGCGCGCGCGAATAGGCGACCCGGTAGGTGAACGGACCTTGTTCCAGTTGCAGTTGAGCGGCCATGACGTTGGCGTTGGCGGTGGCCGGCCCGGCCGTCGTGTTCTTGGCCGAGCCATAAGCGAATTGCGCGGTGGCCGTGGTTTCACCAAAACTGTGTTGATACAGCAGGTCGCCGCCGTCGGCATAATCGAGCGGCACCTGGCGGTACATCTCGGTCGGCGGACGCAGCATGGTGCTGGCGTAGCCGATGTTGACCGAGTCGGACAACATGTAGATCGGCATGCCGATACGGCCCAGGCGCGCGGAGAAATCGTCATTGATCTTATATTTCACGAAAGCCCAGTTCAAATCCGCGCCGTACTGATCCCGCTCGCCCGATTTGCGCGCCAGTCCTTGCGCGGTGAATGACCAGGCGTCGCTGAATCTGGCGTTGGCCTGGATGCCGAAGTTCGAGTCCACGCCGGTACGGGCATCCTTGCCGGCCCCGGCGGCCTGGTCGACACGGCTGAATTCACCGCCATCGGTACTCGTCCTGGTCAAGGCGGCGGTGCCGAATCCGCTGACCGTGACTTGCGGCGCGTCTTGCGCCTGGGCGCGGCAGGCAAAGGCGGCCATGACTGCCATGGTCGATAATCGAAGTGCTTTTCTTTTCACTATGGTCTCTCTGGTGGTAAAAAATCTCTGTATATGACGATCATCATATTTTAAAGCTAAGCCTGACGATCAGGCGAACCGATGTGCTCACCCCACGCTAAACAGGCATCTTGAGCACAACCTTGCCTTTTGCGCGGCCCGTGTCGACATAATCGAGCGCCGCCAAGGTCGATGCGAATGGAAAGACCCGGTCCACCACGGGACGGATGGCGCCGGCATCGATCAGCTCGGCGATGCGGCGTAACTGGCCGCCATCGGCGCGCATGAACAAGAACGCGTAGCTGATTTGATGGCGCCTGGACAGCGCCCGTATGCGATAGCTAAGCATGCCCATGGCCGCCCTGACGAACCACGGCGCGCCGCTGGCCGTGGCGAAGGCCGGATCGGGCGGACCGGAGATCGAGATCAGCCTGCCGCCCGGCTTTAGCACGCGCACCGATTTCATCAGCGTGTCGCCCCCTTGCGTATCGAGCACGACGTCGTAATCGTGCAGCACGGTCGCGAAATCCGTTTGTTTGTAATCGATGACGACGTCCGCGCCCAGCCCCTTGACCAGATCGCTGTTGGCGGCGCTGGCGGTGGTGGCGACGTACGCGCCCAAATGCTTCGCCAGCTGGATGGCGAAGGTGCCGACACCGCCGGAGCCGGCGTGGATCAACACCTTCTGCCCCTGCTGCAAGTCCGCCTTCTCGACCAGGGCCTGCCATCCCGTCAGGCCCACCAGCGGTATCGATGCGGCTTGTTCCATCGTGAGCGTGCGGGGTTTGAGCGCCAGCGCATCCTCGTGCACCGCCATCAATTCGGCGAACGTGCCGATGCGCTCCTGCCTGGGCCGTGCGTACACCTCATCGCCAACCTTGAACTGCCGTACGCGTGCGCCGACCCGCTGCACCACGCCCGCCATATCGTTGCCGAGGATCAGCGGCAAGCGATAAGGCAACACCAGCTTCAACGCGCCACTGCGTATCTTCAGGTCCAACGGATTGATGCTGGCGGCGTGGATACGGACCAGCACGTCCTCGGCCCCCGGTTCCGGCTCCGGCATCTCGCCGGCGTGCACCACATCGCCGCGGCCATAGCGGCCCATGACAAATGCCTTCATGTTTGCTCTCCCCTGTCTAGCGCGCGGATTCGGATGTGCTTGTTTGCTGCGCAGTGCGGCTTAGTGTACGCTCAGGGACGTGGGCCATCGCGTACTCGGCCAGCGCGGTGATCGTCAGCGCCGGATTGACGCCCGGGTTGGCCGGCATCGCCGCGCCGTCGCAGACCAGCATGTTCTGGTAACCGAACACCCGAAACTGCCGGTCGATCACACCGCTCGCCGCGTCGGCGCCGACCACCGCGCCCCCCAGCACGTGGGCCGTGGTGGGAATGTCGGCCAGCGCCTCCAGCACATTGCTCTGGGCGATGCCGCCGGTGCGGCGCGCCAGCCACTGGGCGGCCTGGTTCGCCACCTCGATGTAGGTCGGGTTGGGCTTGGCGCGGTCCTGCTCGGTGACCAGCCGGTAGCCGCGCCCCAACCAGCGCTTGCGGGGACGCAGCGCGATCGCGTTGTCCAGGGACTGCATCACCAGCAGCGTCACCATGTGCCGGCTCCAGCCCACCGGCCAGACCGTCTTCAGCCACTGCAACGGATGGCGCGCGATCGCGGCCAGCCACTTCAACGGCCGGGTCAAGCGGCTGCCATCGCCGACCAGCACGGTGTACATCAGGCCCATGGCATCGGCCCGGCGTCCATAGGTGAGGAACTCGATGTGGGTATTCTGATCCACATGCACGCTGCTGCTTGCCGTGACGTCGTTCCAGGTCTTCAGATCCTGCGGCAACCGCACATTCAGCACCGACTCGCTGTTGGTGCGCACCAGCTCGCCGAGACGATCGCTGATGCGTGGCAGCGCGCCGCCCTGCTTGCAATTGGCCAGCAATTCGTTGGTGCCCAGCGCCCCGGCCGCGAACACGACGCCGCGCGCGGTGTGGGTGCGGCGCGCGCGGGCGAACCAGGCGCCGGGGCGCTCGGTGGTGACCAGATAGCCGTCACTGCCGTCGGCCGCGCCCAGCGGGCGGATATCGACCACCTCGCGCTCCGCCAGAATCTGCACGCCCCGCTTCTCCGCGAACCACAGGTAGTTCTTCACCAGCGAATTGGCGGCGCCGACACGGCAACCGACCATGCATGCGCCGCAGCGCGTGCAGCCGGTGCGGTCGGGCCCTTCGCCGCCGAAGTACGGGTCCTTGACCGTCTTGCCCGGCTCCCCGAAGAACACGGCGGTGGGGGAGCGCGCGAAGCCGTCGGGATGACCGAAATGCCGCGCCATTTCCCGCGCCAGTTGCTGATTAGTCGAGTCGAAAGGAATGGTCGTGGCGCCCAGCATGCGCTCGGCGGTGTCGTAGTGACCCGCCAACACCCGCTCCCAGTCGCCCAGCCGGCGCCATTGCGGATTGACGAAAAACTCCGGACGGGCCCGGTAGAGCACCCCGCCGTAGACCGTGCTGCCACCGCCCACGCCGGATTGGCTGGGGAAGAAGACGTGACGGAACACCTTCATGCGCATGACGCCATGCAGCCCGATGGCGGGGGCCCAGAGGAATTTGCGCAACTGCCAGGTCGACTCCGGCAGATCCTGATCGCGGAAACGACGGCCGCGCTCGAACACGCCGACGCGGTAGCCCTTCTCCGCCAGGCGCAGCGCCGACACGCTGCCGCCGAAGCCCGATCCGATGACCAGCCAGTCGAAGTCAAATGGAGGCGTCGTCATGGCTCAGAAGCGGTAGCCGATGGTGGCCCCGAAGATGCGCGGCGCATCCTTCAGGTCGACGTGCCGGCTGATGGTGCCGAAGCCCGGCGTCTGGGTATCCACGGTCGCCGTGGTTTTCAGGTGAAACGAGGAAAACTCGACGTTGATGCACCATTGCTTGTCGAGTGGATACTCCAGCCCCACCCTGGCGTATGCCCCCCACGAACCCTTCAGGTCGATCGAACTGCCGGCGCCTTGCACTGCGGTGTTATAGCCGGGACTGGTCTCCTGCTCGGTGAAGAAGGTATAAGTCACCCCACCGGCCACATAGGGCCGGACGACGGAAAAGCCGGGGATGGTGTAGCGCACCATGGCGGTTGGGAACCAGATGCGCGCCTTCGCCACGGTGCCAACCGGGGCGGCCACGCCGGCGCCCACTGCAGTCAAGGTCGGCGGGATGCCGGCCTGGAGTTGCGCCGCCCAGTTGTCGCCCAGGCGCCGCTCATAGCTGATCGCGAACACATCCAGGTCTTTGGCGTCGATCTTCAAGCCTGGCGGCGTGGTGCCCGGTGGCCCGGTTAGATCGCCCGATTGAAGATTGAAGCGGACTTTGGCGTAGCCGATCCGGACCGCGTTGTTCTCTGGTTCGTCGGCATGGGCGGCACCGCAAATCGCCAGCGCCACCGCTGCGGCGGCGGCGAGGAATCTCTTGTCTTGCATGTTTTGTCTCCTGGGGATGGGTAGAATTTATTTTTGTGTGAATGCTCGAACCATCAGTGCGCCAGTCTCCGCACCACCAGGCGCGTGAGCGCGGCCGGCGCGACGCGTGTCGCGAACGACAACACTCCCGTTTGCAGACCGACGTTCCAGTGGGTCTTGTGGATCAACCGGCGCGAGGTGGCGCAGCGCCACACCGTCGCGGCGACGTCCGCTGGCGTCAAACGGATGCCGAGCGATTTGGCGCTGGCGATGCGCTCGAAACCGGTGGCCATCCCGGTCCGCACGAAGCTGGGCCAGATGTCGCTGACGCGGATGCCGAACCGGCTCCATTCCAGGTCCAGGCCCTCGGTGAAGCCGCGCACCGCGAACTTGGTCGCCGAGTAGGTCACCAGATCGGGCTGGCCATAGATCGCCGTGGCCGAGGCCATGTTGATCACGCGCGCACCTGGCGTCTGTGCCAGATACGGATAGGCGCTGTGGCAGCCGATCACGATACTGGCCACGTTCACGTCCAGCATGGCCCGGTGCCGGGCCAGCGGCACGGTCTCGAACGGTCCCGCCGTCAATATCCCCGCGTTGTTGAACAAAACGTCGAACCGCGCACCGCTATGCGCCCAGAAATGCGCCAGCGCCCGGTCCCACGCAGCCGGGTCGCCGACGTTGAGGTGACCGCAGCAGGCGTTCCCCTCCCCCAGCGCGGCGGCGAGGTCGGCCACGCCTTCCACGTTCACATCGTACAAACCGACGAACCAGCCACGGCTGGCGAACAACTCGGCGCAGGCCCGTCCTATCCCTGACGCCGCACCAGTCACGAAGATCGCCGGCCGCTGGCCGACACCGGCCAATTGCGCCACCTTATCCATGCTCCTGCCTCCACAAGGCGCGCAGCTTGAGTTTGTCGACCTTGCCGACCGCGTTCTTGGGCAGGCTGCCGACGACGTGGATGGCGGCCGGCCGCTTGTAGCGCGTCAGCCGCGCGGCGCAATGGTCGTTCAAGGCTTCCAGCGTGCAGTCCTGTCCGGCGCGGCAGGCCACGTAGGCGACCACAATTTCGCCCAGCGTCGGATGCGGCGCGCCGATGACCGCCGCCTCCAGCACGGCGGGGAACGCGGCGAGCGCATCCTCGATCTCCTTCGGATAGATGTTCTCGCCGCCACGGATGATCATTTCCTTCAGCCGGCCCACGATGGACAGGTAGCCGTCGGCATCGATGCACCCCAGGTCGCCCGTGCGCAGCCAGCCGTCGACGATGGTCTTGGCGGTCTCCTCCGGCTTGCCCAGATAGCCGCGCATGACGTTCGGCCCCTGCACCACCACCTCGCCGGTCTCGCCGGCCGGCAGCAGGCGGCCGGCCGCGTCGGCGATCGCGACGCGCTGGCCCGGAAATGGCAAGCCCACCGTTCCGGCCTTGCGCACGCCGTCCAGCGGGTTGATGGTCGATGCGCAGGTGCCCTCCGACAAGCCATAGCCCTCCACCACGGGGAAGCCATAGCGCGCCTCGAAGTGGGTCAGCAATTCCGCCGCCGCCGGCGCCGCGCCGCAGATGCCGTAGCGCAGGCTGGAGGTGTCCGGTGTCACGTGTTCCGGCAACGCATCGAGCAAGGCGTAGATGGTCGGCACCGCCGAGAAATACGTCGGCCGCAGTCGCTCGACGTCGGCGAAGAAGGTCTCGATGTCGAAACGGGCCCGGATGGTGACCCGGCTGCCGGCCGACAGCGGCGTCAGGATGCTGGCCACGATGCCGTTGACGTGGAACAGCGGCAGCACCAGCAGGCAATGGTCGCTCGCCGTGATCCGCATGGCGTCGCGCGACATCTGCGCCATCGCTTCGAGGTTGGCATGGTCCAGCATCACGCCTTTTGGCAGGCCGGTCGTGCCGCTGGTGTAGATCAGCAACGCCAGGGCGGCCGTGTCCGCGACCGGCGGCACCGCGTGGTGCGCCCCGAACTGCACCTCGCCGTGCAGCGCGGTTGCCGGTATCGTTTGCACGTGCTGCAGCACCTTGGCGCCACTGCCATTGATCAATAGTCTGGCGCCGGAATCGCTCATCTGATGGATGGCCTCCTGCGCCGTCAGGTTGGGGTTGATGGGGGTGACGGCGGCGCCCAGCCGCCACGCGGCGAACATCGCCACCACGAATTCAACCTGGTTGGGCAACATGATGGCCACCACGTCCCCCTTGCGGATGCCGAGTTCGTCGAACAGCCCGGCGGCCACCAGCACCCTGGAATAGAACTCGCCATTGGACAGGCTGGCCGTCGCGTCGGCCACACAGTGGGCTTGCGGCGCCTGCGCCGCGCGCAGGTCTGGAAGTTTGGAAAATCGCATGATTACACTCTCAAAAATACGTTGTCGCGGCGCGCCGCTCAGCGCGCCGACAAATGCCGCGCCAGGAACTCGGTCTGGTCGGCCACCGCGCGCTCGAAGTGCTCGCCAAGATAGAAATCGAAGTGGCCGCAGTCATACAGCTTGATCTCGCCGCGCGGCGCCCGTCCGGCCATGGCGATGGTGCGTTCCGGCGGCGTGACCGTGTCGGTCCGGCTCACGCAGAACAGGATCGGCGGTTTGACCTTGGCGGCCCGCCGTCCCGGACGGTAGCTGACGATCTCGGGGATCACCCGGGCGGCGACCCGGTTGACAAAGGCCATCCCCTTGGGCATCAACGCCAGATAGCCGGGCAAGGCGTCATGGGCGTTCATCAACGCCGGCTGGCCGGGCAGCGCCGCGATCGGCACCATCACTGGCGGTTTGCCGAACAAGCGCGCCGCGAAATCGCGTACCACCACCGGCGTGATCTGCAGCGTCGCCTTCAGGCCCAGCGCGGTGGCCGATTCGAAGCCATCCGTGAACGGGCATTGGCTGATGGCCGCCTTCAGCTCGGGATGCCGGCTGGCCACCTGGATCGCGTGGCCGCCGCCGAAGGAACTGCCCCAGATCGCCACCCGACTGCCGTCGAGTTCGGGGCGGTCCTTGACGAAATCAAGCGCCGCATCCCAGTCAGCCAGCTGACGGCCCACCGACATCAACTGGCGCGGCACACCACCACTGTCGCCAAAATAACGGTAGGTGAACGCCAGCGTCGCGATACCGGCTGCGGCGAAGCGTTCCGAATAGGCGTCCAGGCGCATTTCGCGCACGGCGCCCAGCCCGTGGCCCAGCACCACCACCGGCGGCCGCTCAACGCCGACCGGCAGATACAGCCATGCCGAACAATAGGCTTCTCCGGATTGGAAACGAATACTGCTACGGGTGAATTGATGAGGAGTCTGTGCCATGGGATTCACTTGACGGTTTGACTGCCGGTGAACGGAAAATGCCCAAGCTCCAACGCCTGCTCGAAGATGGCGGGTTGGTACAGGGGCAAGTCGCCTTCGCGCTCGGTGCGCGCCATGTATTCGATCATCAGCGACTGCGAACTTGCCCCCGACAACGCCGACATGAATTCGGTGCGCTCCACATGCAAGCCATCCTCCAGCGACATCGAGCCGCCAACGTAGACCGCACGCTTGATGGCGCGGATGGCCTCACGTGGGCGCGCGCCCAAGTACTGGGCCAGCGCCAGCGCGCGCTCGATCAGCGCGTCGGGCGCCACGACCTCGTCGACCAGGCCGATCTCAAGTGCCCGCGCCGGCGATGCCGGACGTCCTTCGAGCATCATCATCAGCGCGCGATGGGCGCCGACCAGGCGCGTCAAGCGCTGCGTGCCGCCACCGCCTGGCGGAATGCCCAGCAATACCTCGGGTTGGCCGATGAAGAAGTCACCATCCGCCATTAAGCGCACATCGCAGGCTTGCGCCAGTTCGCTGCCGAGGCCCAGCGCCGAACCATTCAGCGCACCGATGAACACGACGCCGCAGCGGTTCATGCGCATGAAGGTGTCGTGGAGCTTGTCGAGCTGCATGGCGCCTCCCAACGGCGTGTAGGCCGCCATGGGCGCCACCAGCGGCATGCGCCGCACCGTGGCCGCGCTGTGCGCAACGGCAGACGTCATGCCGCGTGCGATGGAAGGGATGGTGGTGCCGCCCTCCTGCAACCACGGCACGTCCGCATGGCCGATGAAGCGGCCAGGATGCGTCCCGGTCAAAACCACCGCCTTGACCTGCTGATCGGACTCCAGTTCGTCGACCAGGTCGGCCAGCGCCTCGGCCATCTCCAGCCCCATCACCCCTTGCGGACCGCCATCCAGACGCACCATCAATACCGCACCATGGTTGTCCACTTCCAGCCCACCGGGCCGGATCCTCGTGTTCTTCATGTCCTGTCTCCTTGAATGAATCAACTTCTGACGATAAATAACATTGTTATGGCTCACAATAACACTGTTATTTGCGGATTTCAAGATTGAATTCACGCGGTGCGGACCGCCGCTCGACTATTTGTTGCGAAGCTGGACGATTTTGTTGTTTTGCGCCGAAGACCAGAGCGCCCCGGCGGCGGCGCCCGAAGCTTCGGCCTTGTCACGCTTGGCGCCCATGCCGACCACCAGGTTGACGCACATGGGCACCAGCACGTCGACAACTGGGTTGGCGATATTGGCGAAGTGCCCGCCAAGGTCGAGCATGATGAAGCCGTGCAGCGCGCTCCACAGCTGCAGCGCCATGAGATCGGGATCGACATTACGGACGCACTTGGCGGTCACCAGCCGCGCGCACCCCTGCAGCAGAAAGGTGTAGGCCGCGCGGAACGATGGCGATTGTCCACTCAAGATGGGTTCGGCGTCGCCGCGGGAAGGACTGTAGCGGCCATGGATCGACAGGCCGAACATCAGATCATAGAGATGCGGGTTGCGCCGCGCGAAGTCATGGCAGGCCAGCGCCATCGCGCACAAGTCGGCCATCGGATCGTCGGTCAGCGCCAGCCGGCCGAAGACGGCCGCTTGCTGCCGGAAGCCGTCGTCGGCCACCGCTTGCAACAGCTCCGGCACACCGCCGAAATACGTGTACACCCCCATGGTGGACAGCTGCGCTTCCGTCGCCACCGAGCGCGCCTTCACTTCGGACGGTCCGCTCCGCGCCAGCAAACGGATAGCAGCTTCAACAAGGCGCGTGCGCGGGTCCTGCAGGGAGATATCAATGGTCATCGAGATAGAGAGTGGGGCTATAACAGCGTTATCATAGCATGCCCCCTCCCTGCTCCGAGACGCTCGCAGTAGCCTGGAACGCCTGCGCCGCGCAATCCACCGGCGGCCAGCGAAGAGCGCCAGCCCGATTCAACGTTCGCTATTCTTGTCGCACCCAAGTCTGCGTACGCCCCAGCAAGGGCACGCCAATATAGCCGCGCACGTTCAGCTTCCTGCCACCGTCGATCAGTTGGACCTTGCTGCGATAAGTCTTGCCATTGTCCGGATCGAGGATCTGCCCGCCGGCAAATTCTTCGCCGTCGCGTCTCAAACCGCTCAGAATCACCAATCCGACAATTGGCGCATCTTTGCTGGCACCCACGCATTTCTCGCACTTGGGGTTAGGACCTTCGTCAGGGCCAGGAAATACCTTCTCAATCTTGCCTTGTAACGTGCCGTTCAGCTCGGTTATGCGTATCAGCGCTCTGGGCTTACCGCTAATGTCATCAATGTTGCGCCACAAACCGGCCGGCGAGCTATCGTCGGCCCAGACCACAGGCGACAACAGTGCCGCCAAAAGAGTTAGTACGACGAAGCTTGATTGTTTCAAATTACGCATTGCAATAGTCTCCATAATCGACTGCAAGATGACGCGTGAGGTCAGCGAGGACCACAACGAGCACGCAGCCGCCATCGTCAGGCGGCAACTAGTTGCACCACAACCTTCCCTTTGGCCCTGCCCTCCTCCAGATACGCCAATCCCTGTTTCGCTTGAGCAAACGGCACCACCCGGTCGATCACCGGACGGATGCGCGACGATTCCAACAGCTCGGCGATCTTGGCGAGTTGGCGCCCATCCGGACGCACGAACAGGAATGAATACCTTGCACGTTGTTTGGTCGCAAGGCGGATGATCTTCCGGCTCAACAGCCCAAACACGAAGCGCATCAGGAAGTTCATGCCGCGCGCGCGCGCGATGGCCACATCCGGCGGTCCGATGAGCGAGACCACACTGCTGCCGGGCCGCAAAATCCGCATCGCCTTTTCGAGCCCGTCGCCACGCACCGTGCCCAAGACGACGTCATAGCCCTTCAGCACCTGCTCAAATTCCTGCTTCTTGTAGTCGACCACCTCGTCCGCGCCCAAGCTGCGCACCAACTCCACGTTGGCCGTGCTGGTGGTCGTCCCCACCTCGGCGCCCAGATGCTTGGCAAGCTGGATCGCGAACGTTCCAATGCCACCCGAGCCGGCCGGAATGAATACGCGCTGTCCACGCTTGACCTGAGCACGTTCGGCCAGCGCTTGCCAGCTAGTGAGCCCGACCATCGGAATCGACGCCGCTTGCACAAAGTCCAGATTGGAGGGTTTGAGCGCCGCGACATGCTCCGGGACCGCAGCGTATTCAGCAAGCGAGCCCTTACCCAGGTCAAACAGGCTGGCGAACACCGCATCTCCAACTTTAAAGCGCGATACTCGACTGCCGACCTCGACCACGATCCCGGCCAGATCGCTGCCCAGCGTGGCCGGCAACTCAAATTTGAGCATGGGCTTGAAACTGCCCTTCGGTATCATGTAGTCGACCGGGTTCAGACCAACCGCGTGAACCTGGACCAGGATTTCATCCGGCTTGATCATAGGCCGGGGAACATCGGCGAATTGGATCTGATCGGATCCACCATAGCTTTTCAAGACAAGTGCTTTCATTGCTGTTCTCTTCGAATACGTTAAAAAATATGCCGCCCAGACTCTGGCGTGCCGCCATCGCCTGGACCGTTGTCTATCCTGCCGACCAATCCACCCCAGCGCTGCGTTCCACGCCCCGATCAGACAGCGGCAGAAAGCGCGGGATAATCGGTATAACCCTGCGCACCCGGGGTATAGAAAGTGCTTGGATCGGGAACGTTCAGCGGCTGATCCCCACACATGCGCTCGACCAGGTCCGGGTTGGCCAGGAACGCCCGCCCCATGGCGATCAGGTCCGCCTGCCCCGCGCTCAGCGCCTGCTGCGCACTGGCCTTGTCGAAACCACCTGCGAGGATGAAGGGACCGTTGAACGCGGCCCTCAGGTCGGCCTTCAGTCGGGCCGGAACGGGCGGCGCGCCGATGGCCGAATGGTCGAGCACATGCACGTACATCACCCCCAGCGCAGAGAGTTCCTTCACCAGCGACAGATATTGCTCGTCCACCCCGTCATAGCCGCCGGTCGCATTAAAGACGCCGTACGGCGACAGGCGGATGCCGACACGGGCCGCCCCGATTTCCGCAGCGACGGCGCGCGCCACCTCCAGCACGAAGCGATTGCGCCCGGCCGGAGTGGCGCCGTAACCATCGGTGCGACGGTTGACATTCGCGTTCAGGAATTGTTCGAGCAGATAGCCGTTGGCGGCATGCAGCTCGATGCCGTCAAAGCCCGCCGCGATCGCCAGCCGCGCGGCAGTTGCGTACTCAGCAATCGCATCCGCGATGTCGGCCTCGGTCATCGCTCGCGGCGGCGTATGCGGCTGGCTACCCTTGCTGTCGGTCCACATCTCGCCGGGACAGGTTTCCGGCGAAGGGCCCAGCACCGTGGCGCCGGCCGGCAGGTTTTCCTGGTGGCTTACGCGTCCGGTATGCATCAACTGCACAACGATCTTGCCGTTTCTGGCGTGGACCGCGTCGGTGACCAGTTTCCAGCCTTGAACTTGGGCATCGTTGAACAAGCCCGGTATGCGGGCGTAGCCCAAACCGTTTGGCGATGGCGAGGTGCCCTCGGTGATGATCAGGCCGGCGCTCGCACGCTGGGCATAATACGTGGCCATCAGGCTGTTCGGCGTGTTGTCTTCAACGGCACGACTGCGGGTGAGCGGCGACATCACGATACGATTGTTCAGATGGATGGCGCGCAGGGGGAAGGTGTCAAATAGCATTTTTCAAGTGTCCTGACAGAGAATTCAATAGGAAATTATTGTTGCAACAGGCGTGGCGCGACGCGCCCGGTTTGTGCGGTGCCGAAGAGCGCGGTGCGCGCGGTCTCAAAGCGTTCGATCACATCCAGCTCCGCGACGGACGGCCAGGTGGCATGCTCGCCCTGATCAAGCGCGGTCAGCGCCGCATCCACCATGTCTTCGGCCGCCATGACGGACTCGGGCGCAAACGCCGACAGCGGCACGCCGGAGTTGTCCCACACTTCCGTCGCAGTGGCGGCCGGCAGGACGACCTGGATCCGCACGCTGGTGTCGGCCAGTTCCTGTTGCAAGCCGCGACTGAACGCCAGTACAAAGGCCTTGGTGCCACTGTAGACAGCACTGACCGGCAGTGTGTTCACGGCCATCACGGAAGAGATGTTGATGATCGTGCCTTCATTGCGCGCCTTCATGCGAGGCAGGACCGCATGGGTCAGGCGCGTCAGCGCGGTGACGTTCAGCGCGATCTGCGACAACGAGTCCTGCAACGGACTGGCCGCGATCGGCGCGAGCCGGGCAATGCCGGCGTTATTGACAAGCACGCTAACGTTCGGATCGGTGGCCAGTAATTGCTCGACTGCCGCCTGCCCCGCCTCCGTCCCAAGGTCGGCGATCAAGGGCTCGACGCGCACGCCGTGCGCTGCCGCTATCTTTGCCGACAACGATTGCAAGCGGTCCGCGCGGCGCGCCACCAGCACCAGGTCGTAGCCTCGCTTGGCAAGGCGATCCGCATAGACTGCACCAATGCCCGACGAGGCACCGGTTACAACCGCAGTTTTTCGTAATGAAGTCGTCATGGTCTACCCCTTTGTTAATGCCGTGCGCATCGCGCCTGGCTGCGTTGATTAAATATGATGATCATCATATTACAGTGTAAAAAAATTGCCGCGGATTCAGGCGGCAACCGTTGGAAACTGCTTTAGCGTCGCTGCACACAATGCCGAGGAAAGCTTCGCATCATCGACGGCGCGCGCCACCATGGTGGTGCCAATCAAGGCGCAGACCAACGCCATCGCTCGCTCGTGTGCGTGGGGTTGGCCCCAATCGGGCATCTGGCGCGCAAATACATCTATCATCTCCTTGATGTGTATCGTCGCCGCCCGTCGCACTTCCGGCGCCTGACGGGGCATCTCCGAACCCAGTGCCGAAACCGGGCACCCAGTCTCAATGGCCGCTATATGCTCGGGTGACAAATACGCCTGCATCATGGCCTGTATGGCCTGCCCCGGCGGAGCGGCAGCGGCAACTTTGGCCGCCAGAGCGACCGCTTCCGCACCTGCACGATCGCCTGCCTCAGCCAGCAACGCATCCCGGGAGTCAAAGTGCGCATAAAACCCACCGTGGGTAAGACCGGCCTCTTTCATGATATCCGCTACGCCGGTGCCGCTATAGCCGCTACGACGGATCGCACGGGAAGCCACTTCCACAATGCGCTCATGCGTCATTTCCTTGCGGCCGGGCGCTGAAGATTTGGTCAGTTTTTTTGACATGATCACCATCATATACCATTTCCATGGAGCGTGCATGTGATCCGTTTGGATTCGATGGACGGGTCCGGGAATTCTGACGGGACTACCCGCCCCTTCAGCTCCGGTCGAAAAAGACATTCAGCGCACACCCACCACAAACAAAAAGGTCGTTGATGATCAATACCGCATCATCAACGACCTTCAATTTTTCTCTTTAAATCAACGATTTAAAGCGAGCTCGTCACTCCCATTCGATTATTATTTGGCCATCTAAGCGATTGATCTTGTTGATGTTATTCGGAAAAGCCACAGGCGATACCATCAGAAACACCATCAACCCGATCTTCAATGCGCGATGCCCGTCAGGTCACGCGAACAGTTGGAAGCGATGGTTTCAGCCGTGGGCGGCCACTCTTGCCTGAACTCTCCGGGGATTTAGGATTTGCGGATTAGGCTTCATTCGAGCGCGCATCCGCATGATGGATCGGGCGCTCACCCGGCGCATGGCGCCGCATTGCCATGTCGGCCAAGTAGCGATCAGCTGAAATGGCATAAGTGACCGCCATTACACATGGTCACAATCCTAATCTATCATCATCTGCCCGCCATCAAAAGCATCCTGCCGTTTAGCACCTGCCAAGATAGGCTGGCGAAGTGACTAATTTATGTTATAGTCACCAGACACAAACCAAAGTTGAGCCACGGATCATGCCCATGCTACCCAAACGCACCCTTCTCCTGCCCGCCATCGCCGCACTGGTCACCGGATGCGCTGCCGGGCCAGATTACGTCCAGCCCGGCAACACGCTGCCGAAGCACTACCTTAGCCAAACCGCGATTGAGCACCGGCAAGCCAGCGCCAGCGCCGACCTCGCGGTGTGGTGGGAAGGCTTTGGCGACCCACTACTGAGCCGCCTCGTCACCCAGGCGCTGCAGCAGAATCTCGATCTCGCGCAGGCTTCCGCGCGCGTTGCCCAAGCGCGCGCAGGCCTCGGGGCGGCCAACGCCGCGCTGCTTCCTTCAGGCAATGTCAGCGCCCAGGGCGCGCGCGCCTACCAGTCGCTGGAAACGCCGCTGGGACAAATCCTGAATGCGACACCCGGCTTCGACCGTCATGGCGACAGCTATGAAGCGAACCTCGCGGCTGGCTGGGAATTGGACGTGTTCGGCGGCCTGCGCCGTGGACGCGAAGCGGCATTGGCCGACTACCAGGCGTCCGAGGCGGGCCTGGCGGCGACACGGCTGGCCGTGGCGGCGCAAACGGCCGACATCTACATCACGATCCGCGGCCTGCAAACCCGCCTGCACGTGGCCCGCGACCAGGTGCAGACGCAGCAGAAATTAGTCTCGACAATCAATCTCTTGTATGCCAAAGGACTGGCGGCCGAATTGCAGTTGCGGCAAGCCGAGGGCGCGCTGGCCCAGGTACAGGCATCGATACCGGTGCTCGACTCCGGACTGGACGCGGCCATGAATGCGCTCGACGTCATGCTGGGCACGGCGCCCGGCGCCCATCGGGATGCCCTGACGACGCCGGGCGAGATTCCCGCCGCGCCGCGCATCGCGGCGACCGGCACACCGGGCGACCTGCTGCGGCGCCGACCCGATCTGATCGTCGCCGAACGCCGCCTGGCTGGCGCGAACGCGCGCATCGGCATGGAGGTCGCCGAGTATTACCCCAAGTTTTCCTTGAGCGGCATGCTCGGCAGCGCGACGACGGTTTCCGCCGGCAACCTGTTCAGCGGCGGCGCCAACCAGGCCGCCGGCGTGCTGGGCCTGCGCTGGCGGCTGTTCGACTTTGGCCGCATCAACGCGCAGATCGACGCGGCCAAAGGGCAGGAAGCGGAAGCGCTGGCGGCCTACCGCCTGGCTGCGCTACGCGCCACCGAAGACGTGGAAAACGCGTTTTCCGCGCTGGTCAACCGCGAACAGCAGGCCGGCATCCTGGCCCAGGGCGTGGCCTCGCTCAGCCGCGCGCGCGGGGCTTCGTTTGCCGCCTACGAAAAAGGCGTGGTCAGCCTCATCGAAGTCTTGCAGGCCGATGACAACCTGCTGCGCGCCAGCGATATGCGGGCGCAGGCGCAAACCGAATCGGCGCGCGCGGCCGTGGCCGCCTTCAAGGCGCTGGGCGGAGGCTGGCAGCCCGCGAACACCGTCGCCATCGCCGCAGCCAATTAAACACCATGGCGATAGCTTCCTACGCCGCCGGCATGGCCGATCCATCCACGCGCATACCGGCGCATGATTACCATATTACGAATTGGTCACTTATTGTGCATTGATGCGCCGCGCGGTAAGCTATCGGCCATGAACAAGCCCAGCCTCTCCCCCACCTCCGCCCGCGGCCCCGTCGAGCACGAGGTACGCGCTCAAATCGTCGCCGAAGCCACCAAGCACTTCGGCTTGTATGGTTACCAAAAGACCACCGTTTCCGACCTTGCCAAGGCGATCGGCTTTTCCAAGGCCTATATCTACAAATTCTTCGAATCCAAGCAAGCGATCGGCGAAGTGATTTGCGCCAATTGCATCAGTCAACTCGAAGCGGAGATGAAGGCCGCCATCGCCAGCACCGACCGGCCGCCGGAACAGTTACGGCGCATGTTCAAGGCCGCCGTGGACGCAGGCCTGCGTCTGCTGTTCGAAGACCGCAAGTTGTACGACATCGCCGCATCGGCCGCGACCGAGCGCTGGCAGGTGGTGCTTGACTACGAGGAACACATCGGCGCCATGTTGCGGGACATCCTGCGCCAGGGACGCGAAAGCGGGGAATTCGAGCGCAAGACGCCGCTCGACGAAACGGCCGGCGCGATCTACCTGGTCATGCGCCCCTATCTCAATCCCCTGCTCTTGCAGTACGGCCTCGACTATACGGACGAAGCCCCGGCCCTGTTGTCCAGCCTGGTGCTGCGCAGCCTGTCCCCCTGAAAAAATGTCGCAGGCGACGGTTTGTGACCGTTGACAAAATTAGTCACTAGTCCCAAAATGAAATCCTGTCTGGATTTCTTAGGGGATTTCTATGTTCCGCCGCCTCGCTGTTCCTGCTGTCATGGCAGCCTTACCGTTCGCGCTGTTCGCCTGCGGCGATAAAACGCAATCCGATCCACGCACCGTCGTGCCGCTGGTGCGCGCCGCCACCGTCCAAAACGCGACCACCGGGTCGCGCGCCTTCACCGGCGTCGTCGCCGCCCGGGTCCAGAGCGACCTCGGTTTCCGGGTGGCCGGCAAAGTGCTGGAACGCCTGGTCGATGCCGGCCAAACCGTGCGGCGCGGCCAGGTCCTGATGCGGATCGACCCCGCCGACCTGCAGCTGGCCGCCCATGCCCAGCAGGAGGCCGTCGCCGCCGCCCGTGCACGGGCCCGGCAGACCGCCGACGACGAAGCCCGCTATCAAAGCCTGCGCGGCACCGGCGCCATCTCTGCTGCGGCCTATGACCAGGCCAAGGCGGCGGCCGATGCCGCCCGCGCCCAGCTCAACGCGGCCGAAGCCCAAGCCGAAGTGGCGCACAACGCCAACCGCTACGCGGAACTGGTGGCGGACGCCGATGGCGTGGTCATGGAAACGCTGGCCGAACCCGGCCAGGTGGTCGGGGCGGGCCAGGCCGTGGTGCGCGTGGCGCACGCCGGGCGCCGCGAAGCCATCATCCAGTTGCCGGAAACCCTGCGCCCAGCGCTCGGCACCGACGCGGTGGCCACGCTGTTCGGCCGCGAAGACCGCGCCGTGCCGGCCAAACTGCGCCAATTGTCGGACACCGCCGACCGCCTGACCCGCACCTTCGAAGCCCGCTATGTGCTCGAAGAGGATCTGTCTGACGCGCCGCTGGGTGCCACCGTCACCATCCGGATCCCGGAAGCGCCGGCGGCGCCAGTAGCTGCCACACGCGCGGCAGCCCAGGCGGCGCAGGCCGCCCTGTCGGTGCCGCTCGCAGCCCTGTACGACGCCGGAAAAGGCCCCGGGGTCTGGGTCATTCAGGGCGCCCCGACCAAGGTGTCGTGGCGGCCGGTGATGGTCCAGCGACTGGGCGACGACGACGCGCGCGTCACCGGCCAGCTCAGGCAAGGCGAGCGGATCGTCGCGCTCGGCGCCCACCTGCTGCGCGAAGGCGAGCAAGTGCGCCTGGCCGACGCGGGCGCCACCACGGGAGCACGGCCATGAGCGAGCGCCGTTTCAACCTGTCCGCGCTCGCCGTGCGCGAGCGTTCCATCACCCTGTTCCTGATCTGCCTGATCACCCTGGCCGGCCTGGTTGCCTTCTTCAAACTGGGGCGGGCGGAAGACCCCGCCTTCACGGTCAAAGTGATGACGGTCGTCACCGCCTGGCCTGGCGCCAGCGCACAGGAGATGCAGGACCAGGTGGCGGAGAAGCTGGAGAAGCGCTTGCAGGAATTGCGCTGGTACGACCGCAGCGAAACCTACACCCGGCCCGGCCTGGCGTTCACGACCCTGACCTTGCTCGACACCACCCCGCCGTCCGAAGTGCCGGAGCAGTTCTACCAGGCGCGCAAGAAAGTCGCGGACGAAGCGGCCAACCTGCCCGCCGGCGTGATCGGCCCCATGGTCAACGACGAATACTCGGACGTCACCTTCGCCCTGTATGCCCTCAAGGCCAAGGGCGAGCAGCAGCGCGTGCTGGTGCGCGATGCGGAGACGCTGCGCCAGCGCCTGCTGCATGTGCCGGGCGTCAAAAAGGTCAACATCGTCGGCGAACAGGCCGAGCGCATCTACGTGGAGTTCTCGCATGAGCGCCTGGCCACGCTGGGCATCAGCCCGCAGGAGGTGTTCGCCGCCCTGAACAGCCAGAACGCCCTGACCCCGGCCGGCTCCGTGGAAACCCGGGGGCCGCAAGTGTTCATCCGCCTCGACGGCGCCTTCGACCAGTTGCAGAAGATCCGCGACACGCCCATCGTGGCGCAGGGCCGCACCCTGAAACTGTCGGACATCGCCACCGTCCAGCGCGGTTATGAGGACCCGGCCACGTTCATGATCCGCAACGGCGGCGAGCCGGCCCTGCTGCTGGGCGTCATCATGCGCGACGGCTGGAACGGGCTCGACCTGGGCAAGGCGCTGGACCAGGAAGTCCATGCGATCAACGCCGACCTGCCGCTGGGCCTGAGCCTGAGCAAGGTCACCGACCAGGCCGTCAACATCAGTTCGGCGGTCGATGAATTCATGGTGAAATTCTTCGTGGCGCTGCTGGTGGTGATGGTGGTGTGCTTCGTCAGCATGGGCTGGCGCGTGGGGATCGTGGTCGCCGCCGCCGTGCCGCTGACGCTGGCCACGGTGTTCGTCGTGATGGCCGCGACCGGCAAGAACTTCGACCGCATCACGCTGGGCTCGCTGATCCTGGGACTGGGCTTGCTGGTGGACGACGCCATCATCGCCATCGAAATGATGGTGGTCAAAATGGAAGAAGGCTACAGCCGCGTCGCCGCCTCCGCCTATGCCTGGAGCCATACGGCCGCGCCCATGCTGGCGGGCACGCTGGTCACGGCGGTCGGCTTCATGCCCAACGGTTTCGCCCGCTCCAGCGCCGGCGAGTACACCAGCAACATGTTCTGGATCGTCGGCATTTCCCTGATCGCGTCATGGGTGGTGGCGGTGGTGTTCACCCCCTACCTGGGCGTCAAGCTGTTGCCCGAGCTGAGGCAAGTCGCCGGCGGCCACGATGCGCTGTACGATACGCCGCGCTATCACCGCTTCCGCCAGGTCCTCGCGCGCGTGATCGCCCGCAAGTGGCTGGCGGCCGGCACCGTGGTCGGCCTGTTCGTGCTGGCCATCGCCGGCATGGCCATCGTCAAGAAACAATTCTTCCCGATCTCGGACCGGCCCGAAGTGCTGGTCGAAGTGCAAATGCCGTATGGCACCGCGATCAGCCAGACCAGCGGCGCCGCCGCCAAGATCGAGGCATGGCTGGCCAAACAGCCGGAGGCGAAGATCGTCACGGCCTATGTGGGCCAGGGTGCGCCGCGCTTCTACATGGCGATGGGACCGGAACTGCCCGATCCCTCGTTCGCCAAGATCGTGGTCCGCACCGAAAACCCGGACCAGCGCGAGGCGTTGAAGCTGCGCTTGCGCGTGGCGGTCGCCGACGGCCTGGCCGCCGAGGCGCGCGTGCGCGTCACCCAGCTGGTGTTCGGCCCGTATTCGCCGTTCCCGGTCGCCTACCGCGTGGCCGGCCCCGACCCGGACAAGCTGCGCAGCATCGCCGCCGACGTGGAAAAACTGATGGCCGCCAGTCCGATGATGCGCACGGTCAATAACGACTGGGGCACCCGCACGCCGACGCTGCATTTCAGCCTGCAGCAAGACCGCTTGCAAGCCGTTGGGCTGACGTCCAGTGCCGCCGCGCAGCAACTGCAATTCCTGCTCAGCGGCGTGCCGATCGGCAGCGTGCGCGAAGACATCCGCACCGTGCAGCTCGTCGTCCGCTCGGCCCGTCCAGGCAGCGACGCCCGGATCGATCTGGCCAAGCTGGCCGACTTCACCCTGACCGGCGCCAATGGGCAACGCATCCCGCTGTCGCAGGTGGGCAAGGTGGAGGTGCGCGCGGAAGAACCGGTCATCCGCCGGCGCGACCGCATGCCCACCATCACCGTGCGCGGCGATATCGCCGAAGGCTTGCAGCCGCCGGACGTATCGAGTGCCATCACCAAACAATTGCAGCCCATCGTGGACCGGCTGCCGGCCGGTTACTCCATCGAAGAAGCCGGTTCGATCGAGGAATCGGGCAAGGCAACCAAGGCCATGTTGCCGTTGTTCCCCATCATGCTGGCGGCCACCCTGCTGATCATCATCTTCCAGGTGCGCTCGATCTCCGCGATGATTATGGTCTTCCTAACCAGTCCGCTTGGGCTGATCGGCGTCGTGCCCACGTTGATCCTGTTCCGGCAACCGTTCGGCATCAATGCGCTGGTGGGATTGATCGCGCTTTCGGGCATCCTGATGCGCAACACGCTGATCCTGATCGGGCAAATCCAGCACAACAAGGATGCCGGACTGAGCCCCTTCCACGCGGTGGTCGAGGCCACCGTGCAGCGCTCGCGTCCGGTGATCCTGACGGCGCTGGCGGCCATCCTGGCCTTCATCCCGCTGACCCATTCGGTGTTCTGGGGCACCCTGGCCTATACGCTGATCGGCGGAACGTTCGCCGGCACCGTCCTGACCCTGGTGTTCCTGCCGGCCATGTACGCCATCTGGTTCAAGATCAAGCCGGACCAGGCCAGCCAGCAACCGGCTGCCATGCCACACCACGGCAACGTGGCATCCATCGCCAAAACCGGCACCGGCGCGGCCTGAATGCCGGGCAGCCATTGTCAACCAGGTCCGCCGCAGCCAACGCGGCGGACCAGTCACCGGAGAGAACCTTGAACGATCAAAGAACCTTAGTCTGGGCAAACCTGCAAGCCGATGCCCAGCAGCGCATGCGCGACGGCGGCGGCGCGCCCGGGCTGGCTCGCCTGGAGCAGCTGGCCGGCAAGAGCGGGCGCGAAATACTCGAAGCCATGATGGCCGGCGCGTTGCCCCATCCCCCCATGAACGCGACCATGAACATGACGCTGCTGGAAGTCGGCGACGGCCGCGCCGTGTTCCAAGGCATCCCGCTGCATCAGCACTACAACCCGCTGGGGACGGTGCACGGCGGCTGGTTTTCCACGCTGCTGGACTCCGCCCTGGGCTGCGCGGTGCAGACCACCTTGCCGGCCGGGCGTTCCTACACCACGGCCGAACTGAGCATCAACATCGTGCGGCCGGCCACCCACAAGACCGGGCCGCTGCGCGCGGTCGCCACGGTGATCCATGCCGGCCGGCAGATGGCCACGGCGGAAGCCCGCGTCGAGGATGAACACGGTAAGTTGTATGCCCACGCGACCACGACCTGCTTTGTGTTCGAGGTGCCGTCGGTGGCCCCGATCGGGGAAAGCATTCTGGATAGTGTCGTTGCGTAACGCATTCCCCTCATCACCCATATCGAAGGAATTATGATGTCGAATCCAACAATTGTCGTGATCACCGGCGTCTCGTCGGGCATTGGACGTGTCACCGCGGAAAAGTTTGCCAAGCGCGGATGCCAGGTCTTCGGCACCGTGCGCAACACGGCAACAGCGCAGGCTATCCCGGGCGTGCAACTGGTCGAGATGGACGTCCGCGACGACGCGTCCGTTCAGCGGGGGATCGCGACCATCATCGCACAAGCCGGGCGCATCGACGTGCTGGTCAACAACGCCGGCGGCACGCTGCTCGGCGCGGTGGAGGAAACCTCGATCGCCGAGGCGCAGTCGCTGTTCGACACCAACGTGTTCGGCACCCTGCGCACCATCCAGGCGGTGCTGCCGCACATGCGCGCGCAGCGCGCGGGACGCATCGTCAACATCAGCTCCGTGCTCGGTTTCCTGCCGGCGCCGTACATGGGCCTGTATTCGGCATCCAAGCACGCGGTGGAAGGCATGTCCGAGTCGCTGGACCATGAAGTGCGCAATTTGGGCGTCCGCGTGGTGCTGGTCGAACCGTCGTACACCAAGACCAACCTCGATGCGAATGCACCGGAAGCGGCCGCAAGCATCGCCGCCTATGATGCCCAGCGCGCCACCGTCGTGCGCGCCATCGCCAACAGCGTCAACAATGCCCCGACGCCCGATGGGGTGGCCACTGCGGTGCTCGATGCGGCATTGGGCACATGGAAAATGCGGCGCACGCCAAAAGGCGAAGCTTCGCTGTTGAGCAAGCTGCGCCGCTTCATGCCCGCCGGCCCGGTCGACGCCAGCCTGCGGAAAACTTTCGGGCTGGCCTGACATGCCGGCCCCAAAGCGGCGCCGGCCGTCGTGATGCGATAGGTTGGTTGGGGCAGGCGGGCCGCCCTGCCCCGCCTGCCCAACCTTGACTAGAACATATAGCTCAGGCTGAATCGAACCGTCCGTCCGAACAAGGGGCGGGCCACGCCGCGGTTGCGCGTCCCGTCCGGCGAAAGCAGGTCGCTGAACAAGGGATCGCCCTCTGTGAACGACAACTGATTGGTCAGATTGGCGACGTGCAGATGCGCGCTCAGACGTTCCGAGATCTGGTATTGCGCGCCGGCGTTGATGATGTGGTAGGCCGGATACAGCGTCACGTTGTTATCGGTCGCCTCCGAGAAGCGCGAACCATAGTACTGGTACTGCGCGTACAGGCTGACCGGCACCCCGGTGAGATTGAGCAAGTCGTACGATGGCATCAGGTTGACCATCACTTTCGGCAGCCGGCGCGGACGGCGGCCATCCTCACTGATCTGCACGTAATGGTAGCCGGTGATCACCCCTTGTGCATCCTTATCCTCTTGGGTGATGGTGTAGTTGGCGCCGGTGACCTTGGGATTCTGCAGCACGACATTCCCCTTCAGCTCCAGACCATCCAGCGCTGCGGGCCGCCAGCTCAACTCCACTTCGGTACCCACGTTCTGGACACCGCGCTTGTAGAGCTGCGCGACATCCGGGCACGAATTAATCTGTGTGACGCCCCCCTGCGTCGCGCACGAGGCCGACTGGATGTCCTTGTAGACATTGACCGCGCTACGTGGCGAGAAGTTGTTGTAGAACAGCGCCACCGAAGCGCCAAAGCCACGGGTCAGATAACGCAAGCCCATCTCGTACTGGCGGATATGCTCGACCGCGCTCACCTCCACCTGATTGCCGTTGACCACCGTGGCCCCCGCGACGCTGAGGTCATTCAAGTCCTGCAGGCTCGGCAGGCGGAACGAATTCGATGCCAGCGCATACACGGCCAACGCCTTGCTGAAGCTGTAATTGCCCCCCAGCGACCAGCCCAGGCCATGGTAGGTCTTGTTCAGCATGGAAGGCGCGCCAGGGAAGCTGATCTCGTTATCGGCGGCCGTGTCCTGGGTCGAGCCGACCACCGTTCCGGCCGGGGTCAGGTCGACCGTGTGGTTGCGGTCACGTCGCACCACATCCGCCTTCAAGTCTTGCCAGCGCACGCCGGCATCAATCTTGAGCTTGTTGCCCATGGTTTCCCAATGGTCGAGCAGATAGGCCGCATTGCCATCGCCATGGATCTGGCTGACGAAACCGAACCAGCCTGGCAGAATCGCGCCGCCGGAGGTCAGGCTAGGGCCAACCTGTTGCCCCTGGGCGTCAACGGCCGTCAACTCGACCGGCCGCGACTGGGCCGCCACGTCCGTGACCAGCAAACCGGCCTGGAAGTTGGGCGCATAGCTGTACCGGCTCTTGTAGACGCCGAAGGTCAGGTCGTGCGTACCCTGCAACTGGAACGACTTCTGGGCTTTGAGGTCGAGGGAGGTGCTGGTGGCGTCGACATCGGCGATGAACGGCACCGCGAAGTTCAGCGTGGCTGTGCCGGGCACCAGCGCGCCGTCGTTCAGGTAGTGTCCGACCACGCCGGTGGCCTTGGCGTACTTGCGGACAAAGTCGTCGCGGCTGATGTTGGCGAAGGCCGCGCACGGGTTGCTGGCCGGCACGTTAAAGTAGCCGATCAGCTTGGCATTGCCCAGGTTGCAGCCCAGCGCCGCGCCATGCGCCGGCGAGATCACGTCGTTCTGGTAGCGGGCATTCAGGAAGTTGGTCGCCGTGGCCGTGTCGTTGCCGGTGAATACGGCATTAAAGCCGTTGCTACCCGTCGTGTAACGCAAGCCCGACGACAGCTTCCAGCCGTTGGCCAGCTCGTGCGAGCCACTGAGCGTGAGCATCCTGAAGTCCGGATGGATGCCGTCCGCCTGGTCGATCGTGCGGCTTCCATACTCCCCCAACATGTTGAAGGTGCGGTTGTACGGCGACGCGGTGGTGCCATGGGCGAAGTCGATGCCAAGCGGCTGGATGGTGTCCTGGTTGATGACGGTCGGGTTGGCCGGGGTGCCGCTGCTGGTGAAGCGTGGCACGGAGATGGGCAGGTTCTGGTAGAACGCGGTGCGGTCGTTGATCAGCAGCGCGTCGACGCGCGCCGTGCTCATGTGGTCATCGCTGGTGTAGACCAGGTTGCCGCGCACCTGGCCGCCGCGGTCGGCCGTATAGCCGGTGTCACGGATGCCGTCGCTGCGGCGGTAGAAGCCGCCCACCGCACCCGTCAGGTTGCGATTGAGCGGGCCGGAGACGAACGCGTCCTGGCGGATGAAGCCATAGTCCGCGTATTCGATCTTGTAGCCGCCGGCCAGATGGTCGCCGCCGGTGCGGGTGACGTGGTTGACCGTCGCGCCCAGGCCGTTGGAATACAGGATGCCGCCCGGACCGCCCTTGACTACCTCCACGCTGTCGGTCATCAGATCGTCGCGGATGAACACGTCGTTGTTCATGAACGGCGCTTCCGGTTCCTCGTAGGCCGGCAAGCCATCGATCAGCTGCGGCGCGAAGCGATAGCCGCCGGTGACAGGCAGGCCGCGCACCGTGATGTTGTTGCTGGCCTCACCCGCGCTACTGCCCTCCGAATACATGCCGGGGAAGTTGGCCAGCAGGTCGGCCGTGCTCATTGGTGCCAGGCGCTGGATCTCCTCGCTGCCCAGGGTGTTGATCGAAAACGTCGCGTTCTTCTTGGTCGTGGTCTTGGTCACGCCGGTGACGATGACGACGGCCGACGGGTCAGTGCCGCCGGCCTCGGCGTTTGGCTGGCCCGGGGCTGCGGCGCCGCTCTGCTGCTGGGCGAACACCAGCGCCGGCGCAAGGCAAATGGCCAGCGCCGCCGAGCGGGCGATATAACGGTTCATAGAATAGTGCATGGTGTCTCTCCTTTTATGATTATCAACGGCGCGCGGCCGACTTGACAGGATTAGGTTTGTCCAACGTTGTCATCTCTAGCGTAATTTTTTACATGGTCGCCAACACCTCCTCCAGGCGCGGCAGGTCGGCACCGCGCCGCGAACAGGTTAAGGCGGCAGCCTGCGCCGCGAAGGCCAAGGCCGTGCGCAACGACGTCTCGTCGATCGCCGCCAGCGCGGCCGGGCTAAGCTGACCGCGCCGCGACAAGCAGGACAGCAACGCCGCCTGGAAGGTGTCGCCAGCGCCAACAGTGTCGATCACGGCGACGCGCGATGCCGGCAATTCAATCGGTGCCAGCGCCGGCGTGGCCGCCAGCACGCCTTCCGCGCCGCGCGTTACCACGACCAGCTTCACCCCGTGCCGCAACGCCAGGTCGATAAAATCGCGCGGCGTCATGCCCGGATACAAGTGGCCGATGTCTTCGTCGCTGATCTTCAACAGGTCGGTCCTGGGCAGCATCCACGCCATGCTCTCGATCCAGACGGCGAGGCTCGGCTGTATCGTCAGCCGCACGTTCGGGTCGAAGGCGATCAGGCTGCGGCCTTGCTGGCGCGCCACCAGCGCCCGCAGCGTGGACGCCACCGGTTCCACCGCCATGCAATACGAGCCGACGTGGATCACCGCGGCATCGTGCGGCACCCGCGCAAGGTCGGCGGGGTTCACCACCCGCTCCGCGGTCTGTTCGCCGTACAGCGTGTAGACCGGCACCCCCGCGGCGTCCAGATCGACGAAGACCAGGGCGGTGCTGGCCGACGGCCGCGGCGCGGCCGCAAGATCGACGCCTTCGTGCGCCAGCGCGTCGGCCAGCCGGCGGCCGAACACATCGCCCGACAGTCCGCCGAAAAACATCGGGGACGCCCCCAGCCTGGCCAGGCCCACCGCCAGGTTGAACGGCGAGCCGCCGATGCGCGCCGACAGCGAAAAACCCGCGCCGCCGGCCAGTCCGCCGTCGTTAAAGACGTCGAACAATGCTTCCCCACAAACGATGATCATGCTGCCTCCGGATGGCCGGCCGCACCGGCGTTTGCATTGATGGCGACGGGCTGCGGCTCCATGCGCAGGCCCGCCTGGTTAAACACGTGCACCCGCCCGGCCATCGGTGAAATACGCCAGCAATGATCGGCCGCCGGCGGTTCGCCCTGCGTCACGACGACCAGCGGCTTGTCCAATCCCGCCACCTCCACGTGCACATAGGACTCGGCGCCCAGGCGCTCGACCAGGATCACCGTCCCCTGAATCGTGCCGTTGGCGTCTGCCACCAGGTGTTCCGGACGTATTCCCACCGTGACCGCCGCCCCCTGCCCCGCGCCCGGCGCTTGCCACGCCAGTTGCGCGCCACCGAAGCGCAGGTGGCCCGACGGTGTCAAAGTCGCCGGAAACAGATTCATCTTGGGACTGCCGATAAAGCCGGCGACGAAGACGTTCGCCGGTCGTTCGTATAGCTGCATCGGCGCGCCGATTTGCTGGACGCCCGCCGGCCCCAGCACCACGATGCGGTCGGCCAGCGTCATCGCCTCGACCTGGTCGTGCGTGACGTAAATCATGGTGGCGCCGAGCTGCTTGTGCAGGCGCGCGATTTCCACGCGCATGTCGGCGCGCAGGGCCGCGTCCAGATTGGACAGCGGCTCATCAAACAGGAAGGCGCGCGGCTTGCGGACGATGGCGCGTCCAATCGCCACACGCTGGCGCTGGCCGCCCGACAGCTGCGGCGGTTTGCGCTCCAGCAGATGCTCCATTTGCAGCATCTTGGCCACCGCGTGCACCGCAAGCTTGATTTCAGCCTTGGGCACGCGCGCCAGTTTCAGGCCGAAGGCGATGTTCTCGAACACGCTCATGTGCGCATACAGCGCGTAGCTCTGGAACACCATCGACAAGCCGCGTTTCGCGGGCGGCGTATCGTTGACGCGTTCGCCATCGATCAGAATCTCTCCGGCGCTGATCTCCTCCAGCCCGGCGACCATCCGCAGCAGCGTGGATTTGCCGCAGCCTGAGGGACCGACCAGCACCACGAACTCGCCATCGCCGATGACGAAGTCGATATCCCGCAAGATATAGTGCGACTCTTTTCCAGGGTAAGTCTTGCCGACACCCCGCAATGAAATTTCTGCCATCTCAATTCCTTTGTGCTTTGCTACCCATCGTCCATACCTTCAGCGAGACGATCCTATCGCCGGGGGCGACCAGCAACCCCAGGCCATCCGCATCCGTCCGTGTCGGATAGGCGCGGCTGGTCACGCTCTTGCGTTCGTTGACGTAGGCCTCGACCATCGAGCGGTCCAGGAACACCCGCATGCGCAACGGTTCGCCACCCGGATCGAAGGCCCCGCCCTGGATCCCGTAGGCATGGGCCAGCGAGGTTTTGCTGCGGTCGATTTCCAGACGTTGGCGGGCGGCGTCGACGTACAGGTCGGTGTGCTCCAGTAGTCCGGGCGCCACGCGCAGCCGGAGGCCGCGCTTCGCCGCCTGTGCCCCCGGTGCCAGCATCAGTTCGATTTCGACGCCATCACCATGGATCTGCGCCAAGGCGCGCTCGGCCACCTCGGGTGTGACGTCGCGCAAGTCGAGCAGTTGCTGCTGCCGCAACTGGCTGACTTCGCCAATCGGCGCGATGCGCAAGTCGCCATCGTCGCCCAGCGCCAGCGTGATCGGCAAGCCGCCGTTATGCGCCCAACCGGCGTCCGCTTCGTCCTGCAGCGTACGTTCGCCCTGGGCGATGGAAAACACGATGGTGCGGCCGGTCTTGGGATCGACGAAGCCGCTCGGGCCAGAGAAATGGTGCTGTCCCAGGTCGAACACCCGTGGTGTTTCCAGATCAGGCGTGAAACGCGCACTGACCGGGTCGAACACGCCGATCCAATAATACGCCTGCCCATGCACATCATTGAGGAAGACGTGCCGCAGGCGACCGTCCTTGCCGTGGCCGATGGGGAGCAACACCGGCAGCTCCCAGGTCGCGTCCATGCCGGCCTGGCCACTGGCGTCGATCGAGAACAGCGGACCGCGCGGCGACCATGTGCGCAGGTCGGTCGATTCAAAAACCAGTGCCGTGCCGCTGCGGCCTGGAAGGGCGGAGCCGACCAGCTGAAACCAGCGGTCGCCGTCGCGGAACACGAAGGGATCGCGGAATTCACCAAAGCGCCCTAGTCCTTCAGGCTGCATCGTGACGGGGACGGGAAATTTGGTCCACCGGACGAGGTCGGGATCGTCGGGGTCCGCCGGCGTCGCCATGCCCGTGCGCTGATTGGGGCGCGCCTGGTCATTGCCAGCCGTGAAGAACAGCACCGGCACGCCATCAGCTCCATAGGTGGCGCTGCCGGACCAGATGCCGTCCGTCGCCAGGCCGTCATCCTCGGGCGCCAGAGCGATCGGCAGTTCGCGCCAATGCACCAGGTCCGGGCTGACCCAATGGCCCCAATGGATTTGATGCCAGAACGGCCCGAACGGATTCTTCTGGAAAAACAAATGGTACTGGCCCCGGTAATAGAACGGTGCATGCGGCTCGTTCATCCACCCCGCATCCGGTATCAGATGGTATTGCGGACGATCGCGGTCCCCCGCCAATACGCTGGCCGGGATGCTTACGTCCGTCGGCGCCAGTCGTGGCGCCTTGCCGCCATGCGGCGCCAAGTCCGCCGCCACCATTTGAGCGATGGAAGCGCGAGAGGCGGCGCCGGTGCTGATCCGGACTTCATCCATCAGGCCAAGAAAAGTATTGAGCTTGAATACGCCGCCGACCTGCTCCGGTTCCGAATGGCGCCCGATCGTCAAGGCGCGCTGCGGCAAGCTGAATGCCCCGTCGGCAGGCAACGCCACGTTGACCAGCCGCTCGCCATTGAGGTAGAGCGCCACCCGCCGGGTCGCCGCATCATAGCTGGCGGCCACATGCGACCAGGTGTCGCGCGGCAGCTTGCGCTTGCGGATGCGTACATCAAGAATGGCGTTGCCAAGGCCCAACTGCATCCCCCAGGTGCCGAAACGGTACACGCCGAACGAAAAACCCTGTTTGGCTTGCGCATCAAACTGGCTGAGGAAGGCCGAATAATGGCCGCCATCGCCCCACTCGAAGGCATGGGGGGCGACCCAGGCACTGAGCGTAAAGCCTTGCTGCAGTTGCGCGTCGGTCAGCCCTGGCGCGTTGACGATGGTCGAGTAGCCGTCAAACTGCAGGCAGCCATTGACCACGCAGCTGCCAGCAGCGTGCCACAAGGGCGGCGAATCCGGCTTGAAACGCGCGTGGTTGAAGACATAGCTGACCGGGTCGGCCCGACCGGATACTATGTCCTTGGCCTGGCTCCCCGTCTGTTCGTCCAGCGGCCAGTGGGCCAGAAACGCGGTGTTCTCCGCTGCGGCGGCGGGCCGCACCAGCATCGCTGCCAACACCCATGCTGCGGCGTGCTTGTGTTTCATACCGTCTCCTCGTGTTTTCTTATTCTTACTCAAAATTGTCTATCGTTGTCATTTCTCGTGCAAAAAAAACCGGCCCTGCTCGAAACGCAGCGGCAGCGGATCGCCAATCTGGCCGACGAACTGGCCGTCCACGCCGGTATCCTGAAACGCCATCAGGCTGTCGCCGCCGGTGACGGGATCACGCAGGATTTTCCCGGCATAGCGGCGGCACGGCATGTCGCCATCGAGGAAGCCCGGCGCCGGCTGCCACGGCCCCAGCGGATGATCCGCCACCAGGTAGTGGGTGCCCGACACGCCGCCACCGTGTTTGGCACGCAATTCGGGCGACCAGTGCGCGGCCACATTGCAGAACACGCAATACCAGCGACCGTCCCGTTCGAACACCTGCGGCACTTCAAGCTGGCCATAATGGCCACCCTCATAGACCGGCGCGGTGGCGGTCCAATGCACCAGGTCCGGCGACACCGCATGGCCGATCACGCCGCGTTCATACAGTGGACCATCGTTGCGGCGCGCAGTGAAGAACATGTGGTACTGGCCATCAATTTTCTCCGGCAGCACCCATGGATCGCGTAGTGCCCGGTCATGCCAGCGGCCGGCTTCATATTCTTCGTAAAACCGTTCATCAAGGTCGAGGGCCAGGCCAGTGCCGACCCGCGTCCATGGACCGTCGATGCTGGCGGACGTCGCGTGGCCGATGCGTTGACGCATGCCCTTCTCTTCGCGGCAGGTCCCCGTGTAGAACAGGTGATAGCCCCCTTCGGCCTTGATCACCGAACCGGTCCAGGTGGTGTAGTCATCCCAGGCCGGTGTTGGCGATGGCGCAAAGACGGTGCCCAGCGGCGTCCAGTTGCGTAAATCGGGCGACACGGCGTGCCCGATCGACACGTTCCAATGGCGCAGGTCTGGGTCCCCAATAGAGCGGTCCGCCTGCAGGAAGAACAGGTGCTGCGCGCCGTTTTCCTCAAAATGCCAGAAGTCCCAGATGTATTTCTCGTTCAGTTTCAGCGTCATGGTCTATCCCAGATCAGTTCCAAAGTTAGCCCTTGATGCCGGTGCCGGCGACCGAAGCGACGAATTGCCGCTGGAACGCCAGGAACACCGCCAGCACAGGGAGTGTGATCACCGTGGCGTAGGCCATGATCTGACCCCACGAGTTGGTGCGTCCAAAAAATTGCTGTATGCCTGGCTGCACAGGACGGAAAGCCTCCCCCTGTATCACCATGATGGGCCACAGGTATTGGTTCCAGGCCGAGATGAACAACACAATCGCGGCGGTGGCGATCACCGGACCGCTGTTGGGCATGATGATGCGGGCATATACCGTCCAAGGTCCGGCGCCGTCCATCTTGGCGGCCTCATCGAGTTCCGGTGGAATGTCACGGAAGAACTGGTAAAACAGGAACACGCAAAATGCGTTCGCCAGGAAGGGAATCACTTGCACATGCAGGCTGTTGAACCAGCCACTGTGCAGCGTCAGCTGTCCGTGCTCGAACGCCGGCCAGGGCAAGCGGGAGACCAGCGACAGCAGGGGGATCGCGATGACCTCAAACGGCACGATGACCATCGCCACCACCAGCGCCAGCACCACCTGCCGCCCACGCCAGCGCAGGCGCGCGATGGCATAGGCCAGCATGCTGTTGACGAGGACGCCGCCCACCACGACCAGCGCGGCAATCAGTGTCGAATTGAGCAGGAACGACGGCAAGTCACTCTTCTGGAACACGGCCGCGTAGTTGCGCAACGACCAGGCGGCGTTGGGAATGTAAGCCGACCAGCTGTTCAGGTTGGCGAAGATCGCGGCGTCATCCTTGAATGACGAGAGCAACATGAACAACAGCGGCGCAATAAACACCACACCGATGGCGCTCATGGCGGCCAGCAGCCCCGCCGCACGCACAACCTTACCCAAGTGCAGATTCATTTCCCCGCTCCTTTCGACACCAGCAACCGCTGCAACACCGACAACGCCAGCACGATCATGAAAAACACCAGCGTGATCGTCGAGCCGTAGCCCACGTCCTGTTCCTTGAAACCGGTACGCACGGCGTGGTACACCACGGTCGACGTCGAGTCCAACGGCCCGCCCGAGGTCATCACATCTACCTGGGTGAACAGGCCAAAAGCCAGCAAGGTGGTCGACACCAGCACAAAGATGATGGTGTTGCGCAGACCCGGCAAGGTCACATGCACAAAGCGCTGCCAGGCATTCGCACCCATCAGGGTGGCGGCCTCATACAACTCCGGCGAAATCGACTGCAGCCCGGCCAGGAACACCAGCATCTGGAATCCCGCCCCCTGCCAGGCCGACATCAGCGCGATGGCCGGCAGCGCGTAGCGGCTGTCGCCCAACCAGTCCGGCCCCGCGTTCGGGTCGTTCAGCAAGCCCCGCAACAGTTCATTGAGCATGCCGCGGTCCGTGTTCAGCATGAATGCCCACACGATCGAAGCGACGACCATGGAAGTGACCACCGGGGCGAAATACACGGTGCGGAAGAATATCCGTCCCCTCACCTTTTGGTTGACCAGTATCGCCAGCCCGAGCGCGACACCGCACTGCAATGGCAGCACGAGCAGCGCGAACAGGAAAGTATTGATCAGCGAACGGTAAAATAATGGGTCGCTCGCGGCCAGGACGATCCGCGATCCGCCGACGTCGACACTATATGCGACCCGAAAGCCCGCCAGCTCCGGCCGCTCCTTGCGCACCTGACGCCATGTTGGATAACGCACGCCATCGTCGTCACGCACGGCCGCGCCGTCCGGTCCGCGCAGCGGTTCGATCACCGTCAGCTTCAATGCCAGCAGGCGCTGGTAATTGGCCAGGCCAACATAACGCGTCGGCTCCGGGGACATCAACCTGTGATTGGTCAGCGTGGCCGCGGCCGCCAGCAGCATCGGCAGCACGACGAACAGGAAGAACAGCATCAGCGCTGGTGAAGCAAAGGCCGCCACAGCCCATGGGCTGTCCTGACCGTGTTTAGTTTTCATGCATCGCCTCCTTGGCGCGCGCCGGTGCGGCTTTGCCGAATCCATAGCCGTCATTGCGCGCAATATTGTGTTCCATCGCTTCCACCGCCTCATCCAACGCCTCGGCCGGATCCTTTCCGCTGCGTATATCGGCCATGGCCTTCTCGAACGCCGACGACATCGCCGGATAGGCCGGCGTGGCAGGACGCGGCACGGCGTAGCGCTTGGCGAATTCAAAGTACGGGCGCCAGTCCCCGCCGGAACGGTAATGTTTGGTCAGCGCCGCGCCTTCCGCGCTGACCGGCACCAGCCCCGTCTCGATGGAGGCGGCCGCTATTTCCGCCGGCGAGATGAGGAACGACAGAAAGGCGGCAGCGCCTTGCGGCTGTTGACAGCTGCGTGTGATGCCCCATTGCCACGAAGCCGCGCCGATTTTCGGGCCGTGTCCGAAGTCCGGCGGCGGCATGACCACCAGGTCGTCGCCGAACTGCGCGCTGTACTCGCGGGCCTTCCATGAGCCGGTATAGTGGAACAGCGAGCGCCCCTGTTCGAACGCCTTGTCGTCGGCCGGAATACGTTCGGCCAACCTCTCTTTGAACAGGTGGCCGTAGTAGCGGCCAACCGCCACCCCCGCGTCGTTGTTGAGGACACCGTCCACCCGCAGGTAATTGTCCCGGTCGATCAAATCCGTACCAGCGCTCTGCAGCCAGGGCGAGTACGCATAGCTGTACCACTCGCCCTTGAAGCGGCCATTCAGGTCGAGCGGAAAACGATATCGGCCGCTTTGTTTGACCTTGACGAGAATGTCGTGGAACTCGGCGGCGGTATAGGGATGATCGAGCGTCGCCACCCGCACGCCCAGCGCGTCCAGCTGCGAGCGGCGCGAAAACAAGGCGAGCACCACGTCGAACTGGCCAACGCTATACAGCCGGCCCTTGTACGTGCCGCGCCCTCCCGCCAGCAATGGCGCCACGGCCTGCGCCGGCAGCAGCTGGTCGAGTGGCTGCACGTGACCGGCCCAGGCGAAATTGGGAACGGTGGGCTGGTCCATCGCGATGATGCAAGGCAGTTGCCCCACCAGCGAAGCGGCGGTGATCGATTCCGTGTACGAGCCTTGGGGGATGGCTTCGATGACCACCCTCCAGTGCGCCTGCGAACGGTTGAACCGCTCGGCTGCGGCCTTCCCAGCCACCATTTCAAGGTCGCCGGTATCGTGGCGCCACAGCTTGATTTCCACCGGCGCGCCATGCACCGATGTCGCCGCCAGCGCCAGCAGGACTGTCAGATACTTGTTCATTGCCGCCCCGCCTTGGCCGCCGGCGCCCCCACCGTGCCGCGCATCACCGGCAGGCAGGGTACGCGGATCGTCGCGGCGGGATCGGCGGCTTGCTGCAGCACGTGCCGCCCGGCCAACTCGCCGATTTCGCGGTACGGCAGCGCCACCGTGGTCAACCCCGGATCGAGCGCTTCCGAAATCAGGCGAAAATCGTCGAAGCCGACAATCGACACATCGGCGGGAACCCGCAGGCCTCGGCGCTGCAGGATGAAGATCACGCGCATCGCCATTTTGTCGTTACCGCACAGGATGGCGGTTGGCCGCTGTTTGGCGGCGAACAGCCGCTCGACCGCCTCGGCCAGATGGGAAAACTCATTTTCCTCGGCAGCTTCCGCACCATGGATCAGCCACGCCGGATTCGGCGTCACCCCGTGCTCCCGCATGGCCCGATGGAAGCCGCGCAGACGCAAGTCGGTTGCGACCATGCTTGGAATTAATTGCAAGAAGGCGATGTGGCGATGCCCTGCCTGCAGGACGATCTGGGCGGCGGCGTAGCCTCCCCCTTCGTCGTCCGGCACCACCTGGGTGTAACGTCCGGGCGTTTCGAAGCAATTGGCGAGCGCCGTCGGCGTGTTTCCCAGCAACGGCTCCAGCGCCACTTCCCGGTGAAACGGGGTGGCGTACAGAATCGCTTCCACGCGGCGTTCACGCATATCCGCCACCAGCCGGCTCGCGACGTCCGCATGGCCGCCGGTCTCACCGATCAACAATACCTTGCCCAACTGCTCGCAGACGTTTTGGATACCCTTGATGATCTCCGACGAATCCGGCGTCGTGGTCAATTGCTCGGCGATCACAGCCACCAGGCCGGTCGGCCGGCCGCGCAGCATGCGCGCTGCCGCCGACGGGGTGAATTCCAGCGCCTGCATGGCCAACTCTATCCGTTTGCGGGTCCGCTCCGACACCTCCGTTCCGCCATTGAGCACGCGCGAAACGGTTTTAATGGATACCCCGGCTTTTTCCGCCACATCGTGAATCGTTGCCACTTTGTCTCCTTGCTGATTTCGCCGGCAATCCACTCCGGTGAAAATGTCCAACGTTGTCATTTGTTGGTTCGCATGATATTCCGTTGCCTCGAAGGCGTCAACAACAAGTTGAAAAGTGATCTGAAAGAATTGCCACAAGCAGCTTCACGAGGATCTGGTGGAGTTGGGATTCAAAGGATTTAACGACCGCCTGGCCGCGTTCGCCAGGCAATGGAAGGGGGGGTCAAAGGGAGTCAGTCAATTCAGCGCGCAATCGGACAGCGATGTCTGTTTGGGCACTGCTGAGGACAAGCTGGTTGGGCGTCGACTGGAAAAAATAAAGCCCTGCAAAACAGGGCTTTAGCTTTAGTCATTTACGAAAGATAACATTTCCAATTGGAAATTTCACTTCCGCTCGATTATCAATTACCCCTCCAAGTAGCTGATTCTTTTGAAGTTTTCTAAAGGCATCAGAGACAATACCATCAGAAGTACCACTATCTCCACCGCCGCGCGGTTGTCTCCGCGCCAAACGATCAGCTCTGAAGCTACCTACCCGGAAGCCTCCCGCGCGCCCGGCCTAACGCATCCGTCGCTTAGTCTCAAAATAGATTGCGATCGCACTCTATATTAGATAGAGTACGAACATAATCTAAAAGGAGATGACAATGCGGGTAAGTCGCACCCAGGCGGCGGAGAACCGGGAAACTGTGATCAACGTGGCAAGCCGCCTGTTCAGGGAACACGGCTTTGACGGCATAGGCCTCAAGGACCTGATGAAGGGCGCCGGCCTGACCCAGGGCGCTTTCTACAAGCAATTCGAGTCAAAAGACGATCTGGCCGCGCAGGCGTCCAGGCGGGCGATGGCGAGTGCCTTGAGCCGCTTATCTGCCACGGCCTTGGCGCATCCCGACGATCCCCTTGGCGCGCTGATCGCGCTCTACCTCAGTCCCGAACATCGCGAGGAAAAGCTGGACTGCTGTCCGGTGGTGGCGCTCGGCTCCGATGCCGCCAGGCAGGGCGCCGACGTCAAGGCGTCATTCGAAGCCGGAATCAGGGAATATCTTGCGCTACTCGGTGGCTGGGTGGGCGACGCTGAAGGCGATGAACCCAGCCGCAAGGCCATGACCATCCTCTCGACGATGGTCGGCGCGGTCGTCCTCTCACGGGTGGTCAACGACGAGCAGCTCTCGAAGCAGTTCTTGCAAGCGCCCATTCATAACTTGATGGAGTTGGCTGCCAGTGCTGTCCCCCTCCATCCACAACACGGAGCACATCAACATGGATGACGTCATCATTATCGGCGGCAGCTTTGCCGGCCTCGCCGCCGCCCTGCAGCTCGGCCGTGCCCGCCGCAAGGTCACCGTTCTCGATACCGGCCTGCCGCGCAATCGCTTCGCCGGCCACTCGCACGGCCTGCTCGGCCACGATCACAAGCCACCGCTGGATATCCTGGCCGAGGCCCGGCAGCAGCTGGCGCGCTATCCCACGATCAGGCTGGTCAATGCCAGGGCCGACAGCGTCTCCGGCACCATCGACAATTTCTCGGTCCTCACTGGCGATGGCGCAAGCCTCGGGGCGCGCCGCCTGATCCTGAGCTATGGCGTGAGTGACCAGATGCCTGATGTCCCGGGCTTTGCCGAAAGCTGGGGCACATCCATCGTGCCCTGCCCCTATTGCGACGGCTTTGAAGTCGCCGGCCAGCATTGGGGCCTGGTCTGGTCCGGGCCGCATTCGCACCAGTCTGCCAAACTGTTCCAGGATTGGACCGACAAGTTGACGCTCTTCGCCGATGGGCACGACATTCCGCCCGATATCCAGGCCGATCTGGCACGCCGCCAACTGCCTGTGGTCGATGGCCGGATCGTCGAAATCGCCCATCACAAAGGCCGTATCGCCACCGTTAATCTCGACACCGGCCGCACTATCGCTGTCGATATCCTGTTCGCCCAACCGCGCAATAAGCCGTCCGCTAGCCTGCATGAATCACTGGGCCTCGCCACGGTGGATACGCCCACCGGCATTGTCCTCAAGGTCGACGAGCGGCGCCAAACCAGCACGCCCGGTGTCTACGCCGCCGGCGACCTCGCCACGCCCTTCTTGCCCTCGGTCACCCTGGCATCATCGCAGGGCGCGATGGCCGGTATCTTCGCCCAGCAATCGATGCTGGTTTGAGAGCAAGGCTCCCCTGCTCCGATCGCGTTGGCGCCTTCGAGGAGGTTGGCGTAGATCGGCGCGGTGAGGCATGAAACAACCACAACAAGGAGATGGCATGGCAGAGAAAAATACTGATCAGACCGCCGACTGGAATGGTCAAAGCGGCGAGCGCTGGGTCGCCAACCAGACCCGGCTCGACGCGCTGGTGGCCGTGTTTGGCCAGGCCGCGATCGAAGCCGCCGCGCCCGCCCAGGGCGAACGGGTGCTGGACGTCGGCTGCGGCGCGGGCGCGTCGAGTCTGGCGCTGGCCGCGCGCGTCGGCGCACAGGGCCAAGTGCTGGGCGTGGACATATCCGAACCGCTGATCAGCCGGGCGCGCGCGCTGACGCCGCACGGTATGCCGGCCCTGTTCCAGGTGGCCGACGCCGGCAGTGCCGAACTGCCCGAGGGCGCGTTCGACATCCTGTTCTCGCGTTTCGGGGTCATGTTCTTCGACGACCCGACCGGGGCGTTCGCCCATATGCGACGCGCGCTCCGGCCGGGTGGGCGGGTCGCTTTTGTCTGCTGGCGCGGCGCGGCGGAGAACGATTGGGTGCGCTTGCCGATGGACGCACTCAAGGGCATCGTCCCGCCGGCCGCGCCGCCCGGTCCCGATGCGCCCGGTCCATTTTCGTTCGGCCACCGGGGCCGGGTGGCGCACATCCTGACGGCAGCCGGCTACACCGATATCGCCAGCGCGCCCTTCGATGCCGCCGTCCCGTTCGGCGAGGGCGCGACGCGGGACGCTGCGCTCGACGACGCGGTGAGGATGGCGCTCGAGGTCGGCCCGCTGTCGCGTGTGCTCGCTGACCAGCCCGACGACGTCCGCGCCCGGGCCTGGGCCGCGACGCGTGCCGCCTTCGCGGCCCTTCCCGGCGAGCGGTCGGTGATGATCGACGGCGCGGCGTGGATCGTCACGGCGCGCAATCCGTCTAGCTGACAGGGATGAACGGGGAGGTGCCCCCGCCAGCAGTCATGTCGATGCCCCTGCCTCCAATGCCCTGCTGACCCCGATGCCCTGCCGATGCCAAAAGGCGATGCTGCACTGTTGAGCAAGCTGCGCCGCTTCATGCCTGCAGGCCCGGTCGACGCCAGCCTGCGGAAAACATTCGGGCTGGCCTGACATGCCGACGCAAAGGTTGAGCCAGAGGCTCGGGCTGAAAAACATTCAATGCTCAACATAAACAAAAAGGCCGTTGATGATCAAAACCGCATCATCAACGACCTCTTATTTTCCGTTTTAAATCAAAGACTTAAAGCGAGCTCATCACTCCCACTCGATGGTCGCCGGCGGTTTGCCGCTGATGTCATACACCACGCGGTTGATGCCCCGCACTTCATTGATGATGCGGTTCGACACCTTGCCCAGCAGCGCGTGCGGCAGGTGCGCCCAGTGCGCGGTCATGAAGTCCTGGGTCTGCACGGCGCGCAGCGCCACCACGTATTCGTAGGTGCGGCCATCGCCCATCACGCCCACCGACTTCACGGGCAGGAACACGGCGAACGCCTGGCTGGTCGCCTCGTACCAGTTCTTCGGCAGCTGCTCCTCGTCCACGGCCTGGCCGGTCACGAACTCGTACGGCGTGTTGCGCAGCTCTTCGATGAAGATGGCGTCGGCGCGGCGCAGCAGGTCGGCGTATTCCTTCTTCACTTCGCCGAGGATGCGCACGCCCAGGCCAGGACCGGGGAACGGATGACGGTACACCATGTCATGCGGCAGGCCCAGCGCCACGCCCAGCTTGCGCACTTCGTCCTTGAACAGTTCGCGCAGCGGTTCCAGCAGCTTCAGCTTCATGTGCTCGGGCAGACCGCCCACGTTGTGGTGGCTCTTGATGGTCTGGCCCTTCTTGCCCTTGCCGGCCGACTCGATCACGTCCGGGTAGATGGTCCCCTGCGCCAGCCACTTGGCGTTGGTCAGCTTGCCCGACTCCTGGTCGAACACTTCCACGAACTCGCCGCCGATGATCTTGCGCTTCTGCTCGGGATCGGTCACGCCGGCCAGCTTGCCCATGAACTGGGCTTCGGCGTCGACGCGGATCACCTTCACACCGAGGTTCTTGGCGAACATGTCCATCACCATCTTGCCCTCGTCCAGGCGCAGCAGGCCGTGGTCGACGAACACGCAGGTCAGCTGGTCGCCGATGGCGCGGTGGATCAGCGCGGCGGCCACGGACGAATCGACGCCGCCCGACAGGCCCAGGATCACTTCATCCTTGCCGACCTGGGCGCGGATCTTCTCCACCGCTTCGCTGATGTAGTCGGGCATGTTCCAGTCCGACTTGCAGCCGCAGATCTCGTGCACGAAGCGGCCCAGCATGGCCTTGCCCTGCACCGTGTGCGTCACTTCCGGGTGCCACTGCACGCCGTAGAAATGCTTTTCCTCGTTGGCCATGGCGGCGATCGGGCAGCTCGGGGTGTTACCCATCAGCACGAAGCCGGGCGGCATCTCCAGCACCTTGTCGCCGTGGCTCATCCACACCTTCAGCATGCCGTGGCCTTCTTCGGTGACGAAGTCGTTGATGCCGTCGAGCAGCTTGGTGTGGCTGCGCGCGCGCACCTCGGCGTAGCCGAATTCACGCACCAGGCCGTTCTCGACCTTGCCGCCCAGCTGGGCCGCCATGGTCTGCATGCCGTAGCAGATGCCCAGCACCGGCACGCCCAGTTCGAACACGGCCTGCGGCGCGCGCGGGGCGTCGCCTTCCAGCGTGGAGCTGTGGCTGCCCGACAGGATCACGCCGGCGGCGCCGTAATTGCGCACGAACTCGTCGCTGACATCGTACGGGTACACTTCCGAGAACACGCCGGAATCGCGCACGCGGCGCGCGATCAGCTGGGTAACCTGGGAGCCGAAATCGAGAATGAGGATTTTTGAATGCATGGAAGATAGGGGCTTCTAAATGATGAAATCGGTACAGCTGGGCGGGACGGCCGCCCACGGCGGCCCTGAAACGGGAACGCCGGCGGCCACGGGCCGCCGGCGTCGCAAGGCTTAGTCGCCGGAACGGTAGTTCGGCGCTTCCTTGGTGATTTGCACGTCGTGCACGTGCGATTCGCGCATGCCGGCCGAGGTGATCTCGACGAATTCGGCCTTGCTGCGCAGTTCGTCGATGGTGGCGCAACCGCAGTAGCCCATCGACTGGCGCACACCGCCCACCAGCTGGAAGATGATGGCCAGCACGGAGCCCTTGTAGGCCACGCGGCCTTCGATACCTTCGGGCACGAACTTGTCCTGCTTCATGGCGGCGTCCTGGAAGTAGCGGTCGGCCGAGCCGTCCGACATCGCGCCCAGCGAGCCCATGCCACGGTAGGACTTGTAGCTGCGGCCCTGGTACAGGATCACTTCGCCCGGCGCCTCTTCCGTGCCGGCGAACATGGAACCCATCATCACGGTCGACGCGCCGGCCGCCAGGGCCTTGGAGATGTCGCCCGAGAAGCGGATGCCGCCGTCGGCGATGCAGGGCACGCCCGTGCCTTCCAGCGCCTCGGACACGTTCGAGATGGCGGTGATCTGCGGCACGCCCACGCCGGCCACGATGCGGGTGGTGCAGATCGAGCCGGGGCCGATGCCGACCTTGACGGCGTCCGCGCCGTACTCGACCAGCGCCTTGGCGGCGGCGGCCGTGGCGATGTTACCGCCGATCACGTCCACGTGCGGGAAGCGGGTCTTGATCCATTTCACGCGGTCCAGGATGCCTTGCGAGTGGCCGTGGGCGGTGTCGACCACCAGCACGTCCACGCCGGCGGCCACCAGCAGCTCGATGCGCTCCTCGTCCTTGGCGCCCACGCCGACGGCGGCGCCGACCAGCAGCTTGCCCTGGCTATCCTTGGACGCCAGCGGGTGCTCGGTCGACTTCTGGATGTCCTTGACGGTGATCAGACCCTTCAGCTCGAAGGCGTCGTTCACCACCAGCACGCGCTCCAGGCGGTGCTTGTTCATCAGGCGCTTGGCCTCGGCCGTGTCGGCGCCTTCCTTGACGTACACCAGCTTTTCGCGCGGCGTCATCTTGGCGCGCGCCTCGGCGTCCAGTTCCTGTTCAAAACGCAGGTCGCGGTTGGTGATGATGCCCACCACTTCCTTGCCGGACACGACAGGGAAACCGGAAATGCCATACTGCTCGGTCAGCTTGATGACGTCGCGGATCTTCATCTCGGGCGGGATGGTGATCGGGTCGCGCAGCACGCCGGCCTCGAAACGCTTGACGCGCGCCACTTCACGGGCCTGGTCCTTCGGCTTGAGGTTCTTGTGGATGATGCCGATGCCACCCTCTTGCGCCATGGCGATGGCCAGACGGGCTTCGGTGACGGTGTCCATCGCGGCCGACAGCAGCGGGATGTTCAGGCTGATATTGCGGGTCAGGCGGGTTTTGAGGGACGTATCGGCAGGCAGGACGTTCGAGTACGCTGGGACGAGCAGCACGTCATCGAATGTGAGTGCTTTTTGGAGTAGACGCATAGCATTTCCTATTGGCGCAAAAGCAGATTATACAGAATTCTGGACGCGCCGTCCTTGCGGCGCGGAAAAAAATCCGTCACACCGTTTGCCGCGCGATTGACAGTTGCCGTAAATCATGGCGAAATCTGCCCAGCGGCGCGTTCGCCCTGTCCCCCGGAAAGCATCACCATGAAACCCATTTCTACCCCGCTGCGCGTGGCGCTGGCCGCCGCGCTGCTGGCCGTCTCGACCCAGGCGCTGGCGCAATACCTGTGGATAGACGAAAAAGGCATCAAGCAATTGTCCGACCGCCCGCCCCCGCCCAACATCCCCGAGAAGAACATCCTGAAGGCGCCCGGCAAGCCGCTGTTCAACCCCTACGCGCCGGCACCCGACGAGCAGCCGGCCGACGCGGCCGACGCCAGGGCCAAGGCCCAACCGACGCTGGGCGAGCGCAACGCCGATTTCAACAAGCGCAAGACCGAGGCGGCGCAGGCCGCCCAGAAAAGCGCCGACGAGGCGCGGCGCAAGGCGGCCGAGCAATCGAACTGCGAATCGGCCCGCAACAACCAGCGCGCGCTCGATGAAGGCATGCGCATGACCACCTACGACAAGGATGGCCAGCGGGTCGTCATGGGCGACGCGGAACGGGCGGAATTGGCGAAGAAGACCCGGCAGGCGCTGGCCAACTGCCATTGAACGCAGCGTGTCCCGGGCAATACTTCCCCGCCCCCGCCCCGCCTGCCGTAAGATGGCGCGATCAACATTGACCGACAGGCACGGATGAGCAAGACAGTCACACCAAGGAGCCGCGCCAGCGGCCGCGTCACGCTGGCGGCGGTGGCGGAACGGGCGGGCGTGGCCACCATGACGGCCTCGCGCGCGATCAGCCAGCCGGACATGGTGTCGTCGGCGCTGCGCGAGCGCGTGCAGCGGGCGGTGGAGGAACTGGGCTACGTGCCCAACCGCGCCGCGCGCGCGCTGGCCTCGGCGCAATCGAAGGTGATCGTGGTGCTGGTGCCGTCGCTGTCGAACGCCGTGTTCACGGCCGTGCTGGCCGGCATCCAGGACGCGCTCGACGCCGACGACTACCAGATCCTGATCGGCAACACGCGCTACTCCGACGCCGAGGAGGAGAAGCTGCTCGGCATCTACCTGCAATCGAACCCGGACGGCATCCTGCTGTCCGGCCTCACGCACAGCCCGCGCGTGGAACGCATGCTGGCCGCCTCGCGCGTGCCCATCGTCTCGATGATGGATCTATCGGACGATCCGGCCCAGTTGACGGTGGGCTTCTCCCAGTTCCAGGCCGGCCAGGCGATGACGCGCTACCTGATCGACAAAGGCCACAAGCGCATCGGCTTCATCGGCGCCCAGCTCGACGAACGCACGCTGAAGCGGGCCGACGGCTACCGCCAGGCCATGCGCGAAGCGGGGCTGGCCGACGCCAAGCTGGAGCTGATGGTGCCCGATCCGTCCACCATCGCGCTGGGCGCCGAACTGCTGGGCCGCATGCTGGCGCAGGCGCCCGACTGCGACGCCATCTTCTGCTGCAACGACGACTTGGCGCACGGCGCCATCTACCAGTGCCAGCGGCGCGGCATCGCCGTGCCCCGGCAGCTGGCCATCTGCGGCTTCAACGACCTGCCCGCCTCGGCCTGGATGAATCCATCGGTCACCACGATCGGCACGCCGCGCTACCGCATCGGCCACGAAGCGGCCACCCTGCTGCGCAGCGTGATCCGGGGCGAAACGCCGTCCACCCCCCACCTCGACCTGGGCTTCACGCTGATGGCGCGCGAAAGCGCCTGAACGCGAAGCCGCGCAAAAAACCGGGGTCAGGTCATGCCTTCACGCAAGATGCGTGAAGGCATGACCTGACCCCGGTTTTGGGTCCGCTGTTGTCCACACGCCACAACAAACCGCACGCGATCACCCCGGCCAAGCGGCCTGCTGCATCGCAGCATCGATTCCGCTTTACAAATCGGCGCGATGGTCTAGACTTCGATTCCGATGTTAGCGCTATCATTTCACCGAAACCCAAGTTCCAAACTAAGCAGGCACACCACGATATGAGCAAAACCAACCACCCCACCTGCTGGGTCGTCATGGGCGTCAGCGGCTGCGGCAAGAGCGAGATCGGGCAACGGCTGGCGGCTGCGCTGGACCTGCCCTTCCTCGAAGGCGACAGCTTCCACTCCGCCGCCAACGTCGCCAAGATGGCCGCCGGCATGCCGCTGACGGACGACGACCGCGCCGGCTGGCTGCACACGCTGCAGCAGCAGATCAGCGAGGCGACGGCGCAAGGCCGCGGCCTGGTGCTGTCGTGCTCCGCCCTCAAGCGGCGCTACCGCGACCTGCTGCGCGCCGGCAATCCCGCCCTGCGTTTCGCCCACCTGTCCGGGCCGCGCAGCGTGATCGCGGAACGCATGGCGGCGCGCGTGAACCACTACATGCCGCCCTCCCTGCTCGACAGCCAGCTGCGCGACCTGGAACCGCTGCAGCCTGACGAGGCGGGCGTGCTGCTGGACCTGAACCAGTCGCCGCAACAACTGGTCGACGCCATCCTGGACAACCAGGGCGCACGCGCATAACGCCGCGCCCACCCACACCACCAACGGAGACAACATGAACACCACCCAACCCCACCAGAAAATTCCCAAGCGCCGCTGGGGCATCGGCGCCCTGCTCGGCATGGGCGTGCTGATCAACTACATCGACCGCATCGGCCTGTCCGTGGCCGCGCCGCAGATCAAGGAGCTGTTCAACCTGTCGGCCGTGGAGCTGGGCTTGCTGTTCAGTGCCTTCGCCTGGTCCTACTCGGTGCTGCAGATCCCGGTCGGCATGGTGCTGGACCGCTTCGGCCCGACCCGCGTGGGCCGCTGGGGCGCGTTCCTGTGGGGCGTGGCATCGACCATCACCGCCTTCTCCAGCGGCTTCGCCGGCATCTTCGCGGCCCGCATCCTGCTCGGCATCGCCGAGGCGCCGGCCTTCCCCGTCAGCTCCAAGGCCACCGGCTACTGGTTCCCGCGCCACGAGCGCGGCATGGCCACCGCCATCTTCGACGCGGCGGCCAAGTTCTCCAACGTGATCGGCGTGCCGCTGATCGCCGTCACCATCGTCAGCCTCGGCTGGCGCTGGGGCTTCGCCCTGACCGCCCTGCTCAGCTTCAGCTACTTCATCGCCTTCTTCGTGTTCTACCGCGACCCGAGCGCCGATCCCAAACTGTCGAAGCAGGAACTGCATTACATCCAGCAAGGCGGCGCGGCGCCCGAGGGCCCGTCCAACGCGGGCGCGTTCAACATGCTGGGCTATCTGCTGGGCAAATCGAAGGTGTGGGGCCTGACCATCGGCTTCGCCGCCTATGGCTACTCGTTCTACCTGTTCCTCACCTGGTTGCCCGGCTACCTGGTGCAGACCATGCACATGAGCATACTGAAATCGGCCGGCTTCGCCGCCATCCCCTGGGCCGTGGCCACCGCCACCGATTTGTTCGTGGGCGGCTGGCTGATCGACCACCTGATCTCGCGCGGCAAGGATGAATCGCTGGTGCGCAAGGGCGTGCTGATCGTCGGCATGCTGCTCGGGCTGGCCGTGTTCGGCGCCACCCGGACCACCGATCCCGTGTGGGCCATCGTGTGGATCTCGATCGCGCTGGGCGGCCTGGCCTCGGCCGCGCCGGTGGGCTGGTCGTTGCCATCGCTGATCGCGCCGAAGGGCGGCGCCGGCACCATCGGCGGCATCATGAACTTCGCCAACAACCTGATGGGTGCGGCCGCCCCCATTGTCACCGGCATCATCGTCGGCGCCACCAACTCGTTCGCCAACGCGTTCATGGTGGCCGGCGTGATCCTGCTGGTGGGGATCGTGTCCTTCGTGTTCGTGCTCGGCAAAATCGAGCCCATCCCCGATCCGGAACCGGCCGCACCGACGCCGCTGCCGGTCCACTGACCTGGCCACTGACATGGCCGCTGACCGGTCCAACGACCGGCCCACCGACACCGGCGCGGAACACCGCTTCCACGCCATGTAACCGCCGTCCCCGCGCCGGGACGGCGAACCACCCGCCCGCGCGCACCCGCAGCGCGCGCGGCATCCATAACAACTCTGGAGACTTAGATGAACATTCGCATTCCCGCGCTGACCGCGCTCGCCCTTACCCTGTCCGGCGCCGCCCTGGCCGACAGCAACGTCACCTTCTACGGCGTGATGGATCTGGGCGTATCGCAGGACCGGGGCGGTATCGCCGGCACCTCGACCCGCGTCACCAGCGGCATGGCCACGCAAAGCCGTTGGGGCTTTCGCGGCAATGAAGACCTGGGCGGCGGCTTATCGGCCTTCTTCGTGATCGAAGGCGGCATCCACGCCGACACAGGCAGCTCGACCCAGAACAACACGCTGTTCGGCCGCAACACGGCGGTCGGCTTGCGCGGCAACTTCGGCGCCATCTCGGCCGGCCTGCAGGACACGCCGTTGTTCACCACCCTCAACACCATCGTCGACCCGCTGCGCAACGGCATCGCCCGTTCCAACAACCTGATGGCGTCGACCGGCTTCCGCGCCAATAACTCGGTGCTGTACCGCAGCCCGGAGTTCAACGGCTTCAGCGGCGATGCGATGTTCGCGGCCGGTGAAGTGGCGGGCGACAACGCGGCCGGCCGCGCGCTGGGCGGCTCCTTCGGCTACAGCAACGGCCCGTTCAACGTGCGCCTGGCCTACCACCACCGCGACAACGACACGGCCGTGCTGAAGAACCAGGAGGCGGCCCGCAACACGCTGCTCGGCGCCAATTACGATTTCGGCCCGGCCAAATTCTATGCCGGCTACGGCGTGGACAAGGGCTTGAACAGCGCCTCACTCAACAACACGGCCGCCAGCTTCGGCGGCGCGGCGCCCACCGCGTCCACCGACAGCCGCGACCTGCTGCTGGGGGTGTCCGTCCCGTTCGGCGTGAGCACCGTGGTGGCCACCTACATCCGCAAGGACGACCGCAGCGCCTTCAACCAGGACGCGCAGCAGTATGCGCTGGCCTATATGTATGGCTTATCCAAGCGCACCGACCTGTACACCTCGTACGCGCTGATCCGCAACCATAACGGCGCGGCTTACACGGAAGGCAACAGCGAGGAACCGGGGACGGGGAATAAGCAGTTCACGGCTGGCTTGCGTCATCGTTTCTGATTTTTCCGGCGCTTCTTTGGTAGCGCTATCACTGAAAAAGCCAGGGTCGGACCCAGGGGTCTGACCCTTTTTAAGCGGCAAAGCTCAGGGTTGGGGTTTGGCCTTGCGGCGGCGGCGGGCGTTCTTGGGGTCGGCGATCAGCGGGCGGTAGAGTTCCACCCGGTCGTGCTCGCGCAGCACCGTGTCCAGCGTCTTCTTCTTGCTGTAGATGCCGACCTGCAGTGCCGTCAGGTCGATGCCGGGCATGGCTTGCCCCAGGCCGCTGAGGGCGATGGCCTGCGCCACGGTGGTGCCGGCGTCCACCGTCAGATCGCGCAGGAACTGCTGTTCGGGCAGCGCGTAGCACACCTGGATGTGAATCTGGTCAGCCATACACCGTCTCCGCCCGTTTGCAGAAGCAATCGACCATGCTGTTGGCGATCATGCCGAACACGGGGCCGATCAGTTGTTCCAGCAGCGCGCTGGAGAATTCGTAATGCAGGTCCAGCTCCACCTTGCATGCGTCGTCGCGCAGCGGTTTGATGTTCCACACCCCATCGAGGGCCTTGAAAGGTCCGTCCACCAGCCGCATCTGTATCGTGCTGTGCGGCGTGTTGACGTTCGCGGTCGTGAAGCTCTGGCGCACGCCGCGATAATGGATGGCCAGGCTGGCCACCACCGTCTCCTCGCTGCGCTCCTTCACTTCAACACCCCCGCACCATGGCAGAAACTTGGGATAATCCTCGATCGCCGCCACCAGGTTGAACATCTGTTGGGCGCTGTAGCCGAGGAAAACTGTTTTGTGAACTACTGCCATTACGTAACCGTTTGCTATGATGTTGAATTATTCGCGTTTTTGGCGCGTCCCCGTAGTTTAACCGACCCGCGCCCGTTTTTAGTAATTACCACGCCATGACCATTGCCGATAATAGAAAAGCCTTTCACGACTACTTCATCGAGGACCGCTACGAAGCGGGCATCGTGCTGGAAGGCTGGGAAGTGAAAGCGATCCGCGACGCGCGGGTGCAGATCAAGGAAGCCTACGTCACCATCAAGGGCGACGAGCTGTTCCTGTTCGGCGCCCACATCAGCGCCCTGCCCACCGCTTCCACCCACATCCATCCGGAGGCCGTGCGCACCCGCAAGCTGCTGCTGCACCGCCAGGAGATGGATAAGCTGATCGGCAAGGTGGAACGGGCCGGCTACACGCTGGTGCCGCTCAACCTGCACTACAAGGGCGGCCGCGTGAAATGCGAGATCGGCCTGGCCAAGGGTAAGAAGATGCACGACAAGCGGGCCGCCGAGAAGGACCGCGACGGCAAGCGCGAAGTGGCGTCGGCCATGAAGCAGCACCGCCGCTGACCGCCGCGCCGTGCGCCGGACCTGACGCAACGCACGCCATCGTGCATATTCTTCGGACACCAGCAACCAGTTGAATCTTGCCTGATGATACAATCAGGCAACCACCGGCGCCTTGTCCTGCGCCGGTTTCATTCGTCATTCGCCGAAGGCAAACCCTCCGAAAGGTGGGGACGCAAAACCACCGGCCTACAGCGCGCACGCGCCAAGGTAGCGGGGTTGCCAACGTCGGGTCGTCCGCGCCTTGCATGGTCGCCAACGTTGTCGCAGCGTGGCCTTCGCACACAGGGAAGCGCCACGCCATGCAGACTTGCCAGCCATCTTCGTTCCCCACCGCCCGTCCGGGCTTGCTGCTGGCGGCCGCCATTGCGGCCCTGCTGAGCGCATGCGGCGGCACGCCCGGCCAGGACAGCGCGCCGGCCGGCGCCCGGGTGGCGGCCATGGTGGCCACCTCCACCACCACGCTGGAACTGGACAACCCCATCCTGCCGGCGGCGGCCAACCTGATAGTGCAACCGGCCTACCACATCGCGCCCGTGCTGCTCGACGCGCCCGACGACACCGACGCCGACGGCTATGCCGCCAGCGCCCGCCGCGGCCCGCGCACCATGCTGCTGCCGCCGTCCGCGCGCCGGCTGTCCACGCGCCGCCTGCCGCTGGACCGGCTCGAATACGCCCCGCCCCAGTCGCAGGACAGCACGCTGGCGCCGATGGCCACCAGCGGCACCGTCACCACCTACACGCCGGCCCAGATCCGCGCCGCCTACGGGCTGCCTGCCCTGCCGCCGTCCGGCACCACGCTGAGCCCGGCCCTGGCGGCGCAACTGGGCGCCGGCCAGACCATCTACATCGTGGACGCCATGCATAATCCGAACGTGGCCACCGAACTGGCCGCGTTCAATGCGAAATTCGGCCTGCCGGCCTGCACCCGCAAGAGCATCGCCACCAGCGCCGTCCTGCCGCTGGCCGCGCCGTCGGCCGGCGGCTGCGACCTGTCGGTCGTGTTCAACACCAGCGCCGGCGCCATGACGGCCACCCAGCCAGCCTACGATGCGGGCTGGGCCACGGAAATCTCGCTTGACGTCCAGTGGGCGCACGCCACGGCGCCGCTGGCGCGCATCGTCCTGATCGAGGCGGCCAGCCCGTCGGTCGACAGCCTGCAGGGCGCCATCAGGCTGGCCAACGCGATGGGGCCGGGCGTGGTGTCGATGAGCTTCGGCACGCCCGAGGGCAGCTGGACGGGGTCGGCCAACGCCGTCTTCACGGCCGCCAACATGAGCTACCTGGCCGCCACCGGCGACTCGGGCGCCGGCGTGCAATGGCCGGCCGTGTCGCCCAACGTGGTGGCCGTGGGCGGCACCTCGCTCACCTACACGGGCAGCGGCAGCCGCAGCGAAGTGGGCTGGTCCCTGACCGGCGGCGGCGTCAGCGCCTACACGACCACACCCGCCTACCAGAGCAGCGCCGTGCCCGGCCTGGGCACGCTGGCCCATCGCGGCGTGGCCGACGTGTCGTTCAACGCCGATCCGAAAACGGGCCAGTACGTGGCCGTGATCGCCGCCGGCGCCACCACGCCGAGCTGGATCAGCGCCGGCGGCACCAGCCTGTCCACGCCGCAGTGGGCCGGCCTGATCGCCGTGGCCAACGCCACCCGCGCGCTGAACGCCAGGCCGGCGCTGGGCGCGCCGCACGCCGTCCTGTATGGTCAGATCGCGAGCGTGCCCGGCAACTACGCCAGCGCGTTCGGCGACGTGATCGCGGGCAGCGACGGCAGCTGCGCCACCTGCAGCGCCAGGAGCGGCTACGACCAGCTGAGCGGCCTGGGCACGCCCAACGCGAGCAGCCTGCTGGGCGCCCTGTCCGGCGCCACGGCCGTGGCCACCGCGCCCACCGTGGTGTCGGCCGCCGTCAGCGGCAAGGCGGGCACGGCGCTGTCGTTCACCGTGTCCGCCTCCGGCGCCAATGCGCTCAGCTACACCCTGAGCGGGGCGCCGTCCGGCATGGCCATCGGCAGCACCGGCGTGGTGAGCTGGGCCACGCCGGTCGCCGGCACCTACACCGTGGTTGTCACCGCCACCGACAGCAAGACCGGTCTCAAGGGCCAGGGCGCCTACACCGTCACCATCGCGGCCGCCAGCGCGCCCGTCGTCACCGGCGGCAGCATCACCGGCAAGGTCGGCACGGCGTTGTCGTTCACGGTCGCGGTCAGCAGCGCCAATCCCGTCACCTATGCGCTGAGCGGCGCGCCGGCCGGCATGGCCATCGGCAGCAGCGGCGTGGTGAGCTGGGCCGCCCCCGTGGCCGGCAGCTACAGCGTGACCGTGACGGCCAGGGACAGCAAGACCGGCCTGACCGGCCAGGGCGTGGTCAAGATCTCGATCGGCACCAGCACCGCCGTCAGTTCCAGCCTGACCGTCAACGCGCCGGCCTTGTCGGGCGTGGCGGGCAAGCCGCTGGCCGGCACCATCGGCATCAGCGCGCCGGGCAGCAGCTATGTGAGGATTTCGATTTCCAACGCGCCGCTGGGGATCATGTTCACGCCGAATGGACTGAACATCGGCGTCAACTGGGCCAGCCCGGTGACGGGCAGCTACAAGCTGCTGATCGTGGTCAGCGATTCGTCCGGCCACAGTGTGCAGACCAGCATGCCCATCACGATCAAGGCCTATTGAGCCAACGGGGCGCGGATGCCGCGACGGCGTCCGCGTCCGTTCCCGTGCCGCCGGTCGATCAAGCCACCCGTCGCTGACCGGGAGCCCCCTGCGCCGTCCCCGCGCCTGCGCCCGCGTCGGCGGGGAACCAGCGGGCGCGCGCCCGCATGAACGGCGTCTCCACCAGGCGGTACAACAACCAGCCACCGAGCAGGCCGGCCGCCATCACCAGCGCGATGCCGGCCGGCGCGTCCGTATCGACCTGCCAGCGCGCCAGCGGTTCCAGCATCAGCTTGAAGATGGGTTTGTGCGCGAGGTAGAGCGCGTACGACCACAAGGCCAGTTGTTCCGCGCCGGGGATGCGCACGCGGTGCAGCAGACTGTTGGGGCTCAGCGCCGCCAGCGTGAGCACGGCGAAACTGGCCGCCAGCAGCGGATAGCCGAAGGTCATCATGGGGAAGGTGAAACCGTAGCCGTCGATCTGGTAGTGGTTCAGGAACAGATAGACCATCGTGGCCAGCGCCGCCAGACCGCCCAGCAGCAGCGCGTTGCCGCGCCGCAGAATGGCGTCATACAGTCCGCCGTGGAAGTTCTTGAGCATGGCGATGGCCACGCCGGGCAGCAGTTCGTCGAAGCGCGCGAAGCTCGAATAGTAGACGTGGACGGCGAAATCGACGTTGTTGATCGCGTTGCGCCCATGCGCCAGCCAGGCCCAGCCCCGCACCACCATGCCGGCCGCGATGGCGCAGCCGAGCACCGCCCAGCCCCAGCGCAGGGCGCGGCGGCGGGTGGCGATCAACAACGCCGCCAACGGCAGAACCATGTAGAACTGCTCCTCCACGCACAGCGACCACGAGTGGGAGAAGGTTGCGCCGAAATGCAGGCCGATGTTCTGGGTGAAGCTCAGGAAGCGCCACAGCGGCGCCGTGTGCGCGCCGCCCAGCTGCGCCGGCAGCAGCAGGTACAGCGCCAGCACGACGTAATAGTTGGGCACCGTGCGCAGCAGCCGGCGCGCGAAGAAGGTCTTGAGCGGGAATGACGTGCCGCGCGCCAGCGGCGACAGGATCTGGTTGCCGATCAGATAGCCGCTCAGCACGAAGAACAGGTCCACGCCCATCCAGCCCATGTCGGTGAGAAAACCAAACGTGGATTTGTGGCTCACCACCACCGCGTAGTGCGACATCAGCACCAGCACGATGGCGCAGGCGCGCAGCGTGTCCAGGCCGTCGATTCGGCGGGTCGTCTTGTGCTCGTTCATTGCACCGGATTCCATCGTTTGGGGAGCGCGCATGCTGTCACAATCTTGCAAATTCATCAAGCGATTTTTGCGCGGGCGGCGCCCCGTCGCCGCCCCGCGCGCCACACCCGCGACCAAGCCCGGTCAAGGTCAACACAAAGCGCGCAAACCCGCGTATTCTAGCGCTTTCCGGGTTGTGCGCCCGGCGTTGCGCGCGCTGACAACGCCGCCTTTTTTGCCACACGACGAATTTCCAATCAGCAACATCCATGCTACACTGCGGCAGGATAGTTCCTCGCGGCGCAGGCCGCGCCGGAACGCAAGAATGACTGAGCAATCTAGACGATGACGAGGCCGACATGGTGCTGAAAACCGCAAGGGCGTTGGGAGCGGGCCTGATCGTGGCCGGGTGCGTGGCCGGATGCGCGGCGCGCTACACGCCCACGCCGCTGGCCACCAATTTTCCGGTATCGAAGCAGCCCAAGCTGCAGGCGGCCGAACACTGGGCCGTGATCGCCGGCCATATCGAACAGCAGTTGAAGGCGGCGCTGGCCAAGCAGCCGCCCCGCCCGCTCTACATCGCCGACGCGCCGCAGGCGACCCCGTTCCAGCGCGCGCTGACGGGCCAGCTGATCACGGCGCTGGTCAACGACGGCTACACGGTGTCGCGCACGGCGCCCGGTTCGCTCAAGGTGGAGCTGGACATGCAGGCCGTGACCTTCAGCGCCAACCGCCCCCAGTACCGCTACCACGGCGAACATGCGGCGCTGGCCTCGGGCGTGTGGGTGCTGAGCGAAATCGACCTGCCGCCGCTGGCCATGGTGGCCGCCGGCGTGGGCGCCTACGATTCCTACAACTGGTTCAACGACCAGTTCGCGCCCGGCGCCACGCCGCGCACGGAAATCATCCTGACGGTCTCCGTCACCGACCAATACCGCTACCTGGCCCGCAACAGCTCGGCCTATTACGTGTCCGACAGCGACCGTCCGCTGTACGGCATCGTGGAGGTGGAGCCGGAAGCCCCCAAACTGACCCGCATGTTCAAGGTGCGGGGGGATATGTAAATGCTGAAACCGCTGAATCGCCTCGCCACCACCACCCTGCTGGCCGCGCCGCTGCTGCTGGCCGGCTGCTCGTCCCCGCCGCCCAAGGACGAAGCCAACTACGCCACCATCTCGTCCAACCAGTTCATCGAATCGAACTACAAGGCGGCCGACGCGCTCATGCATCAGCTGAGCGGCAAACTGGCCGCCGACAAGCCGCTGATCATGGCCACCGTCGTCAACATCGACGCGCTGGAACAGACCACCACGCTGGGCCGGCTCGTGTCGGAACAGATCTCCACGCGCCTGGCGCAGGGCGGCCTGTCGATGCTGGAGATGAAGCTGCGCAATTCCGTCTACCTCAAGCGCAACCAGGGCGAATTGATGCTCACGCGCGAGATCGGCGAAGTGGCGCAGACCCACAACGCGCAAGCGATCGTGGTCGGCTCCTACGCGGAGACCAGCGACATGGTGTTCATCAACCTCAAGGTGATCCAGCCGAACACCAACTTCGTGCTGGCCGGCCAGGACTACGTGCTGGCCAAGGAAGGCATCGTGCGCTCCATGCTGCTGCGGAACTAGCCGCTCAGACCAGCAGGCGCGCGAGGCGCGGCAGCATGTGCTGCGCGCCCGCCTCCACCTTGAAGTCCAGCAGATCGTCGGCCCGCGTCTTGCCGATGTTGAGCGCCACCACCGGCTTGCCCGCCTCCGCCGCCAGCCGGCAGAAACGGTAGCCGGAAAACACCATCAGCGACGACCCCACCACCAGCAAGGCATCGGCCTCGTGCATCAGTTGCAGCGCGTCGGCGCTGCGCTGGGGCGGGATGTTATCGCCGAAGAAGACCACATCGGGCTGCAGCACGCCGCCGCATCGCTCGCACGCGGGCACGCGGAAGTCGTCCAGCGCCTCCGGCTCCAGCGCCGCGTCGCCGTCGGGCAGCGGGCGCGCGCTGGCGCCGGCCAGCGCGGGATTGTCGCGCTCCAGCCGCTGCTGGATCGCGGCCCGCGCCTCGCGCACGCCGCAATCGAGGCAGACGACATCATGGATGCTCCCATGCAGTTCGATCAGCCGGTTGCTGCCGGCCCGCTGGTGCAGGCCATCGACGTTCTGGGTGACCAGCGCCCCGAGGTAGCCGCCCTGCTCCAGCTCGGCCAGCGCCACATGGCCGGCGTTCGGCTCGGCCCCGGCCAGCGTGGACCAGCCCACCAGGCTGCGCGCCCAATAGCGGCGCCGCACCGCGTCGGAACGGCGGAATTCCGGCCCCTGCACGGGCTGGCGGCCGCGCCGCACGCCATCCTCGTCGCGGTAGCCGGGGATGCCGGAGGCCGTGCTCATGCCCGCGCCGGTCAGCACCAGCACGCTCGCGTGGGCGCGCAGGAAGGCCGCCAGCCTCTCAAGCTGCCTCAGTTCATCGGCGTTTCCTCGCTCCCCGTTCATGCGGACTGTGCTCCTGCATCGGTCGTGACCAGAGCTTATTGTAATTATCTTTTGGGCGCCGTGCCTGTCCGTTTTTGCAGGATCACGAGCGCGATGCCGCCCAGGATGGCGGCGGAGGCCAGCACCAGCCGCAGCGTGAGCGCTTCGCCCAGCAACGCCACGCCGCCGAGCGCCGCGATCACGGGCACGCTCAGCTGCAAGGTGGCCGCGCTGGTGGCCCGCAGCGATGGCAGGGCCGCGTACCAGATCGCGTAGCCGATGCCCGAGGTGAGCGCGCCCGACGCGACGGCGTACAGCAGGCCCGCGCCATCGAGCCGGATGCCGTCCGGGCCGGTCAGCGCGATGGCGGCGCTCATGCACACAGCGATCGGCGCCGCGCGCATGAAATTGCCGGCCGTGACGCTGGTGGCATCGCCCGCGCCTTTGCCGCGCAGGGAATAGACGCCCCAGGCCACCCCGGCCCCCATCATCAACAGCGCGCCACCGAGCGGCGGCGCGGTCAGGCCGGGCAGCAGCATGCCCACCAGCCCGGCCAGCGCCAGCAGCAGTCCCGCCCATTGGCGCGGCGCCAGCCGTTCGCCGGCGGCGATGCCGCGTCCTATCATGGTGGCCTGCACGGCGCCGAACAGCAGCAGCGCGCCGCTGGCGGCGGCCAGGTTCACGTAGGCGAAGGAAAAGCCGGCCGCATACGCATACAGGGCCAGCGCGGACAGCCAGTTGCCGCGCCCCGGCCGTGGTGGCGTCGTCGCGCGCAGGCGCACGATGAGCCACAGGGCGAGCGCGCCGGAGACGAGGCGCACGGTGGTGAAGCTGGCAGGATCGATGGCCGTGTGTTTGAGCGCCACCCGGCACAGCAGGGAATTGCTGGCGAAGGCGATCATGGCGATGATGGTCAACAGGGCGATGCGGGCAGCGGGCATGGGCGGTTCGCGGTAAGTGGATGGACAGTGCCCACGCAGCCTGTCACAGCCAGCTTGCTACAGGCTGACACGCCCCTTGAGTTCCTCGACGGCGGCGCGCCAGTCGTCGTAATGCTCGGTTTCGGCCCACAACTGGCGCAGTTCCGACTGCTCCGACAGGATGCGGGCGATCACACGGTGCGCCTTCTCCGCCAGGTCCGCGCGGGGCCGCTGCGGATGCTCGGCGATCCACAGGTCGACGATCTCGGTGTCGTCATCGCGCTGGCCCCAGTGCCCCTGCAGGCGGGCGATGACCTCGATGGCCACCAGCGCCTCGGCCGCGTACGGCGCCTCCAGCATTTCGCCGCTATTGTTGAGGGCCGTGTCGAGCGTGTTCTCGACCGCTTCCATGTTGCGCGTTTCCTGCAAGTCCTCGGCCCAGTCCAGCGCGTAATCGTTGCCGAAGGCATGCGTTGCCCATGTTCCCATCGTGTCCCCCCCGACCAGGGTCCGCCCCTGGTTCTATTGGTTTAAGGGTCTGACCCTTGGGTCTGACCCTGGTTTTATTGTCAGCGCCGCGTAAAACCGGGGTCAGACCGCAAGGGTCAGACCCCAGACCTCGCTATTTTTGCGACTTCACCACCTGCATGGCGGTGGCGATCAGGCCGCTCATGTCGCCCAGGTTGGCGGGGATGATGACCGAATTATTGGTCTTGGCCAGCTGCGCGAACGCGCCCACGTACTGCTCGGCCACCTTGAGGTTGACGGCGTCGGCGCCACCCGGTGCCTGGATCGCCGCGCCCACTTCGCGCAGCGCGCTGGCGGTGGCGTCGGCCAGCGCCACGATGGCGGCCGCCTGGCCCTGGGCGCGGTTGATGGCGGCCTGCTTCTCGCCCTCCGAGCGGGCGATGGCCGCTTCGCGCTCGCCGCTGGCGATGTTGATCTGCTCCTGCTTGCGCCCTTCCGAGGCGGCGATCAGCGCGCGCTTTTCCCGCTCGGCCGTGATCTGGGCCTGCATGGCGTGCAGGATCTCCTTGGGCGGCGTGAGGTCCTTGATCTCGTAGCGCAGCACCTTGACGCCCCAGTTGGCGGCCGATTCGTCGATCGCGTTGACGATGGCGGTGTTGATGTGGTCGCGCTCCTCGAACGTCTTGTCCAGCTCCATGCGGCCGATCACGGAACGCAGCGTGGTCTGCGCCAGCTGGGTGATGGCGGCGATGTAGTTCGACGAACCGTAGGAGGCGCGCATGGCGTCGGTGATCTGGAAGTACAGGATGCCGTCCACTTGCAGCTGCGTGTTGTCCCTGGTGATGCAGACCTGGGGCGGCACGTCGAGCGGGATCTCCTTGAGCGAGTGCTTGTAGGCGATGCGGTCGACGAACGGGATCACGATGTTCAGACCCGGCCCCAGCGTGGCGTGGAATTTGCCAAGCCGCTCGACCACCCACGCGTGCTGCTGGGGCACGACGTTGATGGTCTTGAACACGAAGACCAGCGCCAGGATGAACAAAATGAGGCTGACATTGCCGATGCCGAATTCCATAAAATATCTCCGCTTGTTATTGATTGGTTGGTGCGATTCAAGGTGCGACGATGAGGCGGCTGCCCCGCACTTCGCGGATCGTGTACTGGCCGGGCGCGGCATGGGCGCCGGGCGCCAGCTCCACGTCCCACTGCGCGCCGCGGTACATCACGCGCGCCGTGCCGTCCTGCCACTGCGGCACGTTGACGGTCTGGCCGATGTCGAGATTGACGTTGGGGTCGCGCGCCGTGTCGCCGCGCGTGGGGCGTCCGAACTTGCTGCGCCGGAGCACGGCGGTGGCCACCAGCCCCACCAGCGCCGCCACCATGGTCTGCGCGGGCGTGCCGGCGCCCGCCAGCGCGGCCAGCGCGCCCGTGGCGAGGCCGATGGCGATCATCAGCAGGTAGAAGGTGCCGGTAAACAGTTCCAGGATCGCCGTGGCGCCGGCCGCCACCAGCCAGAAGGTCCAGTCAGCCATGATGTGTTCTCCGTTCAAAAATGCAAAAACCCCCGCCGCCCGGCTGGGCCACGAGGGTTTTTACTGCGATGCGGTCGGTATTAATGGTGGTTGGTCTTGCGTTTCAATACATTCAGTCTAACGCAATTCATGCCCGCGTCAACATTTTTTGTTAATTCGACAAAACCAAAACCGGGGTCAGACTCCCCGCCTTGGCGCGAGGGTCCGATCCGATACCTGGACAGCGCTTACAGGCGGGTGGCCAGCTGCTGCCACGTTTCGACCACCGAGTCAGGATTCAGCGACATCGACTCGATGCCTTCGCTCATCAGCCACATGGCGAAGTCCGGATGGTCCGAAGGACCCTGGCCGCAGATGCCGATGTACTTGCCTTGCGCGCGGCAAGCCTTGATCGCCATCGACAGCAGCGACTTGACGGCCGGGTCGCGTTCGTCGAAGTCGGCCGCCAGCAGGGCCATGCCGGAATCGCGGTCCAGGCCCAGGGTCAGCTGGGTCAGGTCGTTGGAGCCGATCGAGAAGCCGTCGAAGTACTGCAGGAACTGGTCGGCCAGGATGGCGTTCGAAGGCACTTCGCACATCATGATCAGGCGCAGGCCGTTTTCGCCGCGCTTGAGGCCATTCTTGCCCAGCAGGTCCACGACCTTCTCGGCCTGGCCCAGCGTACGCACGAACGGCACCATGATCTCGACGTTGGTCAGACCCATGTCGTTACGCACGCGCTTCATGGCCGCGCATTCCATCTCGAACGACTCGGCGAAGTCCGGCGACAGGTAGCGCGCGGCGCCACGGAAGCCCAGCATTGGGTTTTCCTCGTCCGGCTCGTAGCGCGAACCGCCGATCAGCTTCTTGTACTCGTTGGACTTGAAGTCCGACAGGCGCACGATGACGGGCTTCGGCCAGAACGCGGCGGCGATGGTGGCGATACCCTCGGCCAGTTTGTCGATGTAGAAGGCTTTGGGCGAAGCGTGGCCACGGGCCACCGATTCCACGGCTTTCTTCAGGTCGGCGTCGATGTTCGGGTATTCCAGGATCGCCTTCGGGTGCACGCCGATGTTGTTGTTGATGATGAACTCCAGGCGGGCCAGGCCCACACCGGCGTTCGGCACCGACTGGAAGTCGAACGCCAGCTGCGGATTACCGACGTTCAGCATGATCTTGGTCGGCAGTTTCGGCAGTTCGCCGCGCTGCACTTCCGTCACTTCCGTTTCCAGCAGGCCGTCGTAGATCTTGCCCTCGTCGCCTTCGGCGCAGGACACGGTGACGAAGGTGCCGTCCTTCAGCACGTCGGTCGCGTCGCCGCAACCAACGACGGCCGGCACGCCCAGTTCACGGGCGATGATGGCCGCGTGGCAGGTACGGCCGCCACGGTTGGTGACGATGGCCGAAGCACGCTTCATCACCGGCTCCCAGTTCGGGTCGGTCATGTCGGCCACCAGCACGTCGCCCGGCTGCACACGTTCCATTTCCGACGGGTCGGTGATCACGCGCACGGGACCGGCGCCGATCTTCTGGCCGATGGCGCGGCCCGAGGTCAGCACGGTGCCGCTCGACTTCAGCTTGAAGCGCTGCTGCGCGTCGGTGGCCTTGTGCTGCGACTTGACCGTCTCGGGACGGGCCTGCAGGATGTACAGCTTGCCGTCGCGGCCGTCCTTGCCCCACTCGATGTCCATCGGACGGCCGTAGTGGTTCTCGATGATGACGGCGTACTTGGCCAGCTCCACCACTTCGGTGTCGTTCAGCGAGTAGCGGTTGCGCTGCTCGACGGGCACGTCCACGGTGCGCACGGAGCGGCCGGCCACGGCTTCTTCCGTGAATTCCATCTTGATCAGCTTGGAGCCGATGTTGCGGCGGATGACGGGCGACTTGCCCTTCTCCAGCATCGGCTTGTGCACGTAGAACTCGTCCGGGTTCACGGCGCCCTGCACCACCGTCTCGCCCAGGCCATAGCTGGAGGTGACGAACACCACGTCCTTGAAGCCGGACTCGGTGTCGATGGTGAACATCACGCCGGCGGCGCCCAGGTCGGAGCGCACCATGCGCTGCACGCCGGCCGACAGGGCCACTTCAGCGTGGGTGAAACCTTTGTGCACGCGGTAGGAGATGGCGCGGTCGTTGTACAGCGACGCGAACACGTGTTTCATCGCGTCCAGCACGTTTTCGATGCCGACCACGTTCAGGAAGGTCTCCTGCTGGCCAGCGAACGAGGCGTCGGGCAAGTCTTCGGCGGTGGCCGAGGAACGCACGGCGAACGACACTTCGGTCGACGAGTCGGCCACCAGGCGGTGGTAGAACTCCTCGATTTCCTTGGCCAGGCGTGGCTGGAATGGCGTGTCGATGATCCATTGACGGATCTCGGCGCCGGCGGCCGCCAGGGCGCGCACGTCGTCGATGTTCAGATGCTCGAGGCGATCGGCGATGCGGTCGGCCAGCGACTGGCCGCCGTCGATGCTATGCGACAGGAAGTCGCGGAATGCCTGGGCCGTGGTGGCGAAACCGCCCGGCACACGCACGCCGGCACCCGCCAGCTGGCTGATCATCTCGCCCAGGGAGGCGTTCTTGCCGCCGACGGATTCCACATCCGTCATGCGCAAGTGCTCGAACGACGCGACGTAGACCGCCTCGCCGGGATTCCCCTGTTGTTGCTCCTTCAATGCTGCGTTGGACATACTGGTCATAATGACACCCTTACTTGAGATAGAAATCTTCACGCGAGGCGCCGACATTCAATCTTGTTATTCTTAGCGTCGTGCAGCACAATCTTACCGTTGGCAGACATTTTACAGCCTGCGGCGCAAATTGACGATTCACATTCCCTTAAAGCCCACACCAATGACTCAAGAACAACGCCAACCACTGCCAAATGCGGCCCGTACCGTATTTTTTGTATCGGATGGCACCGGCATCACCGCTGAAACGTTCGGCCATTCGGTCCTCACCCAGTTCGACCTGCGCTTCCGCCAGGTGCGCCTGCCCTTCATCGACACGGTGGACAAGGCCCACGACGCGGCGCGCAAGATCAATGAGGCCTTCGTGACGGACGGTCAGCGCCCGATTATCTTTTCGACACTGGTGAAGACCGACCTGTCGAAGGTGATCCGGCAATGCAAAGGCCTGCACATGGACCTGATCCAGACCTTTGTGGCGCCGTTGGAACAGGAACTGGGCGTGAAATCGACCCACACCATCGGCCGCTCGCACAACATCGTCGATTCGGAGGAGTACAAAAACCGCATCGAGGCCATCAACTTCTCGCTGGCGCACGACGATGGCCAGTCGCACAAGAACCTGGCCTCGGCCGACGTGATCCTGGTCGGCGTGTCGCGCTCGGGCAAAACGCCCACCAGCCTGTACCTGGCCATGCAGTACGGGATCAAGGCCGCCAACTATCCGTTGATTCCGGACGATTTCGAGCGCGGCAAGCTGCCCACCTCGCTGTACCACTACAAATCGAAGATCTTTGGACTCAGCATCACGCCGGAACGGCTGGCCGAGATCCGCAACGAGCGCCGCGCCGGCAGCAAATACGCGTCCATCGAGAACTGCCGCTACGAGGTGAACGAGGCGGAGAACATGATGAAGCGCGAGAACATCCGCTGGCTGTCATCGACCACCAAGTCGATCGAGGAGATCTCCACCACCATCCTGCAGGAGATCAAGCCCAATCACCGCGGGCAGTACTGATCAAAACTGATTAGAAGAAGTGGCGCCAGTCGTCGAGCCATGCCGGGAAGTCCTCCACCGGCATCGGCTTGGCGATGTAGTAGCCCTGGGCGTAGGTGCAGCCCAGGCCCTGCAGGAAGTCCCAGTCCTGCTTGGTCTCCACGCCCACGGCCACGGAAGGACGGTCCAGGTTGCGCGCCAGTCCCAGGCAGGAACGCAGCACCACGCCGATGGCGGGCCGCCTGGAGGCGCCGTCCACGAAGCTGCGGTCGATCTTCAATTCCGAGAACGGAATCCGGGCCAGCAGCTGCAGATTCGAGCGCCCGGTGCCGTAATCGTCGATGGCCAGGCCGAAACCGAGCATGCGCAGGCGCAGCAGGCGTTCCAGGAAATGCGGCTCGGTGGTCAGCACGGCCGATTCCGTCATCTCGAACGTGATGTAGCCGGGCAGGATGCGGTGCCGCTCCAGGCAGGCCGATATCTGCGCCATGAAGTGCGGGTGGGCCAGCGTGCTCTGGTCCACGTTGATGGAAAACGAGATCGGTATGCCCTGGTCGTGCAGCATGCGGCAGGCCGCCACCGATTTCTCGATCATGCTCCAGTCGAGGAAATCGACGCGGTGGTTGTCCTCCAGCGCCTGGATGAACGCCTCCGGCCCCAGCACGCCATAGTCGGGATGGCGCCAGCGGGCGAACATCTCCAGTCCCTTCACCTGCCCGGTCTCGAGCTCGATCTTGGGTTGGAAGTACGGGTCGAACTGGCGCGCCTGCAGGCCGCGCCCCACTTCCGCGAACGTGAACGTGCGCCCCGCCACGCCTTCGGGCGGCGCCAGCGGCACGGCGCTGTAATTCTCGACCAGTTCTGTCAGGCGCGCCGGCGACACCGGTTTGGCGATGGTGCCCAGCAGGTTGATGCCGTAGGCGAGCGCCATCGTCTCCACCGAGAACAGCACGGCATTGCTTTGCGCGCCGATGATGATGATGCCGGCGCGGCAGCGCGCCTCGGACAGGCGCCGGATCAGTTCCAGCCCGTCCATGCCGGGCAGCGCCAGGTCGATGATGCCGACGTCGACCGGCGGATTGATGCCGTCGTCGAAGTGGCGCAGCGCCGTGTGGCCGTCCGGCACCTGGGTGATGCGGCCCGCGCCCAGGTGGACCAGCACATCGGCCAGCGCCTGGCGCTGCGCCATCTCGCCTTCGGCCACCAGGAAGTGCAACTGCCGGTTTTCCATGCCCACTCCGTTCAAATCTGATTAAGACTGATTCTGCCTGACCTGCTCGAAAAAGCAAACCGCCGCGCATGCGGCCACGTTCAGCGACTCCACCTGGCCCAGGTGCGGAATCACCACCTGATGGCGGGCCAGCGACAGCAGGTCGTCGGCCACGCCCTGCCCCTCATGGCCGAACAGCCAGGCCACGGGCTGGCGCAAGTCCACATCGTACAGGCGCTGCGTGGCGTAGCCGCTGGTGGCCAGCGTGGCGATGGTGGCGCCGGACACCAGCGGCGCCAGGTCCACGTTCTCGTAGATGTCGAGCACGAAGTGCGCGCCCATGGCCGCGCGCAGCACCTTGGGCGACCAGCAGAACGCGGTGCCGCTGCTGCAATAGACTTGCTTGATGCCGGCCGCCGCCGCGCTGCGCAGGATGGAGCCGACGTTGCCGGGGTCCTGCACGTTATCGAGCAGCACGGCCGACACGGACAGCGGCGCCGTCACCACGCGCTCGGGCGTGTCGATCAGGAACATCACGCCCACGCCGTGCTCGACCTGGCTGACGGCGTTGTACAGCGCGTCCGGCAGGCCCGTCACATGCGCGTGCCGCGCCTCCAGCTGGCCCACGATGTCGGCCACTTCCGGGTTGTGCAGGGCCGATTCGCTGACGATGCATTGCAGCGGCAGGCCGCGCAGTTGCAGATAGGTCTGGCACAGGTGCACGCCGTCGAGCAACGTGCGGCCGGCCTTGCGGCGCGCCTGCGAACTGCCCGCCAGGTGCTTGAGTTCCTTGTATTGCGCGTTGTCGCGCGAGGTGATGGTCTTCATCTTCTTATTCTTCGGTGAGGGATTGCGGGCCGGCTTCCAGCGCCGCGCGCACGGGCGCGAACGAGCGCCGGTGCACGGGCGAGGCACCGAACTGGCGCAGGCGCTCCAGGTGCAGCGCCGTGCCGTAGCCCTTGTGCTGGTCGAAGCAGTAATGGGGATAGGCCGCGTGCAGCGTCACCAGCGCCGCGTCGCGCGCCGTCTTGGCCAGGATGGAGGCGGCCGAAATGGCGTCCACCTTGTCGTCGCCGCCGACCACGGCGATGGACTGGATCTTCATCACCGGGCAGCGGTTGCCGTCGATCAGGGCCAGCGTGGGCTGCACCTTGAGCGCTTCCACGGCGCGCCGCATGGCCAGCATGGACGCGTGCAGGATATTGAGCTTGTCGATCTCCGCTTCCGACGCCTCGGCGATAGCCCACGCCAGCGCGTGCGCCTTGATCAGCGGCGCCAGCAGGTCACGCTTGGCCTCGGTCAGTTTCTTCGAGTCGCGCAGGCCTTCGATGGGGCGCGAGGGATCGAGGATCACGGCCGCCGCGAACACGGGGCCGGCCAGCGGCCCGCGCCCGGCTTCGTCCACGCCGCAAATGATTTCATCGGGCGACGCGGGCAAATCGTCGAACAGGCCGGGCTGGTTGGTCTTCACGGTGGGGCTTTACTGGGCGTTGATGACTTTGAGCACGGCGGCCGCGCTCTCCTGCGCGCTGTTGCGCAGCAGGCTGTGGTGCATGTCGGTGAAGCGCTGGGCCAGGCGCAGCCGGTGCGGCGCGTCGCTCAGTTGCCGCCACATGGCGTCGGCCAGCGCTTCGGGGCTGGCCGCGTTCTGCAGCAGCTCCGGCACCACGAACTCGCGCGCCAGGATGTTGGGCAGGCCGATCCAGGGCTGGTAGCCGAAGTGGCGCAGGATCTGCCATTCGGCCGCCATCATCTTGTAGGCAATCACCATCGGTTTTTTGAACAGCGCCACCTCCAGCGAGGCCGTGCCGGAGGCCACCAGCACCGCGTCGGCGGCGCAGATGGCGGTGTGCGACTGGCCGTCGAGCAGCTGGATCTCCACGTCCTGCAATCCGGCCTGCGCGACCAGCTCCAGGAAATACTGGCGCTGGCGCTCGCCCGCCATCGGCGCCACGAAGCGCAGCGAACGGTCGCGTTGCAGCAGCAGGCGCGCCGCGCCGACGAAGGCGGCCGTGTTGTACTTGATCTCGGACATGCGACTGCCCGGCATGATGGTGACGACGTTGGCGTCCTCCGGCAAGCCGAGCGCACGGCGCGCGGCCGCTTCGTCCGGCTGCACGGGAATCAGCTCGGCCAGCGGATGGCCGACGTACGTGACCGGCACGCCGGCGTCGCGGTAGATCTGCTCCTCGAACGGGAAGATCACCAGCATGTGCGAGACGGCCTTGATGATCTTCTTGATCCGCCCGCCGCGCCAGGCCCAGATCTGCGGCCCGATGTAGTGCACGGTGGGGATGCCGGCCGCCTTGAGCTGCATCTCCAGCCCCAGGTTGAAGCCCGGATAGTCGGCGCCGATGAAGGCGGCCGGCCGCTCGGCCAGCAGCTGGTCGCGCAGCGCGTTCTGGATGCCCTTGATCTCGCGGTAGCGCGGGATCACGGCCAGCAGGCCGCGCACGGTCAGCTTGTCCATCGGCCAGTGCGACTCGAAGCCCTGGGCCATCATCGCCTCGCCGCCGATGCCGTGGAAACGGGCGTGCGGCAGCTGCGGGCGCAGCCCGGACAGCAGGCGCGCCGCCAGCACGTCGCCGGACGGCTCGCCGGCCACCATGGCGATGTTCAGTTCAGCGGACGATGCCACGGGTCGCGGTGTCGAGGAATTCGCGCATGGCGCGGATCTGGTCCGCCGCCGCCGGGGTGGCCTGCTCTTCGGCCGCCAGCGCGGCCTTGGCCTCCTCCAGCGTGAGGCCGGAGCGGTAGATCAGCTTGTAGGCCGTGCGGATGCCGTTGATCTGCTCGCGCGTGAAGCCGCGCCGCTTCAGTCCTTCGATGTTGACGCCGTGGGCCTGGGCCGGATTGCCGTTCAACAGCACGAACGGCGGCACATCCTGGGTCAGGCTGGTGCTCATGCCGACGAAGGCGTGGGCGCCGATCTTGCAGAACTGGTGCACGTTGGCGAAGCCGCTCATGATGACCCAGTCGCCGATCTCCACGTGGCCCGCGATCTGGGCGTTGTTGGAGAAGATGGTGTTGCTGCCCACCTGGCAGTCGTGCGCCAGGTGCACATAGGCCGAGATCCAGTTGTCGTTGCCGAGGCTGGTCACGCCCTTGTCCTGCACGGTGCCCGTGTTGAAGGTGCAGAATTCGCGGATCGTGTTGCGGTCGCCGATGGTCAAGCGGGTCGGCTCGCCGCTCCACTTCTTGTCCTGCGGCGCGGCGCCGATGGACGAGAACTGGAAGAACTTGTTGTCGCTGCCGATGGTGGTGTGGCCTTCGATCACCACATGCGGGCCGACCACGGTGCCGGCGCCGATGGCCACGTTGGGGCCGATGATCGAATACGGCCCCACCTCCACCGAGCTGTCGAGCTGCGCGCGCGGATCGACGATGGCCGTCGCGTGTATCTTCGACATGGTTACTTCCCTGCCGGCTGGCTGGCGTCCGCCGCGCTGCGGATGGTGCACATCAGTTCAGCTTCCACGGCCGTCTGGCCGTCCACGCTGGCCACGGCCTTGTACTTCCAGATGCCGCGCGCCACGCGCAGGATCTCCACGTTCATCACCAGCTGGTCGCCCGGCTCGACGGGCCGCTTGAAGCGCGCGTTGTCGATGCCCACGAAGTAGACCACCGAGTTCTCGTCCGGCTTCACGTCCATGGTCAGGAACGACAGGATGGCGGCCGTCTGCGCCATCGCCTCGATCATCAGCACGCCCGGCATGACCGGCTTGTGCGGGAAGTGGCCGTTGAAGAATTCCTCGTTGGCCGTCACGTTCTTGATGGCGGTGATGGTCTTGCCTGCTTCCCAGTCCAGCACGCGGTCCACCAGCAGCATCGGATAACGGTGCGGCAGGTATTGCTTGATGGTGTGGATGTCCAGGCACTTCTTGGTGCAGGTGGACTCGGAAGTTACGGTATTGGTAGTGGTCATGATTCGTCTTGGTGGTTCGTCAGTGTTTTAATTGTTTTTTCCAGCGCGCGGATCTTCTCGCGCATGGTGCCCAGGTTGCGCACGATGGCCGCCGATTTTTCCCATTCGGCGTTCTTGGCCAGCGGGTAGAAGCCCGTGTACTGGCCAGGTTCGAGGATCGAGCGCGATACCATGCTGGCCGAGGAAATGTGGACCCGGTCGGCGATGGTCAGGTGCCCCAGCACCATGGCCGCGCCGCCGAAGGTGCAGTACTTGCCGATGATGGCGCTGCCGGCCACGCCGACGCAGCCGGCCATGGCCGTGTGGGCGCCGATGCGGCAGTTGTGGCCGATCTGGATCTGGTTGTCGAGCTTCACGCCGTCCTCGATCACGGTGTCGGCCAGCGCGCCGCGGTCGATGGTGGTGTTGGCGCCGATGTCGACGTCGTCGCCTATCATCACCCGGCCCGTCTGCGGAATCTTGATGTAGACCCCGCCCTCGTTGGCGAAGCCGAAACCGTCGGTGCCGATCACGGCGCCCGAGTGGATGATGCCGCGCGCGCCGATCTGGCAGTAGGCGTGGAAGGTCACGTTGGCGAAGAAGTGGGTGCCGTCGCCGATCACGGCCTCGCGGCCGATGTAGCAGCCGGCGTCGATCACGGCGCGCTCGCCGATCACGGCGCCCGCCTCCACCGTCACGTGCGCGCCGATGTGGGCGCTGGCGGCCACCTGCGCGGACGGGTCCACGCTGGCCGACGGGTGGATGCCGGCGGCCGGCACGATCTCGGTCAGCGACGCGAAATACTGGGCGGCGCGGGCGAAATACACGTAGGGGTTGGCGGTGACGATGCGCGCGCCGCTGTAGCCGGCGGCGATGAAGGCGTCGTCGGCGGCCGACACGATCAGGGCCGCCGCCTGGCTTTGCGCGGCCTGCGCGCGCAGCTTGCTATTGCTCAGAAAGCTGATGTGCGAAACGCCGGCGTCCGTCAGCGGCGCGATCCCGGACACTTCCAGGTTGGGATCGCCCACCAGCTGGCCGCCCAGGCGTTCGACCAATGTTCCTAGTCGAGTGCCCATCGGGGGGAGTCCTATCCTGGTTATGTTTTGCGTGATGCGTTATGCGTGATGCGTGCATGCGCGGCGCGGGCCGTGGTCCGCGCCGGTTGCCCGCTTCTTACTTATCCTTGTCCAGCGCGGCCAGCACCTTGTCGGTGATGTCGATGCGCGGGCTGGCCCACACGGCGTCCTGCAGCACGATGTCGAAGCCTTCCACCTGCGCCAGCTGCTTGATGATCCTGGTCGCCTTCTCCGAGATGGCGGCCCGTTCCTCGTTGGTGCGCTGGTTCAGGTCTTCGCGGAACTCGCGGTTGCGGCGCTGGTATTCCTTGTCCAGCTCGAACACTTCGCGCTGGCGCTTGACGCGCTCGGCCTCGGGCAGCGTGGGCGACTCCTTCTCCAGCTTCTCGGACAGCCCCTTCAGCCGCGTGGCCATGTCCTGCACGGCCTTGTCGCGCGATTTGAATTCCTCGGCCAGCTTCTCGCCGGCCAGCTTGGCCAGCTTGGACTCGTTATAGATGCGTTCCGGGCTGAGCCAGGCGATGCGCGACATCTGGACCGCCGACGGGGCCTGTGCCTGGGCCTGCGCCCCGGCGACGGCACACCAGCCCAGCGCCAGCGCGGCGCAATACTTGGTCAAGGTAGCGGATGCAGTCTTCAACTTAATTCTCCGTAGCAATAATAAATCCGGTACGGCGTCAGAAGCCGGTACCCATCTGGAACTGGAAGCGTTCCAGGCGGTCGCCCGGCTTGGCGTTCAGGGGCTTAGCATAACTCAACTTGAGCGGACCGACCGGCGAAATCCAGCTGATGCCCAGACCGGTAGAATAGCGCAGTTCCGAGGCGCGCATCTTCTGACCTTCCTGGTAGACCTGGCCCGTGTCGAGGAAGCCGAACCAGCGCAGGCTGCGGTCGGTGCCCGAGCCGGGGAACGGCATCTGCAGTTCCGCATTGCCGATCAGGCGCTCGGCGCCGCCCAGCGCGTCGAAGTTGACCGGATCGACCGCGCCCAGCGAGGAGCTCAGGTAGCCGCGCACGGAACCGATGCCGCCCGCGTAGAAGGTCTTGAACACCGGGTAGGGATTGTGGCCGATGCCGTGGCCGAAGTCGATCTCGCCCTTGAGCGCCAGCGTGATCTTCGGATGCAGCGGCTTGTACCACTGCTGCTCGTACACGGCGCGGTAGTATTTCTGCTGGCCGGCGATGTCCAGTTCCAGGTTGGCGCGCTGGAAGCGGCCCACGGTCGGGGTGATGGCGCTGTCGCGGCTGTCGCGGGCCCAGGCCGCCGTCAGCGGCAAGGCGTTGGTGACGGCGCTGCCCACGCCGTCGACCGCGCCGGTCAGGCTGGTGACGTAATCCTTGAACCGTTTCGGGCTGGTGGCGTCGGTGTCGATGCGCGAACGCTCGGCGCCGATACCGAAGAACACGGTGTCCGTTTCCGAGAACGGCACGCCGTAGTTGATGTTGCCGCCCTGTTGGCGGATGGTGTAGCTGCCCACGTTCAGCGCCGGCGGCTGCTGCGTGCGCAGGTACACCGAGAACGAGCGCGACACGCCGTCGTCCGTGTAGTACGGGTCGGTCTGCGAGAACGAGATGGTGCGGCTGTATTTGCTGGTGTTCAGCTCCATGCCCACGGTGGTGCCGCTGCCGGCGAAGTTGGCCTGCTGGATCGCGGTCTGGAAGGTGAACTTCTCGGCCTGCGAGTAGGCGCCACCGATCTGGAAGTTGCCGGTCGGTTTTTCCGTCACCGTCAGGTTCACGTCCACCTGGTCGGAGGTGCCCTGCGCCTCCGGCGTGTCGATGGTGACGTCCTTGAAGTAGCCGAGGCGGTCCACGCGGTCGCGCGACAGCTTGATCTTGTTGGCGTCGTACCAGGACGATTCGAACTGGCGGAATTCACGCCGGATCACTTCGTCGCGCGTGGTGGTATTGCCGGCGATGTTCATGTGGCGCACGTAGGCGCGCTTGCCTGGATCGACGAAGAAGGTGAACGCGACCTCGCGCTTGGCGCGGTCGATCTCGGGGTTGGCGTTGACGTTGGCGAAGGCGTAGCCGAAGGTGCCCAGGCGGTCCGAGATCAGCTTGTTGGTGGCCGTCAGGCGCTCGCCCGAATAGGTCTCGCCCTTCTTCAGCAGCACCAGCGAGCGCAGCTCGGCCTCGCGGCCGAAGGTCTCGCCGTCGAACTTGATGTCCGACACCGTGTACTTCTCGCCCTCGGTGATGTTGATGGTGATGTAGATGTCCTTCTTGTCCGGCGTGATCGAGACCTGGGTCGATTCGACCTGCATCTCGATGTAGCCGCGGTTCAGGTAGAAGGACTTGAGCGATTCGATGTCGCCGGTCAGCTTGGTCTTGGAATACTGGTTGGCCTTGGTGTACCAGCTGAACCAGCCGCCCGTGTTCAGGGCCAGGTTCTCCTTGATCTCGCTGTCGGAGAACACCTTGTTGCCGACGATGTTGATCTGCTTGATCTTGGCCACTTCGCCTTCATCGACGGCGAACGTGACGTTGACGCGGTTGCGCTCGATCGGCGTGACGGTGGTGGTGATCTTGACGCCATACATGCCGTGCGACAGGTACTGGCGCTTGAGCTCCTGCTCGGCGCGGTCGACCGACGCCTTGTCGAAGATCTTCGCCTCGCCCACGCCGATGTCCTTCAATGCCTTGACCAGCGTGTCCTTCTCGAATTCCTTGGTGCCGGTGAATTCCACCTTGGCGATGGCGGGCCGTTCCTCGACCAGCACCACCAGCACATTGCCATCGGCCTCCAGCCGCACGTCCTTGAAGAAACCGGTCGCATACAGCGCCTTGATGGCGGCAATGCTCTTCTCGTCGTTGAAGGTCTCGCCCACCCGCACCGGCAGGTAGCTGAACACCGTACCGGCTTCCGTACGCTGAATGCCTTCGACGCGGATATCCTTGACGGTGAAGGGCTCAATGGCCAGCGCGCTGCCGGCACACAGGGCCAGGACGGCGGCGCCGATCAGACTGCGGCGAAAGGAAGACGAGGCGATACGGTCAGTTTGTAATTTCATTGGCTAAATCGATGGCTATTCATAGAACTACTCATTGGGCTGTCTTCTACAGCAGGCGCGCCACGTCGTTGAACACCGCGAGCATCATCAGGCCGACCAGCAGGCCGATGCCCAGGCGTTGTGCAATCTCGCCAAAACGCTCCGGCACGGGGCGCCCGGTCAAAACTTCCAGCGAATAATACAGCAAAAGCCCCCCATCTAAAACGGGTATGGGGAGCAAATTCATCACGCCCAGACTGATGCTGATGAAGGCGACGAAGCTCAGGTAGCTCGCCGCGCCTATCCGCGCCGTCTGGCCCGCGTAATCGGCGATCGTGATCGGGCCCGTCACGTTCTTCCACGAGACCTCGCCGATGATCATCTTGCCGATCATCTTGAGCGTCATGGTGCTGGTGTCCCACACCTTGTCCAGCGCCTTGCCCAGCGCCGCCACGGGCCCGGCCCGCACGACGATCATATCCGGCATCTGCGCCACCATCGCGCCGATCTTACCGACTGTTACAGATCCTTTACCTTCGTGCTCGGCGGCCGGCGTGACGGCCAGCTCCAGCAGCTGCCCGGCGCGGCGCACGACGACGCGCACGGTCTTGCCGGCGGCCGGGCGGATATGGTCGATGAACGCGGGACCGTCGGCCACGGCCACACCGTCCACGCTCACAATCAGGTCGCCGGCCAGCATGCCGGCCTGCGCGGCCGCGCCGCCCGGCAGCACCTGGTCGATCACGGGCGCGGGGCGCGACAGGGTGAGGCCCAGGTGGCCCAGCACATCGCCCTCCAGGTCGAGCGCGGCCAGCGCCGACGCGGGCAGTTCGAGCGCGTAACGCCCCATGCCGGGACGCTCCACGTCCAGCCGCGCGGCCTGCTTGTCGATGGCGCTCTGGATCACCTGCCAGCGCAGCTCGGACCAGCCGGCCACCGCGCGGCCGTTGATGGACACCACCATGTCGCCGCGCCGCAGGCCGGCCGTGTCGGCCGCGCTGCCGGCCACGGGCGCGCCCACCTTGCTCGATGGTTCGGCCACGCCGGCCATGTACAGGCCCGTGAACAGGAGAATGGCGATCAGGAAGTTGGCCAGCGGACCGGCGGCCACGATGGCGATGCGGCGCCACACGCTCTGGTGCGTGAATTCGCGGCGCAGCTCCTGCGGCGACAGCGCGCCCAGGTCATGCTCGCGGCTGTCGAGCATCTTGACGTAGCCGCCCAGCGGCAGCGCGGAGATGGCCCATTCGGTCTGGTCGGCGCCGAAGCGGCGCGACCACACCACCTTGCCCATGCCGACCGAGAAGCGCAGCACCTTGACCCCGCACCAGCGCGCCACCAGGTAGTGGCCCAGCTCATGGAACAGGATCAACGAACCCAGCGCGACGACGAAAGCGAGCAGGGTCTGGAGCGCGCTCATTTTGCGTGGCCGGTGATGTAGGACTCGGCCGCCGCGCGGGCCGCCGCGTCCTGCGCCATGACGGCGCCGATGCTGCTGGCCGCGCCGTGCGGCACGGCGTCCATCACGTGCGCGATCACGCGGTCGATCTGGCGGAAGCCGATGCGCAGGTCGAGGAAGGCTTGCACCGCCACCTCGTTGGCCGCGTTCAGCAGGGCCGGCGCCGTGCCGCCCGCGCGCAGCGCGTCGAAGGCCAGCGCCAGGCAGGGGAAGCGCTCGAAATCGGGACGCTCGAACTGCAGCGCGCCCATGCGGGTCAGGTCCAGCTGCTCGACGCCGGAGGCGATGCGCTCGGGCCAGGCCAGCGCGTGCGCGATCGGGGTGCGCATGTCGGGGTTGCCCAGCTGGGCCAGCACGGAGCCGTCCACGTAGGACACCATCGAGTGGATCACGCTTTGCGGGTGGATCACCACGTAGATCCGGTCGGCCGGCGCGCCGAACAGCCAGTGGGCCTCGATCACTTCCAGGCCCTTGTTCATCATGGTGGCCGAGTCGACCGAGATCTTGCGGCCCATGACCCAGTTCGGGTGCTTGCAGGCCTGCTCGGGCGTGACGGCGTCCAGCGTCTCCACGGCGCGCGTGAGGAAGGGGCCGCCGGAGGCGGTCAGCAACACCTTGGCCACACCGGCCGCCTCGGGCGCGCGGCCGTAGCCGTGCGGCAGGCACTGGAAGATGGCGTTGTGTTCGCTGTCGATCGGCAGCAGCACGGCGCCGTGGTCGCGCACGGCGTCCATGAACAGCTGGCCGGACATGACCAGCGCCTCCTTGTTCGCCAGCAGCACCTTCTTGCCGGCGCGGGCGGCGGCCAGCGTGGGCGCCAGGCCGGCCGCGCCGACGATGGCGGCCATCACGGCGTCCACCTCGGCGGCGCTGGCGATGGCGCACAAGGCCTGCTCGCCATACTCCACTTCCGTGCGCAGGCCCTTGGCCCGCAGCAGCGCGCCCAGTTGCTCGGCGGCGGCGGCGCTGCCGACCACGGCGCGCGCGGGACGGAACCGTTCGCACTGGGCGGCCAGTTCCTCGACCCGGCTATGGGCCGACAGCGCGTACACGCTGTAACGTTCGGGATGGCGCGCCAGCACGTCCAGCGTGGACACGCCGATGGAGCCGGTGGCGCCAAGGATGGTGATGCGTTGCATAGCTACTTCCTTCACAGCCAGGAGCCGATCAGCGCGGCCATCGGCAGCACCGGGATCAGGGCGTCAATACGATCGAGCACACCGCCATGGCCGGGCAGCAGCTGGCTGCTGTCCTTCATGCCGGCGCGGCGCTTGAGCTGGGATTCGAACAGGTCGCCGGCGATGCTGGCCGCGACCATCAGCAGCAGGATGGCCAGCGCGGCCAGCCAGCCCATTTTCGCCTGCAGGCGCACGGCGAAGGTGTCCTGCAGCCATGGCGCCACGGGCGCGGCGACGATGGTGACGGCGGCGATCAGCAGCACGATGGCGGCGCCGCCGATGGCGCCCTCCCACGATTTGCCGGGCGAGATGGTGGGCGCCAGCTTGCGCTTGCCGAAGGCCTTGCCGCAGAAGTAGGCGCCGATGTCGGCCACCCACACCAGCGCCATGGCCGACAGCAGGAAGGCCGGCGAATGCTGGAACAGGGCCACGATGGCGTAGAAGCAGCCGAACAGCGCGAACGCGAACGTCAGGCCCAGCGTCCAGTTGGCGGTGCCCTTCAGCGGCGGCAGGCCCATGCCCAGCGACGGTGCGAAGCGGATCGCCCACAGCAGCGCGCACACGGCGAACAGCGAGCTGAAGGCGCCGGGCCTGGCGTGGTCCATGCCGACCACGAAGGCGCCCGCGCACACGGCCGCGAACAGCGGCGCGAGCCTCAGGCCGAACAGGCGCGCGGCTTCCCACATGGCGGCGCCGAAGAACAGCGTGGCCACCACCACGAAGGCGGGGAAGTATTGGAAGAACAGCACCGGCAGCAGTACCGCCAGCAGGACCAAAGCGGTCAGGATCCGGGTTTTGAGCATCAGCTTGTCTTTTCTGCCAATTGATCGCCGGTGCGGCCGAAGCGGCGTTCCCGGTGCTGGTAGGACGCGATGGCCGCGTCCAGGTGTTCGTTGGAAAAATCGGGCCAGTAGGCGTCGGTGAAGAACAGTTCCGTGTACGCCAGTTGCCACAGCAGGAAGTTGGAGATGCGCTGCTCGCCGCCGGTGCGGATGAACAGGTCGGGCTCGGGCGCGTAGGCCATGGCCAGGTGCGGCGCCAGCTGCTCCTCGGTGAAATCGGTGGCGCCGGGATGGGTGGCCACCATCTTGCCCACGGCCTGCATGATGTCCCAGCGGCCGCCGTAGTTGGCGCACACGGTCAAGGTCATGCGGCTGTTGGCGGCCGTCTTGCGCTCGGCGTTGGCGATCATGCCCTGCAGCTTGGCGTCGAAGCGGCTCAGGTCGCCCACCACCTTGAGGCGGATGTTGTTGGCGTGCAGCTTGGACACCTCACGCTCGAGCGCCGTGACGAACAGGCGCATCAGCAGCGACACCTCCTCCTCGGGCCGGCGCCAGTTCTCGGAGCTGAAGGCGAACAGGGTCAGGTACTCCACGCCGCGGCGGGCGCAGGCCTCGACCGCGGCGCGCACGGCTTCCACGCCCTTGACGTGGCCGGCCACGCGCGGCAAAAAGCGCTTGGTGGCCCAGCGGCCATTGCCATCCATGATGATGGCCACATGGCGCGGCACGGCGGGCGCATCCGGTACAGCGGTGGTCGAGCTCGTATATTTCATGAAAACGCAAATGCCAAAGTATAAAGTATTACAGCTGAACCACTAAAACACAACAGGGGCCAGACCCGCGCTGGCGTGCCGGACGGGCCGGCGGCGCCAGGCGGGGTCTGACCCCGGCACGCAGGCCAGCGGCCGCTTACACGGTCAGCACTTCCTTTTCCTTCTCGGCCACCATCTTGTCGATGTCGGCGATGAACTTGTCGGTCAGCTTCTGCACTTCGTCGGACGCGCGGCGCTCGTCGTCCTCCGAGCAGGCCTTGTCCTTGACCAGCTTCTTCAGCGATTCATTGGCGTCGCGGCGGATGTTGCGCACGGCGATCTTGGCGTCCTCGCCCTCGCCCTTGCACAGCTTGACCATCTCCTTGCGGCGCTCCTCGGTCAGCGGCGGGGTCGGCACGCGGATCACGTCGCCCTGCGACGACGGGTTCAGACCCAGGTCGGCGTCGCGGATGGCTTTCTCGATGGTGGCGGCCATCTTCTTCTCGTACGGCTGCACGCCGATGGTGCGCGCGTCGATCAGGTTGACGTTGGCCACCTGGGCCAGGGCCGTGGGGCTGCCGTAGTATTCGACCATCACGTGGTCCAGGATGCCGGTGTGGGCGCGGCCGGTACGCACCTTGGCCAGGTCCGCGCGCAGGGTTTCCAGCGATTTGACCATGCGTTCCTGGGCATTCTTTTTAACGTCAGCTAGGGACATTGCTGCTCTCCTGTATCTTGGGTGGGACTATACGTCGGTTTGTAGATGAAAATTTAAACGTGCACCAGTGTACCTTCATCCTCGCCCATCACAACGCGCATCAGCGCGCCGGGCTTGGTGATGGAGAACACCTTGATCGGCAGTTTCTGGTCGCGGCACAGCGCGAAGGCGGTGGCGTCCATCACCTGCAGGTGCTTGGCGATGGCTTCATCGAAGGTGATCGAGTGGAACAGGGTGGCGTGCGGATCCTTCTTCGGATCGGCCGTGTACACGCCGTCGACCTTGGTGGCCTTGAGCACGATCTCGGCGCTCACTTCCGAGCCGCGCAGGGCGGCGGCCGTGTCGGTGGTGAAGAACGGGTTGCCGGTGCCGGCGGCGAACACCACCACCTTGCCCTCCTCCAGGTACTGCAGCGCCTTGGGGCGCACATACGGCTCCACCACCTGCTCGATGCCGATGGCCGACATGACGCGCGCCGTGATGCCCACGTGGCGCATGGCGTCGGCCAGGGCCAGCGCGTTCATCACGGTGGCCAGCATGCCCATGTAGTCGGCCGTGGCGCGGTCCATGCCCTGGGCGCCGGGCGCCACGCCGCGGAAGATGTTGCCGCCGCCGATGACGATCGCCAGTTCCACGCCCATCTTCGCCACCTCGGCCACATCGGCCACCATCCGCTCGATCGTGCCGCGGTTGATGCCGTACGGGTCGTCACCCATCAGGGCCTCGCCGGACAATTTGAGGAGGACGCGCTTGTAGGCTGGTTTTGACATGAGCTGGGGCTCCTTAATTTGGTTTATTCGGGTGTGACTGCCGGCGGACGGTTCACGCTCGCGATGATACCGCGAACGCGCCGCTGCGCGCCGGGGTGCTGCCAGCCCGCCGCCCGGGGTGGCCGGGAGGGCGGGTTAAAAAAACGGGCCTCGCGGCCCGTTTTCACATTACGCTCCTTTGGAAGCGGCCATCTGCGCGGCCACTTCAGCGGCGAAGTCGTCTTGCTTCTTCTCGATCCCCTCGCCCACCACATACATGGTGAAGGCTTTCACGGAGGTCGCTTTCTCTTTCAGCATCTGCTCGATCGACTGCTTGTCGTTCTTCACGAAGGCCTGGTTCAGCAGCGACACTTCCTTCAGGAACTTCTGCACGGAACCTTCCAGGCGCTTGGCCAGGATTTCCGGCGACTGGGCAGGCTTGCCTTCAGCGGCGGCCTTGGCGGCGTCTTCTTCCGCTTTCAGCTGGGCCACCGAGCGCTCTTTCTCGATCAGTTCGGCGGGCACCTGGTCAGCCGACAGCGACACCGGCTTCATGGCGGCGATGTGCATCGCCACGTCCTTGCCCACTTGCTCGTCGGCGCCGTCGAATTCGACCATCACGCCGATGCGGGTGCCGTGCAGGTAGGAGGCCAGCTTGGCCGACGTTTCGAAACGCTGGAAGCGGCGGATCGACATGTTCTCGCCGATCTTGCCGATCAGGGCCGAGCGCACTTCGTCCAGGGTCTTGCCATCGGCTGCCGGCAGGGCCAGCAGGGCGGCCACGTCGGCCGGGTTGTTCTCGGCCACCAGTTTGGCGGCGGTGTTGGCCAGGTTCAGGAAGTCGTCGTTCTTGGCCACGAAGTCCGTTTCCGAGTTCACTTCCACCAGGGCGCCCACGCCGTTGGCGATGTAGGTGGCCACCACGCCTTCAGCCGTGATGCGGGCCGATGCCTTCGAGGCTTTGCCGCCCAGCTTGACGCGCAGGATCTCTTCCGCGCGGCCCATGTCGCCATCGGCCTCGGTCAGTGCTTTTTTGCATTCCATCATCGGTGCATCGGTCTTGGCGCGCAGTTCGCCAACCATCGCTGCAGTAATCGCTGCCATGTGTTTCTCCTGTATTCTGTGGGGGTTGTGGCACGGGGCGGCGCACGGTACGGCGCACGGCGCCCGGTCCACGACATTAAAAAAAAGGGGGAGCTGCTGCCACCCCTTTTTCCTTGCTACTGACGAGCGGGCGATTAAGCCTGTTCGTTCACTTCGACGAACTCGTCGCCAGCGGCGGCTTTGATCATCTCGACGACTTCGTTGCCAGCGGCGGCACGGCCTTCCAGGATGGCGTCAGCCACACCGCGGGCGTACAGCATGATGGCTTTCGAGGAGTCATCGTTACCGGGGATCACATAGCTCACGCCTTCTGGCGAGTGGTTGGTATCGACCACGCCGATGACAGGGATGCCCAGTTTTGCCGCTTCGGTGATCGCACCTTTGTGGTAGCCGACGTCAACGACGAAGATCGCGTCAGGAACGCCACCCATCTCCTTGATGCCGCCGATCGACTTCTGCAGCTTGACCATTTCGCGTTGGAACATCAGCGCTTCTTTTTTCGACAGCTTCTCGACGGAACCGTCTTCGATCGACGCTTCCATGTCTTTCAGGCGCTTGATCGAGGTCTTGATGGTCTTGAAGTTGGTCAGCATGCCGCCCAGCCAACGCTGGTCGACATAAGGAACGCCTGCGCGCTGGGCTTCAGCGGCGATGATGTCGCGGGCTTGACGCTTGGTGCCGACCATCAGGATGGTGCCACGGTTCGAAGCGACCTGTTTCACGTGCTTCATCGCTTCCTGATACATACCCATCGTCTTTTCCAAGTTGATGATATGGATCTTGTTGCGGTGACCGAAGATGAACGGTGCCATCTTTGGGTTCCAGAAACGGGTTTGGTGGCCGAAGTGGACACCGGCTTCCAGCATTTCGCGCATAGTTACGGACATATTAAACTCCAGGGTTGGGTCTGGAATCCGATCAGTCACCTTGACGGCACCCTTGTCGACCGGATTCGCGTGTGTAATTAAAAAAAGTCTACTTTTTACAACATTGCTCAAAACCGAATTCAAGCAACCCGAGATTCTACCGCAATTCCACCATCCGGATCAAGTGCGGCGTGGCGCCGGCCCGGCCCCGGTCAATTTCAGCGCACAATCTTTTTGACAACTTTATCAATGTCAAGAAAAATCAATGTCATTCCGATGAAATATTTTTAGCGTTTGTGGCTTAAATGGCAGCAATAAATGTCCAGATCGTATTATCATTAGGAAAACTATAGTTCTGTAATGGCAATACCAAGTTGCAGGACACTATAAACCAGCATAACAATGGGAAGAACAACATCATGTCCATCGCTCTCGCTGTCACGCTCGCCGCCTTGTCCACCGTGCAGCCCAGCTGCTCCTGGGACCGGCCCGGCGTCAACCCCTACACGGGCAATGCGAATGCCGCCATTGACCGCTACACCGATCTGCCACCGTCCGTGCGGGCGGAACTGAAGAAGCGCATCGCCAGCAAGCAGCCTGACGACATGGTCAACATCACCCGCGACGCCATCACCAGCGATAGCGGCGGCGCCTACGACCCGGCCATCCGCGACATGCACTTCGGCGCCGCCTCCGTGTGCCACAGCGTGACCCGCAACAAGTGGGCCCGGACGCGCGTGGAGCCGGCGGCCGTCTATTGCGCGGAGAACCATTGCATCCTGGTGCCCAAGATCTGCGGCAACATCAGCCGCATCTCGCGCCCCTCCGCCCCCGTGGCGCACGCCACGGAAGACGGCGCCGGCGGCCGCGCGCCGATCCTGGTGGCCGCCGCCGCCCCGGTGGTGCTGGTGCCGGCCGAGGCGCCGATGATGGTCCAGGCCCCGCCCGAGGTGACGCTGGCGCCGCCGGTGCCGCTGGTGGCGCCGCCGCAGTTCGTCAACTCGGCGCCGCCGTTCGAAGTGCAGGTGGGCCTGCCGCCGACGCCGCCGACCCCGCCGTCGCCGCCCCCGGTGCCGGAACCGGACACCTGGGCCATGCTGCTGGCCGGCTTCGGCCTGCTGGGCTGGCTGGCCAAGCGCCGCGCCGCCTGATTTTGCCCCTCCCGCGGGCGCGCCGCCTGGCCGGCGCGCCCGCGCAAGCGCCCCGCCGGTCAGCACGGGACGCCACGCCTCGTTTATAATTTCAAGCTATTGCACGCCGCGAGCACGGACCTGAAGTCCGATCTGCTCGCCGCCTGCGTTTTTCCCGTTTACTTTGCAGATTGCGATCCACTATGTCGATTACCATCAACACCGCCGAAGACATCGCCGGCATGCGCGTCGCCGGCCGCCTGGGCTCCGAGGTGCTGGACTACATCACCCCCTTCATCAAGCCCGGCGTCACGACCGGCGAGCTGGATCGCCTGTGCCACGAGTACATGGTCAACGTGCAGGGCACCATCCCGGCCCCGCTCAACTACTGCCCGCCCGGCTACACGCCGTTCCCGAAAGCCATCTGCACCTCCGTCAACGACGTGATCTGCCACGGCATCCCCGGCGACAAGGTGCTCAAGAACGGCGACGTGGTCAACCTCGACATCACCGTCATCAAGGATGGCTACCACGGCGACAACAGCCGCATGTTCTTCATCGGCGAACCGTCGATCCTGGCCAAGCGCCTGTCGGACATCACCTATGAGTGCATGTGGCTGGGCATCGCCCAGGTCAAGCCGGGCGCCCACCTGGGCGACATCGGCCACGCCATCCAGCAGCACGCGGAGAAGGCCGGCTACAGCGTGGTGCGCGAGTTCTGCGGCCACGGCATCGGCAAGGTGTTCCACACCGAGCCGCAAGTGCTGCACTACGGCCGCCCCGGCACGCTGGAGGAGCTCAAGCCCGGCATGATCTTCACCATCGAGCCGATGATCAACGCCGGCAAGCGCGAGATCCGCGAGATGGGCGACGGCTGGACCATCAAGACCAAGGACCGCAGCCTGTCGGCCCAGTGGGAGCACACCATCCTCGTCACCGACACCGGCTACGAGGTGCTGACCCTGTCGGCCGGCAGCCCGCCGCCGCCGGCCTTCATCACCAGCGCCGCCAAGGCCGCGTAAGCGCCATGCCGGCCGCCGCGTTGAAGAAGGATCTCCGGGAGCAGCTCAAACGCCAGCTCAAGGCCGACCGCCAGCTCGTCATCGCCGGCTTCCAGGCCGACGGCATGCCCGAGAAGCTGCTGCGCAACCTGCGCCAGAGCGTGGACGCGGTGCTGACGCAAGCGTGGCACGCGGCGGCCCTGCCGGACGACACGGCCCTGGTCGGCGTGGGCGGCTACGGCCGCGGCGAGCTGTTCCCCCACTCGGACGTGGACCTCTTGATCCTGCTGGCGCGCGCGCCCGACGAGGCCACCCGCGCCAAGCTCGAGGAGCTGGTGCAGCTGCTGTGGGACCTGGGGCTGGAGATCGGCCACAGCATCCGCACCGTCAATGAATGCATGACCGAGTCGCAGGCCGACATCACGGTGCAAACCAGCCTGCTCGAGGCGCGCCTGATCTGCGGCGACCAGCCGCTGTTCGAGGAGCTGCAGCGGCGCTACGCGGCGGCCATGGACCCGCGCGCCTTCTTCCACGCCAAGATGCTGGAGATGCGCCAGCGCCACGCCAAGTACGAGGACACGGCCTTCAGCCTGGAGCCGAACTGCAAGGAGAGCCCGGGCGGCCTGCGCGACCTGCAGGTGATCCTGTGGATGGTCAAGGCGGCCGGCGTGGCCAGCTCGTGGCGCACGCTGGCCACCTCGGGCCTGATCACCCAGACCGAGGCCAAGCAGCTGATGGAGAAGGAGCGCGCCTTCAAGGACATCCGCGTGCGCCTGCACCTGCACGCGGGCCGGCGCGAGGACCGGCTGGTGTTCGACGTGCAGACGGCCATCGCCGAGACGCTGGGCTTCCAGGCCACCGGCAGCGGCGCCAACATGCGCCGCGCCAGCGAATACCTGATGCAGCGCTACTACTGGGCCGCCAAGACGGTCACCCAGCTCAACACCATCCTGCTGCAGAACATCGAGGAACGGCTGTTCCCGCAGTCGGGCGTGGCCGTGCCGATCAACGCGCGCTTCAATGAGCTCAACGGCTTCATCGACATGAACGACGACGACACGTTCGAGCGCACGCCGTCGGCCATGCTGGAGATCTTCGTGCTGATGACGGAGCGCCCCGCGCTCAAGGGCATGACCTCGCGCACCATGCGCGCGCTGTGGCACGAGCGCTTCAAGATCGACGCCGGCTTCCGCCAGGATCCCGTCAACCGCGCGCTGTTCCTGCGCATCCTGCAGGCGCCGGTGGGCATCATCCACACGCTGCGGCGCATGAACGACCTGTCCGTGCTGGGGCGCTACCTGCCCAACTTCCGCAAGATCGTGGGCCAGATGCAGCACGACCTGTTCCACGTGTACACGGTGGACCAGCACATCCTGATGGTGGTGCGCAACATGCGCCGCTTCACGATGACCGAGCACGCGCACGAGTACCCGTTCTGCAGCCAGCTGATGGCCAACTTCGCGCAGCCGTGGGTGCTGTACGTGGGCGCCCTGTTCCACGACATCGCCAAGGGCCGTGGCGGCGACCACTCCAAGCTCGGCACGGTGGACGCGGCCCAGTTCTGCCGCGACCACGCCATGAGCGCCGAGGACACCGAGCTGGTGGTGTTCCTGGTCGAGAACCACCTGACCATGTCGCAGGTGGCGCAGAAGCAGGACCTGTCGGACCCGGACGTGGTGGCCGCCTTCGCGCGCCTGGTGGGCGACGAGCGCCACCTGACGGCGCTGTACCTGCTGACGGTGGCCGACATCCGCGGCACCAGCCCCAAGGTGTGGAACGCGTGGAAGGGCAAGCTGCTCGAGGACCTGTACCGCGTCACGCTGCGCGTGCTGGGCGGCGAGCACCACTCGGCCGACAGCGAACTGAAAAACCGCCAGCACGAGGCGCTGGCCACGCTGCGCCTGTACGGCCTGCCGCCGGACGCGCACGAGGCGCTGTGGAAGCAGCTCGACGTGGCCTACTTCCTGCGCCACGACGCGTCCGACATCGCGTGGGAGACGCGCGCGCTGTACAACCGCATGGACAGCGCGCTGCCGGTGGTCAAATGCCGGCTGGCGCCGATCGGCGAAGGCCTGCAGATCGCCGTCTACGTGCGCGACCAGGCCGACCTGTTCGCGCGCATCTGCAGCTATTTCGACCGCAAGAACTTCAGCATCCTCGACGCCAAGATCCACACCACCCACCACGGCTACGCGCTCGACACCTTCCTGGTGACGGAGCAGAACTTCGCCAAGAGCTACCGCGACATCATCAGCCTGATCGAGCACGAGCTGTGCGAACTGCTGACCAGCCAGGCGGCGCTGCCGGCGCCCGGCAAGGGCCGCCTGTCGCGCCTGTCGCGCAGCTTCCCGATCCAGCCCACGGTCGACCTGCGGCCCGACGAGCGGGGCCAGTACTACCTGCTGTCGGTGGCGGCCAACGACCGCACCGGCCTGCTGTATTCGATCGCCAACGTGCTCACCAAATACAAGATCAGCCTGCACACGGCCAAGGTGATGACGCTGGGCGAACGGGTGGAGGACGTGTTCCTCGTCGACGGCGCCGCCCTCAGCAACGCCCGCCTGCAACTGCAGCTGGAAACCGATCTACTGGACGCGCTCAAGGTGTGAGCCGCGTCCGCCCTACTGAAGAAACAACGCAACATGAGTGAAGAACTTTTACGCCTGTCCAAACGGATGTCCGAACTGGGCCTGTGCTCGCGCCGCGAGGCCGACGAATGGATCGCCCGGGGCTGGGTGCGGGTGGACGGCAAGGTGGTGTCCGAACTGGGCAGCAAGGTCTACCCGAGCCAGCGCGTGACGGTCGAGCGCCAGGCGGCGGCCGAGCAGTCCAAGCGCGTGACGGTGCTGATCAACAAGCCCATGGGCTACGTGAGCGGCCAGGCCGAGGACGGCTACCAGCCGGCCGTGGCCCTGATCAAGCCCGAGAACCGCTGGGCCGACGACCCGGCCACGGAACAGTTCCATCCGACCCAGCTGCGCAGCCTGGTGCCGGCCGGCCGGCTCGACATCGATTCCGTCGGCCTGCTGGTGCTGACCCAGGATGGCCGCGTGGCCAAGCAACTGATCGGCCACGACACCGACATCGACAAGGAATACCTGGTGCGGGTCGAGTACACGCGCCCCGGCAGGCTGCCCGAGGCCGACCTGAAAAAGCTCAACCACGGGCTGTGGATGGACGGCAAGCCCCTGCTGCCGGCCAAGGTCCGCTGGCAGAACGACGACCAGCTCAGCTTCACCCTGCGCGAAGGCAAGAAGCGCCAGATCCGCCGCATGTGCGAGATGGTGGGCCTGAAGGTGGTGGGCCTGAAGCGCGTGCGCATCGGCAAGGTCAAGCTCGGCGACTTGCCTGTCGGACAATGGCGCTACCTGCGTCCGGACGAACGCTTCTGAACTTGCACTGTCCACGACAACGCCCCGGTGTGGCGCGGGGCCGCCATTAGATGAAAGATTCTTGCTATTGTGCAAGCCAACACCGGCAATAGTGGGTAAACTACCCCCCGCAGACCATCTTTTTCCCCCGAAAATTGCAAAGAGATATGCCGTCGTGAATAATCCCCTCCCCACCCAATTCCGCCGTGGCCCGCCCAGCCTCAAAGACGCGCAGGAGCCCATCGCGGCCGGCAGCAAGCCGCACGAAATGACCGGCGAGCAAGACATCGGCGACGCGCTGGCCATGCTGGCCGAGACCGGCGACCCGGTGTCGATCTATCCGCACAGCAGCACCAACGTGGTGATGGCGCGCATCCACTCGGTCGATCCCGACCATCCCCATTTCGTGCTGGAACTGAACGAAGGCGAGTACCTGCCGCCGGGCGAGGCCGTGTTCGTGGCCTGGCTGCGCAGCGCCAAGATGCAATTCAAGCTCAGCTCGCCCGACTGGGCGCCGCTGCCCGAGCGCCCCACGCTGATCCCGGCCACGTTCCCGGAGAAATGCCAGATCCTCAACCGGCGCGCCGCCCAGCGCCTGGAGACGCCGCTGGGCGTGTACTTCCTGGCCTCGTTCGTGCTCAACGGCAAGCCCTACGAATTGCAGTTGTATGACTTCTCGGCCGGCGGCGTCGGCATGCGGGCCGCCCCGCGCGACGCGGTCGGCTTGCACGTGGGCCGCAAATTGCAGCGGGTGCGGCTGGAGCTGGGACCGGACGCCGTCATGATCGCCGACCTGGAAATCCGCCTGTCGCGCACCTTCCGCTCATTCTTGCTCGGCGAGCAAGTACAGATCGGCTGCCAGTTCATCAACCTGTCGCCGGCGATGCGCGACGAGCTGGCCCGGCTGCTGCAGAAACTGAGCGCGGAAAAGAACCGCTGACGGTTGAGGCCCTCCGGGCGGAGGGCCGTACAACATTTCTGGCGCCATAATTTTATTGCTTCGAAATCCACTAAATAGGCAGGTTAGCAACAAAAAACGCAAATATTTATGTTTTCAGTTAGCAAATTCCGTGAGTCTTATGATAACCTGACTTCACTGCTTCAAATTCACACCGCTGGCAGTTGTGAGGCGCAGTCAGAATAACGAGCGATGCCAGTCATTTGTCACTCTACAAACACGGGATATAACATGAACAACATGAAGACCAAAGCAGTTAAACTGGCGATGGCCGCTGCTGGCTTGGTGCTGGCTGCGTCCGCACATGCTGCGAGCTGGGTCGACCTGACCAGCTCCGTTAGCACGACCGGCGACATCGGCACCCTGGCGCTGAATGGCCTGACCTACCAGTTCTCCGACATCGGCAACCTGAGCGTTGGCTACTACGACGGCAACCTGAAGCAAGGCGTGGACAAGATCCCTGGCGCGCTGCAGAGCAGCGGCCTGTTCGGCCTCACTTCGTCGAGCGTGCTGAAGCTGGTTGGCAGTGCTGACTCCATTTCGGGCAACACCCTGACCATCACCCCGCCGCCGGCGTTCGACAATCTGGCTGTGCACATCGGTGGCGGCGAACTGCTGTTCCACTGGAGCGCACTGAATACCTCGGTGTTCAGCCTGACCACCAGCGCGCCAGTGAACCCGGACACCGGCACGAGCAACCTGAGCAACTATCGCGCCTTCACCTCGGCCGTTCCTGAGCCAGAAACCTATGGCATGCTGTTGGCCGGTCTGGGCCTGGTGGGCTTCCTGGCCCGCCGCCGCAAGGCAGCCTAACCGGCACCCGCCGCGTCGCATGACAAAACGCCCTGCCCGGGGCGTTTTTTTTCGTCCGTCATCTTTGGCCGGCGCCGGCCCAGCATTACGGCTAAAATGGCGCGATGACCTCCACCCTATTCGCCTGGCTGCGCCACCTGAGCCGCGTCTGCGGCTTCGACACGGTTGATTCCTTTCCGCCGGGCCATCCGTACGCCCGCACGCGCTGGAACGGCGCGTATTTCGACATCGCGTCCGACGTCGCGCCGGAGCAGATCGAACACCGCCTGTGCGAAGCGATCAGCAACACGCCGCTGGTGTTCGGCTACATCACCAATCCCACGCCGCGCATGCAGCGCGCCTTGCTGGCCGTGCTCGAACAACGCATGCGCAACAACCGGGGGCGCGCCACGGAACTGGCCCTGCTGCTGATCGAGGCCTACCGCAGCCCCCACGTGGCGGAAGTATTGCCGGGCCTGCGCGCGGCCATCGCCGGCACCGTCGGCCAGGACGACGGCGACCGGGCCCGCAGCCTGATGGCCTACCTGGCCGGCATGACCGCGCCGTTCGACGTGATCGACGCCCGTCCCTGAGCCGATGGCGCGCCGCCCCCCTTCCCCATCGTGCCCGCCGCCCGGCCGGCGCTGCGCCCCATGACTCAGGCCAGCTTGACCGCCTTCAAATCCGTCCGGTACGCGGGCCAGGGCGACGGCCCGCGGCTGATCGTGCTGGGCGCCGTGCACGGCAACGAAACCTGCGGCACACGCGCCATCGAACGTCTGATGGCGGAACTGGACAGCGGCGCCGTGCGTCTGGTCCGTGGTTGCCTGACGCTGGTGCCGGTGGCCAATCCGCTGGCCTACGCGCGCGGCGAACGCGCCGGCGAGCGCAACCTGAACCGCAACCTGTTCCCCAACGCCGCGCCGCAGGACTTCGAGGACCGCGTGGCCAACTGGCTCTGTCCGCTGTTGGCCAGCCATGACGTGCTGCTGGACCTGCACTCGTTCAACGCCCCCGGCGAGCCGTTCGCCATGGTGGGGCCGCGCGACAACGACGGGCCGCTGGAACCATTCCGGCACGCGCGGCAGGAGCGGGCGCTGGCGCGGCGGCTGGGCGTGCGGCGCTTCGTGGAGGGCTGGCTGCGCACCTATGGCCAGGGCGTGCGGCGGCGCTTGCGCGGCGACAGCCGGCTGGACACGGTGCTACGCTACGGCGTGGGCACGACAGAATACATGCGCAGCACGGGCGGCTATGCGCTCACGCTCGAGTGCGGCCAGCATGCCGATCCGCGCGCGCCGCAGGTGGCCCACCAGGCCATCGTCAATACGCTGGCCTTCCTCGGCCTGACGGACGCCCCGGCGCCGGCGCCGGTGGCCGAGGCGCAGATGGACGTGCTCAGCATGGCCGAAGTCCACGACAAGCTGCACCCCGACGACCAGTTCAGCCGCGACTGGGCCAGCTTCGACCCGGTGCGCCAGGGCGAGGAGATCGGCCGCCGCGCCGATGGCACGCCGGTGCTGGCCGGCTTCGACGGCGTGATGCTGTTTCCCGACAGCGCCGCCGGGGCCCATTGTGAATGGTTCTACCTGGCCCGCCACGGCGCCGGTTTGTGACGGCCGGGCGTCGCTTTCCCGCAGGCTTGCGCCATGCAATGGTGGCGCGCGGGGGACGATGCGTCTAAAATCGTCGCAGGAGGCAAGATGCATATCCCTGGGTTATTTTTGCTGACGGCGCTCGTCCTCACCGCCTGCCCTGCGCCGGCGCGGGCCGGGGTGAGCAATCTGCCCGTCCTGGCGCAGGAGAGCCTGCCGCCCAAATGGATAGACCGGGGCGACCACAGCGAGGGCGTGTGCCCCGACATCCTGCAAGCGATCGAGAAGGTGGAGCCGCGCGTGCACTTCACCGGCCAGCACGAGTTCCGCTCCCTCCCCGTCATCGAACAGGGGCTGGAATCGGGCAACGTGGCGTGCGCCTGCGCGCTGCTCGATACGGCGCGCCGGCGCGCGATCGCCACCATCGTCGGCAAGCCGCTGTACTTGGTGCGGCACCGGGTGGCGGCGGCGGCCGGCGACCATGTGCGGGTCGACAGCCTGGACGAGCTCGTCAAACTCAAGCCGCTGGTCAACACCTCGCGCGGGGCCGGTTATTCGGACCAGTTGCGGGCGCTGGGGCTGAAGGTGGACGACAGCACCAGCGACAACGTGGTCAACCTCAAGAAGATCATCGCCGGCCACGGGCGGTTTTTCTACATGAACGAGCTGTCGCTGAACTGGATCGTGCGCGAGAACGGCCTGGGCGAGCAGGTGCGCGTGATGCCGGGCGTGCTGAAGGAGGAACCGATTTATTTCTGGGTCAGCAAGAAGGTGCCGCCGGCCACCGTCCACCTGCTGGACCAGGCGCTGCTGAAACTCAAGATGAACGGCGAACTGAGCCGCATCTACGAGCGCTGGAGCGGCGGCCGCTGACGGCGCGCGCCGCTCACGCCGTGGCCACCTTCAAGCCGACGATGCCGGCCACGATCATGGCGATGCACGCGAGCCGCAGCACGCCCGCCGGCTCGCCGAGCACGATGATGCCGAAGATCACCGTCCCCACCGTGCCGATGCCGGTCCAGATCGCATAGGCCGTCCCCAGCGGCAAGTGACGCAGGGCCAGGCCCAGCAGGCCGACGCTGCCGGCCATGGCCAGCAGCGTCAACACGGTCGGCACGGGCCGGGTGAATCCGGCCGTGTATTTCAGCCCGACGGCCCATGCCACTTCGAGCAAGCCGGCCAGGATCAAAATCAACCAGGTCAATGTGTTCTCCTTGATGGGCGGGGCGGGCCGACCCCGCGCGCGCATGAGGGCGCAGTGTAGCACCGCCGCGCCGGCCACGCCGGCCACGGCCATTTTTCGCGGCGCCGTGCACGTTCTCCATTTATATCGTAAGATGGCGATATTGAAATCGGTGAAAACCGATACATATATCGTCCTGTGACGAAACAAATGATGTAAGAGCGAGCAATCATGGATATCGATGCAATTCACAAAGCGCTGGCCAACCCGGTGCGACGCCAGATCCTGGCGTGGCTCAAGGAGCCGGAAGTATTTTTCGCCGACCAGCAACACCCGCTCAGCCTCGGGGTGTGCGCCGGGCTGATCGACCGCCGCTGCGCCCTGTCGCAATCGACCGTGTCGGCCCACCTGGCCACGCTGCAAAAGGCCGGGCTGGTGCAGTCGTACCGCGTTGGCCAGTGGAATTACTTCAAGCGCGATGAAGCGACCATCCAGGCATTCCTCGAACACATGAACACAGGCCTCTGAACGGGGCTTCCCTTTTTGCCGGCCTGGTCCGGCACTTTTTGACAGGAAAATCATCATGGCAAATCTGTTTGATCCCATCACCATCGGCAACCTGACCCTGAAAAACCGCATCGTCATGGCGCCGCTGACGCGCGCCCGCGCCGTCGGCGGCGGCCGCGTGCCCAACGCCCTGATGGCCAAGTACTACACGCAGCGCGCCAGCGCCGGCCTGATCCTGAGCGAAGCCACGGCCGTCACGCCCCAGGGTGTCGGTTACGCGGACACGCCGGGCCTGTGGTCGGATGAGCAGGTGGCAGGCTGGCAGCTGGTGACGAGCGCCGTGCACGCGGCCGGCGGCCGCATCTTCGCCCAGTTGTGGCACGTGGGCCGCATTTCCGATCCGTCCTTCCTCGACGGCCAGCCGCCGGTGGCGCCCAGCGCCATCGCCGCCAACGGCAACGTGAGCCTGCTGCGTCCGCAGCGTCCCTTCCCCGTGCCGCGCGCGCTGGAGACGTCGGAACTGCCCGGCATCGTGGCCGCCTACCGCAAGGCGGCCGAGAACGCCAAGCTGGCCGGCTTCGATGGCGTGGAGGTGCACGGCGCCAATGGCTACCTGCTCGACCAGTTCCTGCAAGACAGCACCAACCACCGCACCGACAACTACGGCGGTTCGATCGAGAACCGCGCCCGCCTGCTGCTGGAAGTGACCGACGCCTGCATCGACGTGTGGGGCGCCGACCGCGTGGGCATGCACCTGGCGCCGCGCCGCGACACCCACGACATGGGCGACTCGGACCCGGCCGCCACCTTCGGCTACGTGGCGCGCGAGCTGGGCAAGCGCAAGATCGCCTTCATCTGCGCCCGCGAAGCGGTCGGCGACGACAGCCTGGCGCCGATGATCAAGCGCGAATTCGGCGGCGTGTTCATCGCCAACGAGAAGATGGACAAGCAGACGGCCCAGCGCGTGCTCGACGCCGGCACGGCCGACGCGATCGCGTTCGGCAAGGCCTTCATCGCCAACCCCGACCTGCCGCGCCGTTTGCAACTGGACGCGCCGCTCAACGAGTGGAAGATGGAAACGTTCTACCATCCGACGGAGGAAGGCTACACCGACTACCCGGCGCTGGAAGTGGCGTAACGCCGGCGGGGGCGCTGCGGCGCCTCCCGGCGGGCGGGCCGTGCTGCTGGATGGCACGGCGCAAAAAAAACAGGGCGCTGCGGCGCCCTGTTTTTTTGCGTCCGCCGCGCGCGGTCAGCGCGGGATCATGTAGTTGACCGGCACGAACTGGTAGCCCTTGCCGCTGGCGCGCAGATGACCGAGGGCCGGGAATTGCAGGTGGGCGGCGCCGATCAGGTAGCCCTGCTTGGCCGCATCGGCGAAGGCGGCCTTGCGCTGGAGGGCGGCGGCCTTGTTGTCCTCGTCGTAGGCGATGGTGACGGCCGGCTCGTCGAACTGGACCGCCGCCACATGCATCAAGTCACCCAGCAACACCAGCTTCTGGCCCTTGCTTTCCACCACATAGGTGATGTGGCCCGGCGTGTGGCCGGCGCTCGCATACGACTTCACGCCCGGCACCAGTTCCGAGTTGCCGACGATGGGCACGAACTTGTTGGCCTGCACGTAGGGACCGAGCGCGCCCATGGCGCCTTGGAACAAGCCCTTCTGCTCGGCCGGCGCCTTGTCCATGTTGGCCTGGCTGAGCCAGAAATCGGCGTCGGCCTTGCCGGCCCGCACCACGGCGTTCGGGAAGGTCCGCTGGCCATCGGCCACCAGGCCGCCCACGTGGTCGGGGTGCATGTGGGTCAGGTAGATCTCATCGACCTGCTCGGGCTGGTAGCCGGCCGCCTTCAGGTTCGCTACCAGCTTGCCCAGCGTGGGGCCGAACAGGCCGGCCGCGCCCACGTCCACCAGCACCAGCTTCTCGCCCGTGTTGATCAGGAAGCCATTGACCGAGGTTTCCAGCGGGCTGTGCTCGAACGAGCGGGCCAGCGCCTGGTCGGCCTTGTCCTTGGGCATCTTCAACAAGGTATCGACCGGCAACTCGACCGTGCCATCGCTGAGCACGGTCACCTCGAACGCGCCCAGCATGGTGCGGTAAAAGCCGGGCGCCTGGAATTTGGCCATCGGCGCGGCGGCCTGGGCCGGAGCGGCGCAGCAGGCGGCGGCGATGGCGGCGCCTATGGCGGCCTGCAACGACCGGGAAAGCAGCGTCGAAATCATAGAGTGTTCCTTTGCTAATAGTTGCCAGGAACACTAAGATACCCGATTTGCCGCTTTCCCGCAGAGCTCGCCTTAGACGCCGCTTCAGAACGTGACGGGCAGCCGCACCGACAGTTGCACATCCGGCGTGTCGCGGGTCAAACCGGCGCCCACGGCCACGTTGACGGTGCGCCGGTCGCTGAGGCGGTACGACATGCCCAGCAGTAGCGTGCCCAGCTGGGTGCGCACGGAGCCGGGCACGGGCTGGCCGTTCTGGCGCGTGCGCGCGATGGCGCTGTGGTCATAGCCGAGGCTCATGGCCAGCTTGTCGTTCAGTGCCAGCCCCAGCCCGAAATTGAAGCCGACCACGCCGCCGGGCGCGACCGTGCCCAGCGGTTCGGACTGGCCGTTCAGCACCTGGCGCATCACGCCGCTGCGCCGGAAGTTGTGCAGATAGCTGACGCTGCCAAACAGGATGGCCGGGTCGCTGGGGTAGAGCCAGGTGAGGCTCGGTTGCAGCGCGTAAAAGCCCGACCCCGTGGGCAATTGCAATGGCAGCCCGGTGCCGGTGGCGTCCGGGCCCACGCAGCGGGTCACGCAATCGGTGACGACATCGAACGGATCCTTGCCGCTGCGGGTCTTCAGGCGCAGCCCGCCCACGTAATAGGCCTGGCTGGCGGCGTCGCGCCGGAACTGGTGGCGCAGCGCCAGTTCGATGTCGCCCAGCGCCTTGCCGCTCGTGTCGAACGCCCGGTCCACGCCGGTGCCGGTGAGGATCTCGCGGCTGACCGTGCTGTCGGAACGGTACACATACGGCACTTTCAGCTCGACCTCGGTGCGCGGCCCGATGCCGTAGCGCCCGGTCAGCGTGGCCGTCACCGTGTTGCGCTTGAGTTCGCGGATATCGACCAGTCCGATCAGCAGGGCGGGAATGATGGTGTAGCCCACCAGCGCCACGCGGTTGCTCGACGAATAGCCGAACTGCAACGACGGCTCCAGCACATAGTGGCCCTGGGCCGTGAGCACGCCCGGCTGCTCGAACAGCGGCGCCACCTCGGGCGGGCGACCGGCGCCCGGCGGCGCCTCGCCCACCGGCCTGCCGCCGGCCGCCGCCCCCGTGCCCGCCGCCGCGCCCGTGCCAGCGCCGGCGCCGGTGGCCGGGCCTGCTCCGACGTCCGCGCCCAATCCTCGGGCATTTCCAGCGCCGGTGCCCCGCAGCGCCGCCAGTCGCGTTGCCGGCACGGCTGGCAGCGCGGGCGTCGCGCTGCCCTGGCCGGACTGGCCGCGGCCCCCCTGCCCGCCGCCGTCCCGTCCCGTCCGCTGCCCTAGCTCGCGCCGCAGCGCCTGCAATTGCGCCTTCTGCTCGGCCAGCTGTTGCTGCATGTCCCACAACCGCGCCTGCAATTCGGCCAGCGCGACGCCAGCCGGCCGCGCCTCCTGGCCGGGCGCCCCGCCCTGCTGCGCCAACACGGGCGCACTGCACAGCACCACCGACAATCCTATCGAACTGATACGCAATGTCTCACGGTATGGCATCGTCTCTCCTCAAGCGCTGGTGGCTGGCGGCCACGGACTGCCGCCGCGCCCTCCTATTTCGGGCGCACGGCATTGCTGAGCGCATCGCGCAGGCCGCCTTCGAAATTCAGACTCTTGAGCAAGGACAGGCTGTTGACGGCCGTGCTGATGGTCGTCTGGCTGCGGATCAACTGGTCGCTGGCGCTGTTCTGGACCACCAGCGCCGCCACGCCCTGCGCTAGCTGCGGCGCCTCGAACACATTGCCCGCGCCATGCTGGACCAGCGTCAACGCCGCCGCGTCGCCCGCCAGCGGCGTGGCGCCGGCAACCACCTTGCCCAGGTCGGAAATGACAAAGTTACTACTCGCCACGACGTTGCCATTGATCGAAACCAATCTTTCCACACCTAGCGACAAGATCAGGCCGTTGCCGGCATCGAGGCCGCCGCGCGCGCCGTCGAGCCGGCCATCGTCCACCGCCACCCAATCATCGGTGGGATCGTGGGCCAGGGCGGGCGCGCAGCACAGGCACAGCGCCAGCCACAGCGGGCGCATGGTCGTCATGGCTGGCACGGTGGACATGGCAGCGCTCCCGTCAGAAATTGCCGGCGCCATTCTTGGGCAAGGTGACATCGGCCAGGCCGCGGCTGTCGAACGGATCCGTCAGCGGCGCGCGCGGCGCGGCGCGCCAGTCGGCCGCCGCGTTGAAGCGCGCGGCGCCGCGCCAGCCGTGGATCACGAACAGCAGCCGGTTGCGCCAGATCGCCTCGAACGCCGCTTCGCTCATCGCGCGCGTGCCGACGGCCGGATCGCCGAGCAGCACCCGTCCTTCGGCCACGCCTTTGACGACGACGAAATGCTGGTAGCCGTGGTCCGACACGAGCACGATGGCCGGATAGCGCGCCTGCACCAGCTTGGCCAGCGGCAGCTCGTAGCCGTCGGCCGTGAAGCCGCGCTCGGCCAGGTAGTGCTTCATGTCCAGCAAGGAAAAGCCTTCGCGCCGAATTTTCGCCTGGTCGCCGTGCGCGTACATGTCCGCGAACACGTGCTGCTCATCGACGGGAAAATCGTAGTGGTAGCTGAGCAAGGTGGCCACGGCCGCCGAACCGCAACTGAAATCGTACTGCTGATGCACCGTGCTCTGGAAACGCATGGCCGACAGGCTGGTGAGGCGCAGCGCAAAAAAGCCGCCCCCGGCCGGCAACTCCAGCCCGGCGGCGCGGGCAGTCCGGCCGCCCAGGGCGGCAAGCACAAACAAGGCGATGGCGGCGCGTTTCATTTCAGCTCGACGTTGATGATGGTGGCGTTCTGGATCAACACGTTCGCGCCGGAATTCTGTATCGCCACCGGCAGACCGGAAGCGTTGCTGAACGCGCCATTGGTGATGATGTTGGCCCCCGTGGCCACGTTGACGGCCGCGTTGCCGGCCACCGTGCCGTTCAGCCGCATGTCGTTCGTGACCGTGTCGGTCCCGCCGCGCCATTGCGCGAGCCGTTCCGGCGCCAGCGGCGGCACGCCGAACAGCGCGCCATCGTCGTCGCGCGCGGTGATCGCCACCGTCGGCGCCGTGACAGCCCGGCCCGCCGCAACGGGCGCGGGCGCAAGCACGGCGGCGGACGCCAGCGGGGCGGCGGCGATGGCCAGCGTATCGCCCCCCTGCCCGCGCGCCGGCCCGTGCAGGCACGCCGCCAGGCCCAGTGCGCCCCAGAATGGGATAGTGTGAAGTCGCATATCGTCCTCTCGCTGCAAATGATGGCGGCGGCGGGCCGCTGCCCTGGCCCGCCGCCGCCACCGCGCACTACTTACCGACCTGCAAATTGGCTTGCACGTTCACGCTTTGCTGCACCAGCGATGCGATCCCGCTGTTCTGGTTGACGACCATCACCCCGGCCGCCGACTGGCCCACGTTGCTCATGGTGTTGGACATATTGAACGTGCCCGCGTCCACCGAGACATTGCCGGCCGCGCCGCCAGTGCCGCCCGCCCCGGCGCCACCCGTGCCGGCGCCGGCCGTGTTGGTGCCGCCCGAACCGCCGGCGCCGCCCGAATTGCCGCCACCGCCGGCTCCGCCGGCGCCGCCGTCACCGGCCGTCGCACTGCCGTTGCTCGGGTTGCCGTTGCTGCCATTGCCGCCGGTGGCCGAACCGCCGCCGGCGCCGGCGCCGCCCGTGTTCTGCGCCATGCCGCTGGCCGCGCCGCCACCGCCGGCCGCGCTGACTAGTGCCCCGAGCGATGAAGCCCCACCAGCCCACCCCTTGGCCGCTGCAGCTTGCCCGCCCGTCCCCGCCGCGCCGACTGTGTCCGCCAACACCTGGCCGGGTGTCCCGCTGATCGGACTGTTGATCCCCGCCGCGCCACCGCCCCCGCCGCCACCGGCCGAGGTCGTATCGTAATAAGCCGCACCGCCGCCGCCACCTCCCCAACGAGTGACCAGAACCGAGGTTATACCAGCGGGCACGGTAATCGTGCCATTGGACGCGAATAGCTGCGACCCGCGATTCTGCAGC